>JBAXXU010000066.1:0-24277 GCA_037127735.1 Bacteroidota bacterium
AAACTATTTTTCAGGTGGTCTGAAAGAATATATCCTTTCATATCGCGGATATCCTTGTCAGGAATAATTTCAAGCATAGATACGGCAAGGTCTTTCAATGAATCAGGAATACTATAAAGGAATGATCTGATCTCGTTATAGTTGCCCATGCTCCTGACAAAAATATTCATCATTTTCGCGGTATCCATGTCGAGTTTCAAAGCGAGAGTTTTTGCCTCTTCAGGTTTCATCCAGGAATTAATATATTTCTGCCTAAGGATATTTTCATCATTAATTCTCTTTGTATTTATGGCAGTCATTTCTGTTGGAGGTACCGGAAGGGGTGTGCGGGTTACCGGAACATCAAGATCAAGATCGAAGTTATAGTTGCCTTCCGTTTTCCGGTTGAGTCTCAACACTAAAGTATCAGTTTCAATAACAGATATTTTCTTATAATCGAAATCATCACCTTTATAAGCCCATATCAGGAGATCGCCCAACCCGGTTTCGAATTGACTTATTCCATTTTCGTTTGTCGGGACAAGGGCGAGTGGGTAAAACTCGGCGTAGTTATAAAGTTGGTATTCTACTTTTGCATCATTTAACGGTACTCCTTTATTGTCGAAAACTTTCACAAATATTTTCTTTGTGACAGCATATTTAGCGAGGTTGTTGACTTCTGTAAAATTGTTATGCTTGTTTATTATTTTCTCATTACCCCAAAAAGCGCCAAACGATTTTGTATGTACCAGCATGGCTCTTCTTGCAGGTTCGGTAAACCATCCCCTATCGAGGACAGGTTCCGGTTCGCAGGCGCCCATGTAGTACCATTCGCCATTTATCCATATTTCGACCCAGGCATGGTTGTCATCGCTGTGAGCCCAGCGTGGAGTATATACCTGTCTGGCGGGAATTCCGGCAGTTCTGAGAGCAGCCACGGTGAATGTAGATTCTTCGCCACATCTTCCTCTTGCTGACAGAATTGTGCTCATAGGGGCAGATGTCCTGATATCGGCCGGCTGGTAACTCACTTTTTCGTGGCACCAGTGATTTATCTCCAGGGCTGCATTCAGGATATCTTTCTCTTTCACCCGGTTCATTATCTCATTATAATAGACAATCCGGAAAGAATCAAGATTTTCATTATTAACCCTGCAGGGAAGAATATAATGAAGGAAAATTTCTTCAGGTATATCCTTTCCCCATGGAGTCTCTTCTTTCGTTCGCAATGACATATTGATGTTAGCGAGAAAAAAATCGCCGTTATAATCGGCCAGATCGCTTAACGGCATAAATGCAAAGAGGAATTTCAGCGCTTCAGTCTGTTTTATCGAGAGTTTCCGGTCAAAAACCCGGAACAGGGCAGCCTCCCTGTTGGCAGCAAGTTGTTTTCTTTCACTAAATGATTTCTCGATGAGCTTCAGGTACTCTTTATTACTTACCAGATGTTTACCTGTACAACTGCAGTTTAGCGTTATAAACAGCGCCAACAAAAATTTCAGGGTTGTTCTCATAATAATTCCGGGTCTAAATAGCGCCGCAGGAATTTCTGACAATAAGCTCAGGGGAAATATTTACCTGCCGTTTAAATTTTCCTTTACCTGAGTTTTTAACCTCTGACCATATCATGTTTGCAACTTTAGCGGACATACCTGAAAGAGGTTTTCTGAGGCAGGTAACAGGAGAATACATAAGGTCGAATCCGGTTCCTTCCTCCATTGAAACTACAGCTATATCCTGAGGAATGCGCATCTTCTTTTTCCGTAGCAAAGTCATTATCGAATAAACCAGACTTACATTCATAATAATCATAACATCAGCCCGGTAGGGAGGACGAAGGAATTTTTCAAGCTGAAGATAATCAATTTCATCACCGGCTACCGGTTTCTCCAACTCAACAACTACCGGTTTGTTAATACCTGGTTTCTGCTCTAAAGCATCAATAACATCCTGAACCGGAATTGGATCAATATGTACTGATCTACGATCTGCAATAATCAAAACGTTCTTATATCCAAGCTTATCAATGTGATTAACAATGCAATGAGCTCCAGCAATGTTATCGGAGCAAACTGTATTAAGCCGCAATGACTTTACTGATTTTTCAAGAAGAACAAAAGGATAATCAGTAGTGCGGAGCGCCCTTATTGTATTATCATCAGCAGCATCTCCGACCAAAATAAGACCACTATAGAACTTTTTAAATGCTCCCACGAGCCTGTCGAATCTCTGATCGTCAGGATCCTTCGTGACAATAGAAAATCCTATTCCAATACCGGAAAATGCTTTCTGAAGAAATGGTGTTATCTGAATAACAAAAGGATCGTCAAGAGAAGGGACTATCATTCCCAGAACCCCTGGTTTATCCTCAACCGGCGATATTTCATTTATTTCGTGCAGCGAATCAAAATAACCCATTTTCCTTGCCAGGAGCAGCACCTTTTCCTGAGTATCCTTACGAATACCGTGACGGTCGGCTTTATTATTAAGTACAAGCGATACCAGTGTACCTGAAACACCAAGCCTTTCAGCTAAATCTTTGTTTTTAAATTTTTTTCTCATTTCCCCTGATAATTTGGAAGAAATAAATTTAGTCATTTTTTAGGCGGATTAATACCTCTTTGCTTAGCAGCTGATTCAAGACGTTGCTGCCATTTGGATTTTTTTATCGGTTTCTTTTTATTTTCCTCAAGCTTTGCAAGAACGGCGTTAGCATCGATAAATCTTTTGGAGATTATATTCTGTCCGTATGTAATCATATTTGCAAGAAAATAATAATATGTAAGCCCTGATGAGAAATTGTTCAGGATAAGCATGAACATTACAGGCATCATGTACATCATCATCTTCATTCCCGGTTGATCAGCCCCCGGGGAAGAACCGGTCATCTTCATGGTCAGTAATGTTGAAGCAGTCATCAGGAGTGTAAAAAGACTCACATGGTTTCCATACATCGGAATAGTGAATGGAAGAGTTAAAATAGAATCGTAAGTTGATAAATCTGCTGCCCATAGAAAGTGTTCCTGCCTTAATTCAATCGAAACCGGAAAAAACCTGAACATAGCAAAAAGAATCGGCATCTGAAGAAGCATAGGAAGACACCCTCCCATCGGGTTCACTCCAGCCCTCTTATACAGATCCATTGTAGCCTGTTGCTTTTTCATGGCATCTTCCTTCTTGGGAAATTTCTTTCCCAGTTCCTCAACCATAGGCTTCAGAACCTGCATTTTTGCTGTTGACTGGTATGATTTAAAAGTTAGAGGAAATAGTACTATCTTGATAATAAGTGTCAGGATAAGAATAATTATTCCATAGCTTCCGATGAATTTTTCGAGCCAGTTGAATATTGGAATAATTGCAAACCTGTTTATCCAGCCTATAATATTCTTTCCAAGAAAAACCAACTTTCCAAGCTCAAGCCCTTCTTTTTTAAGAATGGTAAAGCTATTTGGCCCATAGTACAACTTCATGCTAATAGCATTAGAAGAAGCGGGATTATAAGGTACTCCGACCTCAGATGTGTAATATCTTATATATTTTTTGGAGGTCAATGTCCGTGTTGACGATAGGGAGCCATTTAAGAAGAAATCGTTAGATACGATAACTGACGAAAAAAACTGATCCTGAAATGCAACCCAGCTAAGTTTAGTTGTTATATCAACTTTTTCTAATTCCTTACTTTGCCTTTGCTTCAAGTAAACAACATCGTCCTGATAATATTTATATGTAATATCAGAATAATTCTCTTCATTCTGTCTTCCTTTTTCCTGTTGTGGTATATACATTCGCCAGTCTAATGTAATATTGTTTTGATTTGAAGCGATTATACCCTCCATCGATTTGAAGGTCACATTAAAATCAACCATATACTTATCGGGCGCGAGAGTATATTTATATTCGATATATTTATCGTTGTCTGCCATTAACCTCAGGCTTACGCTTTGTGGCTTAGAACTCACAACATAAGTTTTCTGGTCTGACACCGGTGTAAAATAGAGGTTGTTTGTCTGAAGGGCTTTATTATCGGTAGTAAAAAAATTGAAACCAAAAACTGTTGAGTCTCCGGAGAATAAAATTAAAGGAAGGGAATCAGCAGTCCTGAAGTCTTTTAACCTTGCAGAATAAACCTTTCCTCCTTTCAGTGATATTTTAAGTTCTACCTTATTATTTTCAAGAGTTATGAACTCATTTTCACCAATTGCCGACTTTGCAAATATTCCATATTGATTTAAATCAGTAGTTGTACCGGTATTGGGTGTAACAGGGATTTCGGTTTTTGACTTTTGGGGAAGTACTGTATCTGTTTTCTGTTGCTCCGGTACAATTCCGAGTTTAAAGTTTATTTCATTAATTTTGGTAATAGCATCCGGTTGATTTGGCTTGAATCTCAGTGCATTAATATATTCTGATCTTGCTGCTTCCAGGTCTCCTTTGCTATAATAAGATTCTGCAACTAAAACAGCTTTTTGATAGCCGTTATTTAACCGGCTGTTATTATATATACTAAATCCGATAAAGATTGCAAAAATCAGAATAATGCCTGTTATTGTATTTCTATCCATTCTTTCAGGTGAATTAAGTTAATTGTTTCTATTTATAAATGTTGAGTATCAGGAATCATGCAAATAAATTCATTGATTTTGACTTCGTCGAGCTCCGCGGAGTTTAATCCGCCTTGCGGGACTTCGGTTCTTCGTTTACCCCGGCCCCGGGGGGAGCGAAGAACCGAGATCCGATGCATGCTTTAATAAAATTAACAAATAGTGGATGCGGGTTAATTACTGTACTGCTGTATTCAGGATGAAACTGGACTCCTATGAACCATTTGTGATCAGGTATTTCAATGATCTCAACCAGGTTTGATTCGGGATTAATCCCGACAGGTATCATCCCGTTTTTCTTAAAATCATCAAAGTATTTATCGTTGAACTCATACCTGTGTCTGTGTCTCTCAACGATTTCTGTTTTCCCATAAGATTCGTATGCCCTTGAATTTTTAGTGATGATACATTTATACCCTCCGAGTCTCATTGTTCCGCCCTTATCAATTATGCTTTTCTGTTCCTCCATAAGATCTATAACAGGGTATTTTGTTTTATGGTTTATCTCGGTTGAATGAGCTCCTTCAAATTTCAGAACATTTCTTGCAAATTCAATAACAGCGCATTGCATACCGAGGCAAATTCCGAGAAAAGGAATATTGTTTTCGCGCGCATACTTTGCAGTCAATATTTTTCCATCAATACCTCTTGATCCGAATCCCGGGGCAACAAGGATGCCTTGAAGCCCGGTCAGCTTATCTATAACATTATTTTCAGTAATTTCTTCTGAATGTATGTATTCAACCTGTATCTCACATTCATTCATTGCTCCGCTATGAATGAATGATTCTGCAATTGATTTATAGGCATCGGGAAGCTCAACATACTTTCCGACCAGTCCAACCTTAATTGAATGTTTTGGATTCTTTAGTTTTGTAAGGAATTCTCTCCATTCGGTTAGCGGGGGCTCATTTCCTACAGGAAGCGCCAGTTTCCGAAGAACTGTATTATCGAGTCCCTGTTCTATCATTTTGATAGGCACCTCATATATTGTTGATACGTCAACTGACTCAATTACAGCGCTTTCTTCAACATTACAAAAAAGAGCAACTTTCTTTTTCATATCTTCGTTAAGATGCCTTTCTGTTCTGAGAACTAATACATCGGGTTGTATCCCTGCCTCGAGAAGCTCTTTAACAGAATGTTGTGTTGGTTTGGTTTTTGATTCTCCGGTTGAGGATAGGTATGGTACCAGAGTAAGATGGATAACAACGCAATTTTGTGTTCCCAATTCCCATTTTAACTGACGTACCGATTCAATATATGGAAGGGATTCGATGTCGCCTACTGTTCCTCCAATTTCTGTTATTACTATATCAAATTTATGATTACCTGAACTAACAAGTTTGATCCTGCGTTTTATCTCATCGGTGATATGAGGAATTACCTGAACAGTTTTACCGAGGTAATCGCCTTTTCGCTCTTTATTGATAACCGATTGATAAATCCGTCCGGTGGTGACATTATTAGCCTGGCTGGTAGGGACATTCAGGAACCTTTCATAATGACCCAGATCAAGGTCGGTTTCAGCTCCATCAAGTGTCACGTAACATTCTCCATGTTCATAAGGGTTGAGTGTCCCCGGATCAACATTAATATATGGATCGAGTTTCTGAATAGTTACAGAATAGCCCCTGGCCTGTAACAACTTTGCAAGAGAAGCAGAAATAATGCCCTTCCCCAGAGAAGAAGTAACTCCTCCCGTAACGAATACGTACTTAACATCAGTCAAAGCAAGAAAGTCTTATAAGTTTAACTATCTGATATTGTTTATATTAATCATCAAGACCTGACAGGTCTATCATCTTGACTTTTTCTTCAAGAGTTTTAATCATTTTTTTAGCGCTATCTATTTTCTCTTCAACCTCTCGTATCATTGTATCGGCATTGGTTGATTTGGCAAAAAAGCCAATATTATTTTCCCAAAGCACTATATCGCTTTCCAGTTGTTTGATCTTCGTAAAAAATTTATCTCTTTCATTCCGGACTTTTCTTGAGGCTTTTGGATTTGCTTTAAGACTATCGAGTTTGGTTTTATATTTAAGTATATTCTTATCATCATCGCCAATTTTCAATTTATCAAACTCCTTATTAAGAATATTCCTGTATTTATTTGTTATTTCATCTTTCATATTGAAAGGAACGAATCCGATATCTGTCCATTTCCTTTGCAGCTCTTTAAGACGTTCGAAAGCAGCGTGTACATCTGTTCCGGGTTCAAATTTCTCCAATTCGTCAATTACAGAAAGTTTTTCTTTCAGGTTATCTTCGTATGAGGTATCGAGTTTAGCAAAAAACTCCGTTTTCCTGTTGAAAAAGTGATCGCAGGCTTTCCGGAATCTTTTCCAACTTCTTTCAGATTGTTTTCGGGGAACCGGCCCAATCTCTTTCCACTCTTTCTGAAGCCTGATCAATGCATCAGAAGTAGTTTTCCATTCAGCGCTCTCCTGAAGAGCTTCAGCATGAATACATAATTCCGTTTTCAGCTGAAGGTTATTAAGTTGAATCTCTTTATTATCAGAGTAGAACTCTCTTTTCTTCTCGAAAAAAGCATCGCAGCCATCTCTGAATCTCTGATAGACTTTGTTATTTTGTTTTTTTGGAGCAAAGCCTATCGTGCGCCACATTTTTTGGAATTCAACTACCCTGGCAGCTCTTTCATCAAAGTCCTTGAAATTTCTCATCTCAAGCACATTAATTGCTTCCACCTCCTCACAAAGGGCTATTTTTGCATCCAGATTCTTCCGCTGATCGTCTTTCTGCTTCTCGAAATACTCATGGTGCCTTTTGTTGATCTGTGATGTAGCTTCTTTAAATCTCTCCCAAATTTCATTTTTCGCTTCCTGGGGAACGGGCCCGATCTCGCGCCAATTATCATGAAAGTCCTGTAAAGATCTGAAAGCATTTACAGGATTTGGTTCGAGAAGTAGTTCTTCAGCTCTTTCACACAACAGAATCTTTGCCTCGAGGTTCTTCTTAAGGTCAAGATCCCGCAATTCCTTGTTTATTTTAATATAATCGTAGAATATTTCTACATAATGATGGTAATTTTCCCATATATCCTTCAGGGAAGTCTGAGGAACGACGCCTATTGAATGCCATTCATTCTGAAGTGTTCTGAAGTCATGAAATGTCTTATTAATTGACTCCTCCCTGTTAACGAGTTCCTTGATCTTATCTATTATATCATATTTTTTCTTAAGATTCTCATATTTCTCTGCTTCCTGAATCTTGTTGTAGTCGGTTTTTTTCTCTTTAAATTTTTCGAGCAGATGTTTTACGCGGGCATCATCCGGATCAACCCAGGCTCTGTAATCTTCTAATTTCCCGCCATCTTCAAGAAACTTGCTCTTTCTTTCATCTGCTTCAAGCTTCAATTTCTTATAAAAGAGTATTTTAATCCGGTCAACATCATCCCTGATTTCTGAAGGAGTCCGGTTTTCGATAATAAGGCTGATTGTTTCAACCAGTTCATGCTTAGAATATCCTGAATAATCAACAGGAGGAAGTTCTATGTCATCAAAATCATGATCATCTACCCGATTTGGCTTTTTTTTCTCAGGTTTAATCTCTTGCGCGTTTTCCGCTTGTATGGCATCCTCAGTTCCGGTAGCATTTTCAACAGCCCCGAATTGTTCTTCACGAACAGAGTCATCCGGATTTTTCTCAATCATAATCAATCCTTTTATATTTCAGCTCTTTAACAGTATTCTGCACCATGACAATTCATGGAATTTTCAGAGTACGAAAATATTGAAATATTTATTAAAACTCAAAGTTTTGTCATAAATAAATACAATAAGAGAGTGCGAACCTGTCAATGGCATAATAAGGATGATCTAAAAAGATGTTTTCGGGATAGTTTTGAATATATTTATGGAGGATAAATTATATATTTGAAAAACAATTTGATTATTACTCTGAAGTGTTAATATGCAGATAATAAAAAATATTAAACACACAGTTGCACAAAGGGTTACACAAAGGCTCACAAAGTTTATGAACAAAAGAAGTTAATATGGATAAAACCGAGATTATAATTTTTGCTGTTGCTATGGTATTTTTGGCAGTGCGGCTATATCAGAAATTTAAGAAAAAGGATAAGGGTAAACCGGTGGCTGACAATAAGACCTCATCCGGTTCTGTGTTTTCATCAACTTCCAAAGATGATGATTATGAACCATACTCCAAAAGATGATATAGAATTATCTGGTATTCCTTGTAATCAGGTATCTGAACGGATTTACTATTTTTTGCAGAAGCCGGATATCTTCAGTAATAATTTCTGCCGTTCCCTGCATATTCTGGGTGAAATCAAGTTGTTTTCCATACATTGTTGTAAGACCGTCCGGAAGAGTAATTTCAATAATATATGCATCACCTGACGGCAGGAGTGATTTTGATTTTACAATACCTCTTAACATTCCATATTCCATATATGGATAACCGCTGAGTTTAATATTAACTAATTGTCCGTTTTTAACTTTACCTGATCTTTGCATCTTAAGGTTTATTCTTCCCAGTAAGTCTCCGGTTTCAAGAGGAACAACATTAACCACGGGTTCGTCTTTTACAACTGACTGGTTTGCGCTCCAGAAGCGGGTAAACGATACTATACCGTCAACAGGAGAAACAAGGAGATAACTATTTTCCCAGATATTTACCTGTGCCTTAAGATTAAGAAATGATTCTCCTAAAATTGAAATAAGTTTTTCTTTCTCTTCCACTCTTTTTATCCGGCAATCCTGAAGAAGTTGTCGCTTTTCGGCCATTTCAATGGATTTTGCAGAATGGTCCAGTCGTACCTGCTGTAGTTCAATCTTAATTCGTATAAGAGATTGCCGCGATATTTCAAGATCACTTTCAGAGATTACATTACCGGCGAAAAGAGAAGAATCTCTATTATATTTTTTTGTTTCAAGTTTCTGGTTTTCAGAGTACAATTTCTCCTTGTCAGTTAATCTGCTGATGTATTCCTTAATTCCGTTAATCTCATCAGTCAGGGATGTTATTTTACTCCCATAAAAATCATTTACATTGTAATTGTTCAGGTCTGTAAGGTTTTTTAGGAAAGATGCATAATAACCCTGAAGCTCGCCAAGTTCTAAAAAACCGGGCAAATATTGAAAAAAGAGCGAATCTGGTTTCTTAATGTTGTTAATTGTCTTTTTTAATAATTTTATCTCATCTATTGAAGCAGTTGTCTCCATCACAGCCAGTAATTGCCCGGCTGTAACCTTTTCTCTCTCTTTCACGTATAGATATTTAATACGTCCTGATATTTTAGTAACAAGTGTTACAGGAGGGTAAATAGTTGTAATTTCAACCGGGGCAGGTATGGTATCGGGATACCTTATTAACCACGCGAAAAGAATAAACAGGACTAAAACCAAAAACATAACCGAGGTTCCCCTTGTAAGGATTTTCCCGGGAATATTTCCCATTATCTCTTTAACCGGGTCAGAGTATAATATTTCAGGTTTGCGGTCTTTCATCAACCACTGTTAATTACCAAGTTCAAGTTGATTTTTCACAAGATCAAAGTAGGCTCCACGTTTCACGATAAGCGATTCGTGGACACCTGTCTCAATTATTCTGCCTCCGTCCAAAACAACAATTTTATCGGCGTTTTTTACAGTACTAAGCCTGTGTGCGACTATAATAACTGTTTTGTCTTTAAAAAATTCCGAGAGGTTCTCAACGATTACTTTTTCATTGTTTGCATCAAGAGAATTTGTTGCTTCATCGAAGATAACAATATCAGGATTCTTATATATTACACGGGCAATAAGAAGCCTTTGCTTCTGCCCTTCGCTTAACCCATGACCAGTTGCCCCTATTTTGGTATTGTATCCCAGGGGAAGGGACTCGATAAATACTTTTATGTTAGCTATTCCCACTGCTTCTACCAATTTTTCTTCATTGATTTTTTCAGACCCCGGTGCAATATTGAAAGCAATTGTATCGGGGAATAAAAAACCATCCTGCATGACTGCCCCTACTTTTTCCCTCCATACTTTAAGGCTAAGGTTTGACAACCTGGTATCACCTATAAGAATCTCACCTTTCACGGGTTGATAAAATCCAAGAAGCATTTTAAGCAAAGTTGTTTTTCCGCTTCCACTAGTGCCAACAATGGCTGTTGTTTTCTTCTCTTCGATGAATAGATCAACATCTTTTAAAGCAAATGGGGAGCGTGGCCCTTCATACTGATAGGAAAGATTATTTATATAGAAATCTTTTTTAACGGGAAGCTTACGTACTTTCATTTCCGGATCCGGTTCCTCGTTATCCATCTGATGAACCTCAGCCAGCCGGTCAAGACTCATTTTAGCATCCTGCGATATACTGAAGAATCCAATAATCTGGCTGACAGGCACATTTAGCTGACCTATAATAAACTGAACGGCAAGCATCATTCCCAGTGTCATATCACCCTTAAGAACTGCTGTAGCAGAAATGATTGTGATAAATATATTAGTGACCTCATTAATTAATGTAGCACCGGCCGACTGATATTGAATAATACTCAATCCCTTTACCTTCAATCCGAAAAGAGAGGCCTGAAGTTTTTCCCAATCCCAACGCATGCTCAGTTCACTTTGTGTCAGTTTGATTTCCTGCATACCATTAACTATATTTATTAATTTAGTTCCTGATACAGACATCTGCTTAAAGCGCTGATGATCGATGCGGGATCTGGATCTCATAAACAGAGATACCCATATAATATATAAAGCTGAACCGGCAAAAAACAAAATAAGAATCTTAAAACTAAAAATTGCAAGTACAATGCCGAATACAATCAGATTGAAAAAAGAGAACAAAATATTCAGACTGGCGGAGGTAAGAAACTCTTCAATCCTGTTGTTATCCTCAATACGCTGGAGAATATCTCCGGTAAGCTTGGTATCAAAGAAAGCAACAGGTAAAGACATCAACTTTTGAAGGAATCCCGAAATTATAGCTACATTAACCCTTGATCCGATATGAAGCAGCAACCAACCTCTGATAAATTCAACCGACATTCTGCCAACTACAAGAGCCATCTGAGCAAAAAGAATCAGATAAATAAAGCCTATATCATTATTATTTAAGCCAATATCTATAATTGACTGAGTCAGGAACGGTATGACAAGTTGTATGCAACTTCCAAGTAGTAATCCGAGTACCAGCTGAAATAAATATTTTCGGTAAAGGCCGAAATATTTGAAGAGGAATTTGAAACCTTTTGCCTTTTCATGCTCATTCTGATTCTCAAAAAGCGCCGGTGTAGGTTCAATTATTAAAACAAGTCCTGCCGGTTTTCCTTCAGTAAGGGTGGAGGCCCAATGCCGCACAAATTCTTCGCGCATGTATTTAACAAAGCCTACAGCGGGATCAGCAGCCCATATTTTATCATTTTTAATCTTATAAACTACAATGAAATGCTTTTGCCTCCAGTGCACAATGCAGGGCAACGGTACATTACTATTTAACATTTCAAAAGGAATCTTTACTCCAATTGACCTGAATCCCAGAGAATCAGCAGCTTCAGAAAGACCAAGAAATGAGACTCCTTCCCTTGTTATGTAACACTTTTTTCTTAATGATTCAAGAGAAAAGCTCATTTTGTAAAATCCTGCAACCATCTTCAGACAAGAAGGTCCACAATCCATTGCATCAAGTTGTTTTACAAAATGGAAAGACATTTGTTTATTCAGGGAATTTTATTTATACCTAAGTAAAGATATTTATATTTTGAATAAGATTATCCTATGATTCAGATAAAATCAAAACCTTCAACGTTTTAAAACAATTTTGGTTTTTGGAAACACTATATTTGCACTCTTATTGATATAACCACAAGGGATTGTTTAAAATAATTTCAGATATAAGCATACTTGCGGGTGTACGCAAACAGGATGAAAAGATTCTCAATTGGCTGTATGACAATTATTTACAGGCTGTAAAAATTTATGTACTGAAGAATAGTGGATCAAATGAGGATGTTTCAGACGTTTTTCAGGATTCAATTATAATACTTTACAAACAGATAACAGAAGGCAGTCTTAATCTGACTACTGATCTTAAAGGCTATTTTTATGGAATTGCACGGAATGTCTGGAACGCGCAGCTTAGAAAAAAACAAAGAACCGTTGAATTGCAATTTGATCTCGCGGACGAAGAGGAGCCGGAAGATATAAATTCCCCAATTCTTGAGAGAATTGTAAGCCGGGTTTTTCTAAAACTAAAGCCAGACCAACAAACGGTTCTGAAATTATTTTCAGAAGGTTATTCCTACGAAGAGATTGCAAAAAAGATGAATCTTAAGAATGAGACTTATGCCAGGAGAAAAAAATATTTATGCAAAGAAGCCCTTCTGGAGCTGGTAAAAGAAGATCCGGAATATCAGGAGTATTTACGTTTCCTGAAATAAAGTAATAGTGCGGCAATTATAATAAGAATGACAATGGCTGCAGCGATAATAAGTTGTCTTGAATAATATAGCGGAGTATTATTCCCATAAATAATGAGAGCCGACCAGAAATAGGGATGTGATCTTAACTGATCAGCTTTTTTCAGATAGGCAATTCTTGCTTTACGTAAGGCTTCGCTTTTCGAATTCCCATTTTTTAGGTTTTTATAAAACATCTTCACAATCTCTGTCCCCGATCTATCTTCAATCTCCCACATTGACATTACAACCGACTCACTTCCTGAATAGATAAAGCCTCTTGCCAGGCTCATGATTCCTTCACCGGAATATAATAAACCCGAACCGGTGTTACAGGAGCTAAGTACCACCATTTTAGCTTTCAATGGGATCCCGTAAACTTCGTATGTTTTTAGATAACAATCCTCAGTTGTATCTTTTGCAGCGCTGAATATCAAAGTTGATTGCATAGGTTCTTTATCATTCAGAAAAGTATGCATTGCCAGATGAATGATATCGTATTTCCCTGCCTCTGTATTATAAACTGATTCTTTTGCTTCATCATTTTCATAAAGTTTTCCACCTGTAATATTTGATACAAATTCTGCCTCCTGCCTGGCATAAGGGAGATCAGGCAGTTTACCCACACCGTGCTGTCTGCTCATTATTACTGATTGGATATCAATAGTTTTAGGATAGTTTGGAGCAAACACAATAACCTTGTTACCTAAACCAAAACTAAAGGTTCTTTTTACATATTCCGCCATAAATGTTGCAGAATAGGTATAGGAGATATCAAAATCATTCATAAGGTAAGCAATATCACGATATAAAATTCCTTCTCCCGGATATGGAGCGGTAGGGAGTGTTTCAAACGGAAGGTAAGAAAGAATATTGTCAGGCGAGATTAATAACCTATCGGAAATCAGGTATTTTCTGATGGGAAAGACAAGGGTCTTATACAATTCATATCCAATTGACTGATAGTTTTCGAATGAAATTCTGGCATTATCTGAAGCCATAGGTACAGTTAACAAATTCCTGAATTGCCTGATATTTTCATAAAATGATGAATCTACCGGAACAACCAGCAACTGCTGATGTTTCCTGTTAGCAACGAAAATATAAAGTACAGTATCGGATGCTACATAATTAATGTAATTTCCATTATGTCCGATTATTTTAAGTATATCTTTAAGACCGGCAACATTTGTATTATACTTTATTGCATAATAACCGGGGTATTCTTTTTCAAAAACAGATACCAGAGAATCTCGTTTCCTTGTAGCTTCCAAAAGGTTCTCCTTCCACTTGTTAATTAATATAGAATCAGGTTTCTCACTAACTGTTTCTTCAGCAATTCGCGCCCCAAAGAGGCTTATATCTCTTTGCAGTTTTCTTTCCAATTCACCGATTCCGGAAGGAATATTCAGATTGGCTGCTTTAATTTCTCTGGTCGAGGCGAGTAATCCTGCAACTTTACTTTTTTCCGAGTACTCAAATGCCTTATCAAGATAATGGCGATCAGCAGTTTTAGTGTAAAGGAGATTGAGATCCCTTATTGCATTAAAGTACGAATCTCTATAGCGATTACCCAAAACCAGCCTGCTATCCTCTTCACTGATATTTATCCTTACCTTTTCGAGTACCGAAACTATTAATTCTGAAGTATTTGACAAAGCGTCAAGATTTTTTTTATCAGGTGATTTTCTATATATATCCCATAATATTTTGTGCTTCGCTTTAAGAATCATTAGAGATTTCTTATCAGTTTTAATATTTTCTACCGCCGGATTCTCATAAATACCGGTAACAGAATTTTTTTCATAGTCTGCAAAAAGCAGCGACTGAATTATTTCAAGCGCCTTACGTGGCTCACCGGCTTCACTAAGGGACAAAGAGTAACCGATCTTAACAGGGTCGTTTAATAAAAGGTCCTGAGGATTGCTTTTTAGATAATCAATGCATTTGATATAATTTTCCAATGACTTATTATTGTCGATCTTATACTCCCTTAAATAATCCGCGTAGTTCTTTAGAACTTCATAATAGATATGAGAGTTCTCTCCTGATTTGGTTTTTGCCATTCCGATAGCGTCAATAAGGAATGATACCCCTTTTTGTTCCTTACCTTTATAACCAAGGGTTAAAGCATAACTATTTACAAAGTTATATGCTATTGAAGAATACCTGGAAACAGCCGGTGCAATTCCTTTTTCATAGTATTCCTCTGATTTTTCAGAAAGCCCAAGAGCGCCATACGTAATTGCCATACTATTCACCAGATTAATATAGTTATCATTCAGGTCAAGATGGCAAGTCATATAAATCGATTCGGATTTTTCAAAGTAGATTTTTGCCTTCGAGAAATTTGCAAGCCTGCTGAAACACACACCTGTATTATAATAGAGATCCGCCATTGTTACAGGAGAAACACTGCCAGGACTATTATTGGCAATTGCCAAAGCAATATTTGAATAATTTATTGCCTTTTCATAGTCCTGTAGTTCAATATAAGCTATAATAAGACTTGTGTAAGTATCTATCAGAGCAGGACTTGATTCGCTAAATAATTTTTTTTCCAGTTCAAGAGCTTTCACTGAATAATCTTCATGCTTATTGAAATCTCCCAGACCGTTGAATACTATACCAAGATTATAGAGAGCTTTTGCAAATATTTGATCATACTCCTTGTTTTTTTCTTTTATTGAAACTACCAGACTTAAAAATTTTATTGATTGATAATATTTTTTTTCAATTAAGTAATAGGTCCCAATAAGATAATAGGATTCAGAAAGTGTTTTGCCATCAGGAATCTTACTGTTGCCGATTTTTTTTAAAATGCTGTCCACAACCGCCCGGCTACTGTCGATAAATCCTCCTGCCAGCAAGGTTTGCAGAGATATATTAAGTTGCCTGATTTCTTCTGGTATAGAGCCATTCTCTTTTTGAAATGCAGGTTCAATTAAATCTTCATGCGGAATTGAAACAGATGTTATATTATTATCATCTCCGGCAGAAAGAAGAATAAATCCAGTCAGGAAAAAAGAGCACAATAACAACCTTGAACCGGGATATTTCTTACTCATAAATAATTGAAATACTTTTAAAAAAATAATTCTGTAAATATCCTAACCAAAGGTAATAAATCCATTTCAGAATAGAAACTGAAATCTTTGCTCTGTAACCATCTGATTATATGATAGAAAAAAATAATTGAAAAATAATTGAAAATTTCGTGTCACAAATTACCACTATCCGACATGTAGCAGTATAGAATACAACTGAATTACAAATTGTCCTGAATGAGTATCATTTAATTAATAACGAGAATTATGGAAACCCTGAATTTCGAATTGACAGTAGATATTTTTAATAAGTTTGCACTTTCAAATGAAGAGATGATTTATGTTCGCGGCGGAGAAGGCGAACCGATAATAAAACCAAATCCACCCCCTGTCAAAATCTGAAACCGGAAAAAATTATTCCTTTTAAGCGAAAGAGGGATTTTTCTATCTGTGTTCCGTAGTTTATTTTGTCTGTTTTATTTATCAGACTGTGTTTGTGAATTAGATATTTAGATATATGGTTCTAAAGCATTTTAGCATAGCAATATTTCTGACTTGTATTTAGTTTGAGATAAAAATTCAAATTACATAATATTTATAACAATGAAAAAAAACAATTCTTCATATCTCATCGAAAAGTACAATATCGGGGAGATGAGTGATTCAGACAAACAGTGGTTTGAGAAAAGGCTTATTGGGGATAAAAAGCTTCGTGATGAGGCAAATCTGAGGAGGAGTACCGATGAGATTCTTGAACACCAAAACATTATCTCGTTAAGAAACAAACTCTCAGGGATTGAAAGAAGAAGAGATGCGAAAAAACATTTCATTCAACCAAAGATTCCTGTTCATCTGAAATATGCCGCCGTTCTTGTAGGGATCGTTCTAATTGGAAGTATAAGTTTGTTTTTTAGGAAAAATATAAGTGGTGACGAAATATTAAACCGCTACTATAAAGTTTACGAGCCTCCGACTGCCCAAAGGTCAGGTCAGTCTGTAGCAAATGTTGATTTTGCCCGGGCATTGGAGTTTTATAATACACACGACTATGGGAATGCTGCAATTCTGTTCAACAAAGTTGTTGAACGTAACCCAGGAGACATGCAATCCGAATTGTTAAGTGGTGTGGCAAATTTTGGAGATAAAAAATATCCGGAAGCGAAACAATCGTTTGTTAATGTAATCAACGATAATAATAACTTTTTTATTGAAAATGCAAAATGGTATCTGGCGCTATGTTATGTAAAGACTGATGAAAGGAAGAAGGCAATTAAGCAGTTTGAGATTATTCAGGAAGATGGTGGCATTTACAGTAATGATGCAAAAAAGATTATAAGAAGGTATAAATAGGTACACATGCTCTCATATTTTATACTTGATGTTAATTTAATGATACAGGGGAGGGTGAAAGTTTAATATGGAATATCAGACATAAGGTAATGTTATGGAATCATTAAAGAATAATTTAATAAATTGTCCGACAGTTTTAACCGGCATTTCACATGAAATGAGAACGCACATGAACGCAATTGTGGCTTTTTCATTTCTTATGAAAGAAAATTCCTGTAACAACACAGAACGTAATGAATTCAGTAATCAGATTGTTAGTTCTTGTGAACAATTTATGGAACTATTCGATAGTTTTCTTGATTCGGCAAAAATTGATTCTGGTAATTCAAATGTTAAATCAAAAATCTGCAGAATAGATAATATGCTTGATGACCTTCTTTTAGAATTCAGTGAAGTCATAAGGAAAGAGGGTCCTTTAGGTTTGGAACTTGTAATAGATATCCGGTTTCCTAATTCTGCAGAGGTTTTAATTGATCAAAACATGATTTTCAGGATAATTCGCAGTCTGTTTCATAACTCAATAAAAAACACTTTATCGGGGTATATTAAGATTGGGTTCTTTTGCAATGATGACAAATTAACCTTCTATGTTCTCGATTCTGGCCAGGGTTATGCCAAATGCAAAGAATTTCTTAATTCAGAGGATATGAATGAATCGCTTACTCAACACGATGATACATATACAGCAATTAATATTTCCCTGGCCAAGAAGCTTATCCGGATATTGGACGGAACTATCTGGATTGAACATAACGATGTTGCAGGAACAGGAATCTATTTTTCAATACCGGTTAAAATAGTAGCAGGCTCCGACAAAAATATTAATGAACATGTTTATTCAAAGGTTTCAATCTGACAGACGGTCATTAATTATTTTTTTTGTTCAATTATTTTAGCTTCTGTCCTTCTGTTTATTTTTCTGCCTTCGGCAGTTTCATTATTTCCTATTGGCGATGTATTCCCATACCCTTTATATCTAAGCCTGTCAGCAGATATTCCTTTATTTATAAGGTAGTTAACAACTGATAATGCCCTTTTTTCCGATAAAACCAGATTTAATTCAGCTAAGCCTGTTGAGTCGGTGTAACCTCCTATTTCAATGATAATATTTTTATTGTCCGACAGCAGGTTTGCCAGGTGGTCTAATTCTGGTTTAGATTCATTCTTTAATTGCCATGAGCCAATTTCATAAAAAACGTTTGAAAGCTGCATCTTTTCTCCCACTTTAACCGGGTTCAGGAATATCTTTTTATTATAGGGTTCTGCAACTGTATGTTGTCCTTCAAACATAAAATTTTCGGAATAAAAGAGGTACCCGGCTTTGCTGACATTAATACCATAATTAAATCCTGAGGGCAGACAAACCAGAAAATTTCCATTCCCGTCAGTAGAATTTTTTATTGTAACCTTACCGGTTGTAAGATTAATTAACTCATAATCTGCTTTCAGTAATTTCCCCGTCTCCCTGTCATAAACCTTGCCTTTCAGATAAGAAACAGGGTTTGGCCTGACAGATTCATAAAGGTTAAAATAGAAAATATCTTTCCCGTTAAGTTTATCCCTGATTGAGGAGAAATATGCTTTTTGACCACACGACTCGATTACAAGTCCCATTTCATCATTGCAGGTGTTAATAGGATACCCAAGGTTTTGCGGTTCGGTCCAGGTACTGTCATCATTCATCCTGGTTATAAAAATATCGAAACCTCCCATGCCAACTCTTCCATCAGAGGCAAAATAAAGCGTCCTGCCATCAAAATGTATAAATGGTGACATTTCATCTCCATCAGTATTAATGGATTTCCCCATATTAACAGGATTCATCCATATATTTTTATCATTCAACCTTGAAAACCAGATATCCTTTCCTCCTGAACCACCGGGACGGCTGCTGGAAAAGAATAGTGTTCTGCCATCGGCGCTTATTGAAGGTTGTGATTCCCAGTTGGGAGTGTTTACAGGGGATCTCAGGTTGGAAGGTTCTGACCAACTTCCATCAAAAAATGTTGAAAAGTAAAGATCGCAGCTACCTAATCCTCCAGGCCGATCACAGGCAGTAAAAAACATATAACTACCGTTTGATGATAGTGACTGAGCTCCTTCATTTTGCCTGGTATTAAGCGGAGGGCCCGCGTTAATTGCTTTCTGCCACGAATTATCTGAAAAACAGCTTAAATAAAAATCTTCCTGATTTGCTCCAAATGACGCATTTCTATCAACCGGATTACCTTGTCTCGTGAACATCATGGTCTGACCATCGGCAGTAATTGATGGCCAGTATTCGTCATCAGTTGTATTGATTCCATTTCCAACACTTACCGGACTGAATGGTACAGGATTCTTCATTACATTAAGAGCAAACTCACAGTTTTTTACATTTTTTATTGCAACTAATTTATTCCTTTCCGACATACCTGTCTGAGCAAGATAAACATTGAAATGGATAAGTGCCTTATAATAATCCCCTGACATCATCTCAGCATTAGCGAGGCTGAAGAAGACAGGTTTGAAAAACAGAGAATCGATCTTTACCGCGGCTTTATATCCAGATGACGCTTCATTATACCTCATTTGTTTTGCCATCAGTTCTCCGAGCATCACATAAGCCTCATAAAATCGCTTATCGAGTGAGATAGCTTCTTTAAAATTAATTTCAGCTTTATTGTAATTAAGATAATCATACGCTGTAACTCCCTCATTATATGCTTTAAGGGCTTTATTTGAGGTTGTATGCAAACCCTGAGAAAAACTTGTGCGCGTTATAGTACAGGAAGTGATAATTATGAAAGTGATAAAAAGATACTTCATTCGTACTTTAGGGTATGTGTATATATTTATGCACCTGGAGTGAGATTCTCCATATCGGGTTTCTCTTAATGTATTCAACAATTTCAGGAATAATAGTTTCGGATCTGCTCCATTCAGGTTGCAGGAACAATATGCATCTGCTGTTGACCATTCCCCGGCATTTTTCTGCCCACCCGAAATCACTTTCGTCGCGGATAATTACTTTCAGCTCATTGGCAATTTTACAGATTTCATTAACCGGCGGCATATTTCGTTTCGGTGACAGACATATCCAGTCCCATTCTCCGCTAAGCGGGTAAGCTCCTGAAGTTTCAATAAAAGTACTTAGATTTTTACTTTTTAATCCGGTACATAAATGATCAAGGTTCCACATAAGGGGTTCACCTCCGGTAACAACAACAGAATCTGTTCCGGATTTTGCAACATGATCAATAATTGTTTCTGTCTCAACCATTGGATAAAGGTGTGGGTTCCATGAAAAACGCGAGTCACACCAGCTGCACCCGACATCGCATCCCCCTAACCTGATAAAATATGCTGCTTTCCCTGTATGAAAGCCTTCCCCCTGTAAAGTAAAAAATTCTTCAACTAACGGAAGACAGTCTCCTTCTGGTATTACGTTTGAACCCTGTTTCATAACAATTAACTATTTTTCAGTTCCGAACAGTAATGCATATTCGCGTGATATAACCGGTTTCATCCATTTTTCAGGAATAATTTTCCAGTTATATAATGGTTTTGGATTGATCGTTTTTTTTGCTTCTATTGATTTTAAGATATAATACCTTAGATCTCTGTCTGTTGATGTTATGAGTCTCTTCCTGAGTTCATCTTTTCCTATTCCTGCACCTTCAGTAAAATGCCCTCCTCCACCGTTTCCACGGAATGAGTTAACAGCAACTTTATACCTTTTATTCTTTTCAAAAGGTCTGCCGTCAGTAAAACCACTAATAACAATTCTTTCACCTTCCGGCTTACTTACATCAACTGTATAATATATTCCTGCAGCAGAATCAAAATTATATGACAGGTTTTTCAACCATGCTTTACCATTTGTAATTAGAGGTTTCCCGCCTTTCCCCGTTCGAAATTTAAGCAATGCATCATGTGAGCTGTTCATTTTATTAAACCATCCCGAATATGAATATTCAAGATACTTTTGTATCTCTTCTCCTGACATAGCCATTGTATAAAGCATATTTTCAAACCTGTAGAGTTTAAACATATCTCCCACAGTTATTGGTCCTTTACTAATCTGAACATCAAAAGACAATGGCGCTGCAAATGAAATGTCGGCTCCTGTTATTTCAAGCTGGATTGAATGGATCATATCAACAAATGCAGACGGACCAAAATATGCATCTCTTGATGAAACTGTAGAAGACGAATTGCCAATAACCTGATTAACATATCGTTCAATTATTTTATGTTGCGGAGCGAACCGGGTTATGAATTCAGGGTCTGGTTTATAATCAGGTACATTAACAATCTTGCCGGTTATTTTTCTCTGCCTTCTACCTTTTATTTTTCCGGAACTGAAAGTAATATCAGCCCTGGTGATCTTTTCAGCCCGGCTTCCTCCATCAAGTATAAGAACAGTATCACCAACTAAGTTGACAAACTTTTCATTGGCCAGTTTGTGATCGTGACCATTGAAAATGATATCAAAGCCGGGAACATTGTAAGCAACTGCTGCAGAGCCATTTTCATTTGAAGAATCTCTGTTCTGAACCTCATTCGCCGACCCATCCCAACCGGAATGGAACAGACCTACAACCAGATCAGGCTTTTCTTTTAAAATAACAGGCATCCAGAGTTTAGCTGTTTCAACCATATCGCGGAATTCAATTCCTGAATAAAGTTCCGGAGGTAACCAATTCGGGATTGCCGGAGTGACAAGACCAAAAACAGCAATCTTAATTCCCTCTTTTACAATAATACAATAAGGTTTGAAGTATGGTTTTCCTGTTTTAATATCAACTGCATTGGCAGCAAGTAATGGAAAGTTATACTCTTTAACCAGCCTGTCGTAAACTGTATGACCGGCCTCCACATCATGGTTTCCCACCGTACCGGCATCATATCCCATATAATTCATGACTTCCGGTAAAAAATGAGGCGATACGGTATCTATAAAATTGTAATAGTAAACTTCGGGCTGTCCCTGAAGATTATCTCCGTCATCAAGAAGCAGGATTGCATCTTTCTCTTTTCTCATCTGTTTGAGATAGGTAAAAGCAGACGCGAGGGAAGCATTTGTCTTTTCTTTTTCAATGTAATTATACGGAAGGATAACTCCATGAATATCTGTTGTTTCGAGAATACTGATGTTCTTTTTAACGGTTCCCGAACAGGAGAACAAAAACAGTATTAACAGAAAGATTACGGTCTTCAAACTTTGTGATTTTATGTTCATATCAATTTATGGTAATTAGTTTTCAAACTTATGAAGAATATTGGTTTTTATTATTATTAAAACAGATGTTATTGATAATAATAGTTCGGTGCACTTTTTTTCACGCAAAGTCGCGAAGACGCAAAGCCCCATAGGCTATTGGAATAAATAACAATTAATTGATTAGAAAATAATCTATTTTGTAATGCATTTATATTCTGTATATTACAAAACATTAACAAACAATTGTGATCAATTAAAACTGTTAATTATATATTTGCTGTCAAAATCAAAAATATGGTAGTTACCGGGCTTGAAATGATATTGGAACATTTCCCTTCAGCATTAAATGGGAAAAGAGTTGGAATTCTTTGTCATGCTCCAAGTATAACAAAAAAATTTGAACATATCTCTGATATTTTCTTTCGCCGGAATGATTGCAGGCTGGCTGCTATCTTCGGACCTCAGCACGGCATACACGGGCAAACACAAGATAATATGATTGAGTGGCTGAGTCAAAGACATCCTGTTTATGATATTCCTCTTTACAGTCTTTATGGCGAGCATCGTAAACCGGCCCCTGAAATGCTTAATAATATTGATGTTTTGTTAATTGACCTGCAGGATGTTGGAGCCAGGCTATATACTTATATCTGGACTGTTAAACTTTGTATTGAGGCTTGTTATGAAGCAGGAATACCTGTATGGATACTCGACAGACCTAACCCGATTGGAACTCTACCCTTTGACGGGCCTGTTTTGAAGGAAGAGTATTTCACTTTCGTCGGTGGAGCATCAATTCCATTATGCCACCGCATGACCATAGGCGAAATGGCATTGTGGATTAAGGAGAAGTATTACCCAAAATGCGATCTGAATATCATTTGGATGAAAAACTGGAGGAGGTCTTCATTGTTCAGCGAAACCGGGCTTCCGTGGGTTTTACCATCTCCAAATATGCCAACAGTACAGTCGGCTATTGTATATCCTGGAACTGTTCTTATTGAGGCACTTAATCTCTCCGAAGGGAGGGGAACAACTATTCCATTTGAACTATTCGGAGCTCCGTTTATTGATTCAGAAAAATTAAAAATGAATCTTGATGAGCGCAAAATTGAAGGGTGCGCCTTCAGAATTCATAATTTTATCCCGACTTTTCACAAGTTCCGCGGGGAGCTATGCAATGGTCTGCAGATTCATGTTACCAACATTAATCGCTATAAACCCGTGGGAACCGCGTTAGAGATATTTGACGCGATAATTGAAACTTCGGAAGCCGGTGCTCTCAAGTTCAATATGCCGCCTTATGAGTATGAATATAACCTGATGCCTTTTGATATTTTGTCGGGCGATTCAGGGATGAGGGAATCATTATTAAATAGAAAGAATGTCAGATTAGAGAAAGAGAGATGGTCATACGAAATTGATGAGTTCAGGAATGAATTCCGGCGCTTTGCAGTTTACCCGGAGTAAATGAACTGTTTGCTACTGTTAAGAACTATTATAGCTTCTCTTATTCATAACCTTTGTGAGCCTTTGTGTAATCCTTTGTGCGACTTAGTGTTTATATTTTTTTACCACGAAGGTACACAAAGTACATCACAAAGTAACACAAAGAAAAAGAGCACTTTAAGTATATATGTGAATAATTCAGGTTAGG
>JBAXXU010000067.1:0-23638 GCA_037127735.1 Bacteroidota bacterium
CAAAAGACAAAAGACAAAAGACAAAAGACAAAAGACAAAAGACAAAAGACAAAAGGCAAAAGATAAAAGTAACTTGTCTGCAAGTACAGGGATTTTAAAAAGATTACATTTATCCTCCTGAAATCAATTCAACAAAAATGAAAAAAATCTTACTTTCTGCTCTTGCTTCTGCACTGATTATTTCAACTTTACAATCACAGACAATTATATCGCCCGGTGAATTTCTTGGCTATGAACCGGGTACTCAGTTTACCTTTCATCACAAAGCAGTTGAGTATTTCAAATATATTGCTGACAATTCTCCTTTGGCTCAATACCTCGAATATGGAAAAACTTATGAGGGTCGTCCGCTTGGTGTCTGCTTTATTTCGAGTGAAGAAAACCTTGCTAAACTTGAAGAATACAGAAAAAACAATCTGATAAAGACAGGTCTGTTAAAAGGAGATTTTACGGGGAAACAGATTCCATTTATCTGGCTCGCTTATAATGTCCATGGTAATGAGGCTGTTGGAATGGAAGCTGCCATGAAGACACTATATACGCTCGTCACCGGGTCGTACCCGAATGTTTCTGAATATCTTAAAGAATGTATTATTGTGATAGATCCTTGTCAGAACCCCGATGGACATGAACTTTATGCGAACAGGTACAGGAGTTCCATGAATTATATTGTTAATCCGGATGGAAATTCATGGGAACACAACCAGGGATGGCCGGGGGCGCGTTCAAATCATTATTTGTTCGATCTTAACCGCGACTGGACATGGCAAACTCAGGTTGAGACACAACAGCGACTTATTCTTTACAATCAATATATGCCACAGGTTCATGCCGATTTTCATGAAATGGGACCTGAATCAACCTTCTTTTTTGCTCCCTCGGCCGATCCATGGAATATAGTAATAACACCCTGGCAACATGAATTTCATAAACTTATGGGGAATGGTAATGCCAACCTTTTCAATGAAAAATACCGACTCTATTTTACTAAAGAATACTTCGACCTGTTCTATCCAAGTTATGGAGACACATGGCCACTGTTTAACGGGGCAATGGGTTTTACCTATGAGCAGGCAGGAGGAGGAGTATCCGGCTTGGCTTATAAACTCGAATCGGGTGATACTCTTACATTAAAAGAGAGGATAGACGGTCATTTTACAGCTTCAATGGCAACTATTAAGGTATCGTATGAGAACAGGGAAAAACTAATTTCTGAGTTTAATAAATACTTTGAGGAGAGTGAGAAGAATCCTTTATTTAAATATAAATCGGTGATTATCAAAGGATCAAATGAAAAATCAAACATTGAAAGCCTGCTGCAGCTTCTCGACATTAACCAGATAAAGTACTCCCATGCCGGAAATGTTGGAAAAAAATACAAGGGATTTGACTACACTTCAAACAAAGATGGGGAAGCAACAATAGAAAAAGGAGATATCCTGATAAGCGCTTACCAGCCACAATCACATTTTATGCAGGTATTATTTGAACCTGACAGCAAAACAACCGACTCACTCAGCTATGATCTTACAGCCTGGGCATTGCCATATATCTGTAACCTTAAATCATTTGCCATATCTGATAAGATCCCTTCTGATACCGGAAAAGTTGAACAGGAAAAAATAATTAATATTTTGAATAAGACTGATCCTTATGCATTTATGGTTAACTATTCCGGATTTGATGAATTGAAATTTATCGCTGCCCTCTATAATAAAAATATTAAACTCAGGTATTCCTTAAAACCATTCGTATTAAACGGAGCAAATTTTAACAGGGGAAGTATTATCATAGCGCGAGGAGACAACAAATATTTTGAAGGCAATTTTGATCAGGTTGTAACCAAAACAGCCAATGATTGCCAGATCAAGCTGATACCTACAACCACCGGACTGGTTGACAGTGGTAAAGATTTTGGCTCCGGAAATTCTCCGCTCATGAAAAACAGATCTGTTGCCATGCTTTGTGGCGAAGGCGCTTCGTCAGGCTCAGTGGGAGAGTTATGGTATTTCTTCGAAAGAGAACTGAAATATCCTGTAACACTGGTAAATACAATTGACGCGGAAAGTGTGGATTTAACTGATTATGATGTTCTGATTCTTACCTCCGGAAAATATTCGAAGCTTAAAGATACAATCATTGATTATGTCAAAAGAGGCGGAAGAGTTATTGCCATTGAAAACGCAATCTCTGTGTTTGCAGATGAGAAAACTACCTCTCTGGCTAAGGCAATTGAGACAAGAACAGCTGAACAGAAACTCACGGAAAAGAAAGTGAAGAGTGATGATTCCACACTTCTTAAAAAATTTGAATTTGAAAATGAAAGAAGATACACACTATCTGAACAAAGCGCCGGCAGTATATATAAAGTCAAACTTGATGATACCCATCCTTATACATTTGGGATGGGCAAAGAATGGTTCATAATGAAACGGACTGCCGGTTATCCATTCCTGACAAAAGGGAATAACATTGGTTATATTCTTGATAAAGAGCCCGTTGCCGGATTTGCAGGATTTAAATTTAAGGACAAAATCAAAAACACCCTTGTTATCGGATCGGAGAATATCGGTTCGGGTGAAGTTATCTATATCACAGATGATCCCTATTTCAGGGCCTTCTGGAAAAGCGGAAGGGTGTTGCTGGGGAATATAGTGCTCAGGTAAGAAAAAGGCGAAATACGGTAGTTGAAGTAATATATCTGCTTATGTTCATAAAATAGCACCCCACTTCTCTAAGTTTAAGGTAATTATTGTTATTTAGAATTATTTTAAACTTGTGTTATTTTATTAACATTGTTATTTTATTAACAATAAATTATTAATTTTGTATCGTGATAATTTCAATTTACAGTTCAGTAAAAAACCAAAAACATGTCAAAAATCACATCACTCGCCGATCTGAAAAAGAGACGCGAAGAATTAAAGAACGGGTTGGATATTCGAATTAAAGCCATTGATTATGAAAGTGTTGTACAGGTGAAGGTTGCTATGGCAACATGTGGTATTGCTTCTGGCGCAAAGACTATAATGGAGTTTTTTCTTGAGCAACTCGACAGGAGAAACATTGCAGCCGTGGTAACTCAGACCGGTTGCATGGGATATTGTTATGCAGAACCTACTATTGAGGTAAAACTTCCGGGTCAGGATCCGGTCGTATATGGTTTTGTCGATCTTAAAAGGGCAGACCAGATTATTGAAAAATATATTAAGACGGGTGAATTTGTTGATGGTATCATCCCTGTGAATTATGAAACTATTGACTTAAAAGAATAAGGAGGAAAAACTATGTCGAAATACAGTATGCATCTTCTGGTTTGCGGTGGCACTGGTTGTCATTCCTCAGAAAGCGATGCTGTTGTCTGCAATTTAAGAGATGAACTTGAAGCAAAGGGTCTGGTGGATTCTGTTCAGGTTATTATGACAGGCTGCTTTGGTTTTTGTGAGAAAGGACCAATTGTGAAAGTTATGCCCGATAATACTTACTACCTCCAGGTCAAACCTGAAGATGCCCAAGCAATTGTCGAAGAGCATGTTATAAAAGGCAGGAAGGTAACGCGCCTTTTATACAGTGATCCAATAACCAAAGAACCCGTTTCTGATTCAAAAAACATGGGCCTTTTCAAAAAACAGCTCAGGATAGTTCTTCGAAACTGCGGTTTTATCAATCCCGAGAATATTGATGAATATATAGCCCGATATGGCTATCAGGCTCTTGGGAAAGTACTTACCGAAATGACCCCTGATGATGTTATTAAAGTTGTTAAGGATTCAGGTCAGAAAGGTCGCGGAGGCGGCGGTTTCCCAACCGGTCTCAAGTGGGAAATTGCAAGTAAAAACAAGTCTGACGAAAAGTACGTGGTCTGTAATGCCGATGAAGGCGACCCAGGGGCATTCATGGACCGTTCAGTTCTCGAAGGTGATCCACACTCCGTCCTTGAAGCTATGGCAATTTGCGGATATAGTATAGGTGCCTCCAACGGACTGATATATATTCGTGCTGAATACCCGCTTGCTATTGAGAGATTAAAAATAGCTATAAAACAGGCAAGAGAATATGGTTTGCTTGGCAATGATTTATTTGGTACAGGTTTTAGTTTTGATATATCCCTTCGTTATGGCGCCGGCGCTTTTGTCTGTGGAGAGGGGACAGCTCTGATTCATTCAATGGAAGGACTCCGCGGTGAACCTACAGTAAAACCACCGTTTCCGGCTGAATCAGGCTTCCGCGGTAAACCAACCAATGTAAATAATGTTGAGACCTTTGCCGCTATACCGGCTATTATCCTTAAAGGAGCAAAATGGTTCAGCAGTATTGGCACAGAAAAAGCAAAAGGAACAAAAGTGTTTGCTCTTGCCGGGAAGATCAACAATGTAGGTCTTGTTGAAGTGCCGATGGGTACCACACTCAGGGAAGTGATCTTTGAAATTGGAGGAGGTATCAGGAATGGTAAAAAATTCAAGGGTGTTCAGACAGGCGGACCATCGGGAGGCTGTCTAACCGAAAAACATCTCGATACTCCCATTGACTTCGATAACCTTATTGCAGCCGGCTCAATGATGGGTTCCGGGGCAATGATTGTTCTTGACGAAGATGATTGCATGGTTTCAATGGCAAAATTTTTCCTCGAGTTTACTGTTGAGGAATCATGTGGAAAATGCGCTCCATGCAGAATCGGCAATAAGCGGTTACATGAACTCCTTGGCCAGATATGCGAAGGAAAAGGAACCCTTGAAGACCTTGACAGACTGAAGAATATGAGTCTTGTGATTAAAGACACTTCACTTTGCGGCCTTGGACAGACATCTCCCAACCCTGTACTCTCAATGCTCGATAACTTCAGGAGTGAGTATGTTGCTCATGTCACTGATAAAAAATGTCCTGCGGGCCAGTGCCGCAGCCTGATGGAATACGTCGTTAATCCTGAAAATTGTGTCGGCTGCACGGCATGTGCCAGAGTTTGCCCGGTGAACGCTATTACGGGCGAGAGGAAAGAAGTTCATCTTATCAATCCTTCTATCTGTATTAAATGTGGCGCTTGTATGGAGAAATGTAAGTTTGATGCAATATTTATCAGCTAATAAAAAACTTATGGAAACAATAAAGCTTACTATTGATAATAAAGCGATTGAAGTACCAAGGGGTACTACAATATATAAAGCTGCAAAGGAGTTGGGTATTGATATCCCTACACTCTGTTATATGGAGCTGCATGACATGAACATTGAAAACAAACCTGCAGGTTGCCGTATATGTGTAGCTGAAGTACAAGGCAGAAGGAACCTTGCTCCTACCTGTTCAACAAATTGTGAAGAAGGTATGGTGGTAAGAACTCATACTACAAGAGTTCTTAATGCGCGAAGGACAGTCATGGAATTCATTCTTTCCGACCATCCGACAGACTGTCTGGTATGCTCAAAATCGGGCACTTGCGAACTTCAGGCAATGGCTCAACGCCTTGGAATAAAAGAGATCCCTGGAGCCGAGTTTGCAGAAATGTCAACATACAGGAAAGACACCTCTCCCTCAATCATCAGAGACCTCGATAAATGTATTTTATGCCGCCGTTGCGAAATGATGTGTAATGACGTCCAAACTGTTGGCGCTCTTTCAGCTGTTAACAGAGGCTTTATGGCTACTGTAGCTCCTGCCTTCGAACAGAATCTTGAACATTCAACATGCACTTATTGTGGTCAATGTGTTGCTGTTTGTCCAACAGGGGCTCTCACAGAAGTTAATCATGTTCCACAGGTATTAAGAGCTCTTGTAGATCCGACCAAGATTGTTGTAGTACAAACGGCGCCTGCAGTTCGTGCCGCTCTTGGTGAAGAGTTCGGGCTTGCCCCGGGAACGCTGGTGACCGGCAAAATGACCGCTGCCCTGAGAGCTCTTGGGTTCGATTATGTTTTTGATACCGATTTTGCAGCCGACCTTACCATAATGGAAGAGGGTACTGAGCTGCTTGACAGGCTTGGCAGACATCTCAACGGAGATACCACTGCAAGGATCCCGATACTTACCTCGTGCTGCCCGGGCTGGGTCAACTTTTTTGAACACTATTTTCCCGATTTGAAAGATGTGCCATCAACGGCAAAATCGCCACAGCAGATGTTCGGAGCAATTGCCAAATCTTACTTTGCCGACAAGATCGGTATTAACCGAAAGGATATGGTTGTGGTATCAATAATGCCTTGTCTCGCGAAAAAATATGAATGTCAGAGAGATGAATTCTCGGTTGACGGAAATCCGGATGTTGATTTTTCAATATCAACCAGGGAACTGGCAACATTCATTAAGCAGGCAAATATTGATATTAAAACCCTTCACGATGAAGATTTCGATTCACCATTGGGCGAATCAACCGGAGCGGGTGTAATATTTGGCGCTACCGGTGGTGTTATTGAGGCAGCATGTCGTACTGCATACGAACTTTATACAGGTAAGAAACTTGAGAGAATTGATTTTACCGAACTAAGAGGTATGGAAGGCGTAAGGGAGGCAACGCTCGACTTTAATGGTACACCGATAAAAATCGGTATCGCGCATGGCCTCGGCAACGCGCGTAAACTACTTAATGATGTAAGGGCCGGTAAATCAAAATATCATGCAATTGAAGTTATGGCCTGTCCCGGAGGCTGCATAGGCGGTGGCGGACAACCCTTACACCATGGCAATTCCGAGATTATTAAAGCGCGGGCAGCAGCATTATATGTTGAAGACAGGAAGAAGCCGCTCAGAAAATCGCACGAAAACCCATTCATAATAAAACTTTATGAAGAGTTCCTTGGCAAACCCGGCAGCGAAAAAGCTCACCATCTTCTTCATACGCACTACTTTGATAAAAAGAAAAAAGTTATAGTAAAACAATAATATACCTGTAGATCAATATTAAAATTCACGGCTATGTCTCATATAAAAATAGAATTAAGAAAAGAAGATGTGGACTTTATAAAAGGAGTATGTGCTACTTTTAATAATGACCCGCAGGAACTTATTAATGTCTTGCATAAATGCCAGGAGCACTTCGGATACCTTCCTGCTGAAATACAGGAGATCGTTTCCGATGAACTGGTTGTCCCGGTTGCAAAAATTTACGGAGTTGTTACATTCTACTCATTTTTCACGATGACTCCAAAAGGCAAGCACCCCATAAGCATCTGCATGGGAACTGCCTGTTATGTCCGTGGTGCTGAAAAGGTACTCGATGAATTCAAAAAGGAGCTTGGTTTACAGGTTGGAGAGACAACTAAAAATGGCAAATTCTCCCTTTCAAGCCTGAGATGCGTGGGAGCATGCGGCCTGGCGCCTGTAGTACTTGTCGGTGATAAAACCTATGGCCGGGTAGCCCCGGATGATGTTAAGAATATTCTTAAGGAATACGAATAATAGTAACTAATTTGTTTCAATCCTGAATTCTCAATCTTCATTTTCTAAAAACCTAATCGTCCTTTCAAAAAGATGTGGTTGTATATCGTGATGAGTATTATTTTCGGGAAGATGATCCGACAAAGTGACTTCAGCAATCTCGGAATAATCGGGTATAGCACCCAGTTCAAAAACTTCAGCGAGATATAGTCTTCCCCATTCCGTTTCTTTATTTTTTTTTACGGAATAGGTAGCAATACAATTGAGATTAAACCTGACCGCACCGGTCTCCTCCATTAACTCTCTTCCGGCAGCTTCGTAAGAGCTCTCTCCGATTTCGATATGCCCGCCGGCAATCTCCCAGGTAGTTCGTTTCTGATGTCGTACAAAAATCCATTTGTTTTCAAATTTTGCTGAGATTACAGAATAGGTCAACACTTTATCCGGTTCAAATAAAGGGTCAAAAAATTTGACTTCGGTCATTTTGAATATTTCATTATACAGTTGCGAATGTAAGAATAATCATGCTAATTAATAATTGAGTACTTTTACAGGCTAAATTATTTTCAATGGGGCTATTGTCATTTCTGATCATCACGGAGGTTCTCACACTGGTGGTTTTTCGGCAACATTTTTACATGAGATCAAGTTTGAAGTACTCTGCTTTAATCTTAGTACATATTATTCTCAGCCTTTGGCTCTGGGTCGTCTTTTTTGAAATAATTGTGTATAAAAGTTTTTACGATACTCCACAGCATATATGGTTGTTGATGAATCTTACAGGGATGATAATTGCAGTTGTAATTCCCAGGGCAATAATTATTTTATTTCATTTTACAGGCAGGTTAATCAGAATTAAACATGGCGGCCATATAAGATGGCTGACCAATACAGGTGCGACCATAATGGTACTTATCTTTTCGATAATCGCGCTCAGTACTCTTTATGGAAGGTTTAATTTCAAAACGGAGAATGTAACTATAAAGATCAAAGGTTTAAATAAAGATATTGACGGTCTGAAGATTGTTCAGTTGTCGGATATGCATCTGTCAGGTTTTTATCATCACAGGAAGCTGCTACAAAAGGTAATGAATGAGGTTAACCTCATGAAACCCGACCTGATACTTAATACAGGCGATTTCGTCAGTTTTGGATGGAGGGAATTTGACAGGAATGATACAATCCTTTCTAAAGCAAAAAGCAGGTATGGAAATTTTGCCGTGATGGGAAATCACGATTTCGGAGGCTACCACCCCGACTTTACTGAGGCAGACAGAGCCAACAATGTATTGATAATGAATAATCTGATTAAGGCTTCAGGATATAAAGTTCTTAATGACGAATTTACCACAGTTAATATAGGAAGCGCCAGAATAGCTCTTATCGGGGTCATAACAATGGGACGCCACCCCGATATTATTTATGGCGATCTGGTAAAAGCAATTTCAGGGCTTGACAGTGTTGATCTTAAGATACTTCTCAGTCACGATCCTAATCACTGGTTGAAAGCTGTAACGGTAAAAACTGACATTGATCTTACTCTCTCGGGACATACCCATGGGATGCAGATGGGAATCATGACAAATAAAATCAAATGGAGCCCTTCAAAATATTTCTACCCTCACTGGAATGGGCTATTCTCAGATGGAAATCAATTCCAGTATGTTAACCGTGGGCTCGGAGTTCTGGCATTTCCGTTCAGGATATGGATGCCACCTGAAATAACTGTTATTACTTTAAAACAGGAATAAAGCATTCTTAAGGTATTGGGAGACAAACATAGAAAAGGAAAAATTCAGTTTCCTCTAATCTTTTCAGGTTCTTACATGAGTTTCCCGCATCTGATTTTATATTAAAAAAAACTTAATTCTACTTTGACAGAGATGAAAAACCGTTCTGTTTTTACCCTTCATCCCCAAGGGGAACAGGCCGGTTTTTCAGCTTTCACCCCTTCTTCGCTTTCGCGAAGCTTCAGCGAAGCAAAGGGGGCCGGGGTAAAAAAGCTTAAAAACCTGGTTGGATTTTAATCTGTCAAAGTAGAATTAAGAAAATTATTCTACTAAATTGTTTTACGTGAATAAAAATAATTGTATATTTGACTATATTTGACAAGCCAAATAAAATACAACTAAATGACACATTTAGGAAAGAAAATCAGGGAACTCAGGGAAAATCAAAAACTTCTTTTGCGTCAGGTTGCCGCTTATCTTGAAGTAGATACAGCTTTAATGAGCAAGATTGAAAGAGGTGATCGTAAGCCTTCAAAACAACAGGTAATCAAAATAGCAGAATTTTTGAAAGCCGGTGAAGATGAGCTGTTAACACTTTGGCTTGCTGACAGAATTGAATCAACAATTGTTGAAGAACCAAAATTTGCATATCAGGCCATGAAAATTGCCAATAAGAATTTAATAAAATGAAAAAAGGTTTAAAACTAATTGACAATTCCTCAAACGAATATCAGTTGGGTGGTGTACTGAAAGAGTTAATTACCGATACAGCATTTTCGGAAATTTCTATCGCGACAGGCTATTGGGACCTACCCGGAATGGTAGAAATTTATAATGAACTCAACGCTTTTTTAACAAGAGAAAATACCACATTAAGGATACTTTTAGGTGAAGAACCATCTGTAAAAGCCTATCAGGTGAAGAACCCCGCGAAACAAGCCCCTGACTTCCCGGAAAAATATTTAAAGAAAGATTTAGAAGAGCTGCAATTGAAAGATGAATTTCAAAAAGTCGCTGACCTGTTTAGCAGGTATCTGAATAGGGAAAATAATGGTAAACTGCAGATCAGAGTCTATCGCAAAAACTTTCTTCACGCAAAGTGCTATATCTTTGGCTCAGACCAAGAAAATGCTGTCGGAATTATTGGCAGCTCGAATTTTACCAAACAAGGTCTTTTTGGGAATCTTGAATTAAATCAGTTTGAGGACAACAACGCTACAGTTAATTATATACGTAGAAACATTTCTCAGCATCCATCACACCGGACATGGTTTGAAGAGCTATGGAACGACAGTGAAAAGTGGTCGCAAATTTTTAAGGAAGAAATTATCCAACTAAGTAAACACGGGGGGCTATGTTTCAGCGCCTATGAAATGTACATTCATGCTTTGTATCGTATTTATGGACAGGATTTGCAGGACGAGAAAGAAAACAAGGTTGATATGGATGATCCCTCTTCCGGTAAGCCGCAATTGCTTAAGTTCCAGATTCAGAATGCCAACAGCATAATCAAAAAACTCGGGCGACAAGGGGTGGCAATGCTTTCCGATTCTGTCGGTCTGGGAAAAACTTATACTGCAATAAAAGTGATTGAATATTACAAGCATAACTTAAATCAAAGGGTTGTTATAATTGCTCCTGCCGGATTGATTCAGCAATGGAGAAAAGCATTTGACGATTTCCGGATGATCCATATTCCTGAAATTTACAGTTTGCAGGATACAAACAGAATAGAAGATGTCAGAGAAAATTTAAGATCAATTCCAGTCGGTCTTTTCGTCTTTGATGAAAGCCATAATTTAAGATCAGCCGGAGGGCAACGATTTGATGTTTTTATTAAATGGAGACAGGAAAATGTAAATGCAAAAACACTTATGGTCACTGCAACTCCCATTAATAACCAGCTGGCTGACCTGACCAATCAGATCATGTTGGGTTCAGGGGGTGATATTTTTAAATTAGGGAGGTTTTACGATCGTGGCAGACAAAAATATTTTACACTGAAGGAAAGGTTGGAATTACTTCAAACCGACATGCAGATGCAAATCCGTGAAAATAATTTTATCAATTACCAACTTATCAAAGAACAACTTACACCACTACTAAACCGTTTTCTTGTCAGGCGAACCAGGCAGGGAATTGAAAAAGAATACCCCGATGGTCTTGAGATAAACGGAAAACTGCAAAAATTCCCAAAATCATACCCCGACAATCTGGAGTATGAAGTGCCAAATCAATATAAGTCACAACTTCTTAAAATGGCTGAGCAAAATTCAAAACTTACCAGAGCGTTTAATTATGAGATAACGAGTCTGGCGGAGTTGGATTACCTCGCTCATCCGCTTGACCTTTTTGATCATTATAAAATAAGAGAAAAACCGATAAACTCATCATTGGAAATTATTTACACCGCCCTGTTGAGCCTGGGTTTTCCTTGTTATCGCTATAATATATACCGGCATGCTTATTACGGCAGGAAGAGAGGAGAATTGGAATTGAATGCCGAAGATGATGCCCTGGATTTTGACATTGAATCGTTCGAAAACAGTGAAAAGGAGTTTGTTACGATTATTGCAAACGAAGGAGTCTTCAAGATTGCTCAGTTGAAAGCCGATATAGTTAAAGATCTTTCCATTATCAGCATTTTAAAACAGCAAATCGAGTTGCTGATAAAAAAAGATGATAAGATTCAGATACTCGCCAAGCACCTTAACCAGAATGACGACAGAAAAGTATTAATCTTTACCTACTTTGCTGACACTCTGAGATACCTTTCAGAAAAGTTGCCTGAATACCTTGTAAAAGGGAAAAATATTGAGTTTGCCCTTGGAACAAAAAACGAGATTGAAGATTTTGCAAAACGATTTGCACCGGTCTCAAAAAAATATGAACTCAAACAAGGAGAAAAACAAATTGATTTTCTGATAGCTACCGACAAACTTTCAGAAGGTCAGAACCTGCAGGATTGTGGTATGATCGTAAACTATGATCTGCACTGGAACCCGGTGAGAATGATTCAACGCAACGGACGAATAAACCGGCTTGGAAGCAAATTCGAAGAGATATTTATTTTCAATTTCCGCCCTACCGAACAATTGGAAAGTTACCTGAAGCTGGTAAGCAAACTCCAGGAAAAAATCAACCTGATTCGCTACACAGTGGGAAGCGATCAGAGCGTACTTGACGAAGAACCTATACCACAGGATTTTACAGAGGATCTGTATAGCCGCGATGAGAAGAAACGTCTTGTAGCATTCCGTAAAATATTTGAAACATCAGAGTTACTTGCTGCCGAAGATCTGTTTATGGATGACCTGCGTGAGTTTGATCGGGATAAAAATTTTGAGGATACTTATAAAGAGAAAATCAAAAACCTTCCAAAAGGGAAGTGGGGCAAGGTGCAGATGAAAAAAGACGAAGATGATTATATGCACATGGCTCATCTATCTGCAGGAGAGGATGAATCATTCGAAGCCGGATATTTCATGGCTTTCAGTAAAGATAAAACGGGCGAACTATTTACAACAACCGAGGGTTTACTTTCAATAAAAGCAACGAGTGATCAGAACAAAAGGTTTACAGATAGGTTTAAAAACAAACCTGATGCTGAAGCCTGCATTTTAAACTATATTTTCAACAAATACCAGTTTCCGGAAGAGGAGCACCAGATACGTTACAATGAACCACAAAAAACAGCAATACTTTTATTAAGGAACAGAATGATCGAATATGGCTATAATTTCGATATAATTGATAAAGTCGAAAATTGCATTAACCACTCTCAGAATGCCTATATAAACAGGGAAAGCCTGAATCTTGTGCGATTGGTAAACCGTATGAATCGACGAGGAGAACATATTGGTAGTGAGATTATTGAGAAATTTATTTCACTCTCAAATCAATATAATCCGGAAGAAAAAACTGAAAAGGCGCCAATAAATGATATAATACAAGTATTTGAATGACATTAACAGATATCAATAAAATTCTATCGCAGATAGCAGAGCAAAAAACAAGGGGAAAAATTATAGAGTTTTCTTTTGAGCTCATGCAATGGATGGGTATTACTCCAAATGCCGGGAATAAACCACAATTGTTGGCGACCCAGACACAAAAACTGAAGGAGTATCTTGTAAATGCACCCCAGACAGTACTTTCTCAGCTCTATCGCCTTTCGGCAGACGGACAAAACATCCGTGTTCGCTTTGCCGTGTTAAAAAAGTTAAAGAAAGAATATATAAATCAGTTGGTTGATAACGATCCTGGTTTAACAACTTATCAGGCTTCAGTTAAGGGTATTGTCAATATTCAGGGACGTCCACAATACATACCGTCTCAACCTTATTATATTCATTTTGTAACTACGCCCGAGTACGATAAACTCGTTTTGATTTTCAACCAGGGAGAACAGAAAAGAATATTGGTTTTTCGCAAAAGGCTTTCCCAAACTCAGTTTATCAAAATACTCCCCGCATGGCAAAATATCGCTGGCAGGACGAAACCGGAAATAGCACAGCAGTTCTGGAACAGTCTGGATGTAAAAGAGGTAAATAAAGAATTCTACAAACATATAAAAGAACAGTTCGATTCATTAATTGAAATAGCTAAATCGCAAAACAAAGATTTTGATGAAATCATAACCAAGCAGTTTGCAGTAAGACTCATAGGGCGATATATCTTCTGCTGGTTCCTGAAAGAAAAAGAGATAATTCCGCAGGCTCTTGTTTCATCTGACACAATTGAAAAATTTAAAGATTCCTATTTTCAATCACTGCTTTCAAAACTATTCTTTAAAACATTGAATGCAGAGGTAACGGATCTTGCCCGCATAGAAACAATCACCCCGCTCGATGAACTGTATAAAAATATTCCATACCTCAATGGTGGCCTGTTCGACCGGCATCCCGAAGATGTTCTTTTTGATATACTTGATCTGAATGAATGGCTGGCCGGGTTTGTAAAAGTACTCGAAAGCTTCGACTTTACAGTTGATGAAAGCAGCAGCCAGTATCAGCATGTTGCCATCGATCCTGAAATGCTTGGACTCATTTTCGAAAATCTGCTTGCAAGCCAGAATCCCGATACCGAGAAGATGGCAAACCAGCGAAAAGCTTTTGGCGCTTTTTATACCCCGCGCGAAATTGTCGATTACATGGTTAACGAAAGCCTAAAAGCCTTTGTCGAAACTCAGCTTCTGCCTCAATTTCCCGAACAAACTGATAAAGTAAGCGAGCCTTCTGTTAAAATTAAAGGAACGTTGTTTCAGGATATTGTTGATGAACCAAAGCCGACTCCGTACAACAAAACTGAAATTGCTGAGATGGAACATCTCCGTGAGCGACTGAAAATAAAAATTGATAAACTCTTCGCACCCGATTGTACCGAAAATCCATTCGACAAAGACGAAACTGTCAGGTTACGAAAAGCAATAAGTGAAATAACCGTTCTCGATCCGGCTTGCGGTTCGGGCGCTTTTCCAATGGGCGTTATGCTCCGGTTGATGGAGATAAGGCAGATAATCGGGCACGGGCACAGGAATAACTACGATCTGAAGGAAGAAATATTAAGCAAAAATATTTTCGGAGTTGACATTATGCCCATGGCAGTCGAGATAGCAAGGCTCAGGGCCTGGCTAAGCCTGGTGCTGGAGTCAGATTATAAACCAACCGACCGCAAAAACAATTTTGATATTGCCGCACTACCTAATCTCGATTTTAAATTTGTTTGTGCTAATAGTCTTATTGACAGCGGCTATGATGCTTTTCTTGAGAAGTCGCACCACAATGCCACCCTTTACCGGCTTGATGGAGAGATACAAAAATTGGAAAAACTTCGTAATTCATATTTTGACCCTCAGGGCGATAAGAACAAAAAAGAGGAACTGCAAAAAGAGTTCCTGAAAACCAAGGATTACATAAAAACCGGATTTAAAAGTTTGAAGAAAAGCTGGAACCTGGAAGACTTTTTAAGTAAAGTGGATGATTGGAACCCCTTCGATGACAGCAAACCTTCATCCTTCTTTTCACCTGCATGGATGTTCGGGATACGTAATGGATTTGATGTGGTGATAGGAAATCCGCCATATGTTTTTACAAGGGATGCGGACTTCTCAGACGATTTTAAGAAATATATTTCGAAAAAATATTTTTCTTTATTGATCTCTGTTAACAAAAAAACAAAATCCAATCAATCAGGAAAAATTAATCTCTTTGCTCTATTCGCTTTAAAAGGTATTCTTGATTTAAATAAGAAGGGTACACTAGCTCTTATTGTTCCAAATAATCTCTTACGGACAACCACATATGATTTGATTAGAAAATTTCTTTTGGAAAATTCGAAAATTGAAGAACTAGTAGATTTGGGTAGTAAAATATTTAATGAAGTGACTGCTTCTACGATAATTATAAGGTTAAGTAATGATAAATTAAATCACAATCATAAAACTAAAATTATATCTGAAATAAAGGATTTAGAAAGCAAAGATTACAGGCTGTCATATATTGAACAATCTCAATTTATGAAAAATGTCAGTTATACATTAAATCTATACATGGATAACCGATTGAACAATTTATTAAACAATATTTCAGTAGACATAAAGCCGCTAGGTGATTTCTGTAAAGATATAATAGAAGGAGTTGTTGCGCATAAATACTTAATTGAAACTACTAAAAGTGAAAGCAATAAAGCCTTGATTGAAGGGAAATCAATAAAAAGATATAACCAGTGTAAACCAAATAAGTATATAATCTGGGATAAAGAAAAGATTCATAGAACAAGACCTGATTATCTTTGGAGAGCACAAAAGAAAATAATTATTCAAAGAATAAGTGGAGGTGAAAACCCATTAACTGCAACAATAGATAAAGAAAAATATTTAACCTTCGCTTCTGTAAATAACCTTCTGCTTAAAAACGAATTTGAGAATTCATATGAATATATACTTGCTTTACTGAATTCAAGATTTCTAAATTGGTATTATGCAAACAATTTCTCAAATAACTCCGAATTAACCGTAAACATTTCTAAAACTTTTTTAGAAAAACTCCCAATTCCAAATATTCCTTTTGCCAGACAAAAACCGTTCATTGACCTGGTAGAAAAAGTCATTTCTTCTAAAAAGGAAAATTTAAACACCACTGACTTGGAAAAAGAAATCGATGTGATGGTTTATAAGCTGTATGAGCTAAATTACGATGAGGTGAAAATAATTGATAAAGATTTCTGGTTAAGCGAGGAGGAATATAATGCAATAGAATTATGAAGAATGGAATATTGGGGAATGAATTCGTACGGACAGGTCGCGAAATTTGGAATGTACGGACAGGTCGCGACCTGTCCATACAAAAGGGCGGAATGGAATCGATATCAATAAAATGCACATTGATATTATGAAAAATCGTAAGCCAAACAGGATGCAGGGATATGATTATTCATCGGATAATTTATATTTTGTTACATCATGCGTTCATAATATGGAATGTTGTTTTGGGGAAATTATTGCATCCGTACGGACAGGTCGCGACCTGTCCGTACCAAATGATGAAAAAGAATCCGTTCCGCGAATGATTTTAAATGAATACGGCAAAATTGCCGAAAAGCAATGGTATTGGTTAGGTGAACAATATCCATATGTTGTTTTGCATGCATTCATAGTGATGCCAAATCATATTCATGGGATAATTGAAATAAATCGGGGGCATTTTGTAAGGACAGGTCGCGACCTGTCCCTACAAAATATCAAATCATTATCCAAATTGATGGGTGCATATAAAACAACCGTATCAAAACAAATCCATTTATTGGATGGCATCCCTACGAGCGCAGAATTTGCATGGCACCGATCATTCCACGAACATATTATCCGAAATGAAAAAACATACAAAATAATTTCTGAATATATCATTAACAATCCAGGAAAATTTGAACAAGACAACTTTTACTACCAATGATAAAAACTTCACCATTATGAAAAAATGGATTATAACAATAACTATCCCCACTTTAATCCTCCTAGCCTCCTGCCACACTGAAAAAACCGAATGGATAAGGATCAACCAGCTTGGCTACCGTACAAATGATATTAAAGTGGCGGTTTTTCTTAGCAAACGAACTTTGAACCTTAAGTCATTTAAAGTAATTGAAGTAAGTTCAGGGGACATAGTAATGACTGTGAATAATTTAACAGAAGCTGAATCTTTAGAGCCTTTTATCAGTTGTTACCGTCTTCCATTTACGGCACTCAAAAAGAGCGGAATTTACAGGATTGTTGCAGGGAAGTCTGTCTCACCCGATTTCCGGATTGGTGATGATGTTTATGACGGGACAGCCGATTTTCTCCTTAACTACATGCGGCAGCAAAGATGCGGATATAATCCTTACCTTAAAGACTCCTGCCATACTTCTGACGGATACGAGATTTACAGGAAAACCGGCGATTCCGCGCATATTAATGTAACCGGTGGATGGCACGATGCTGCTGATTATCTGCAATATGTTGCAACATCGGCCAATGCAACCTACCAGATGCTTTTTGCCTATTCTGAAAATCCGGCATCATTCGGCGATAAATATCTTCCAAACGGACTACCCGGAGAAGATGGGTTGCCTGATATTCTCAATGAAAGCCGGTGGGGACTTGACTGGCTTGTTAAAATGAATCCTGAACCCGGAATAATGTATAATCAGATCGCTGACGACCGCGATCATATCGGGTTTCGATTCCCAAACAACGATACAGCAAACTATGGAAAAGGGAAAGAGAGACCGGTTTATTTTTGTACCGGACAACCACAGGGCCTGTTTAAACATAAGAACAGGACAACAGGAATTGCATCAACTGCAGGCAAATTCTCTTCTGCATTTGCAAAAGGCTCAGAAGTTTACCAAAATATAAACCAGGAATTTTCTGAAACTCTTTTACAAAAAGCTATTGCAGCATTCAATTTTGGACTTAAAAACCCCGGCGTTTGCCAGACAGCACCCGGAACTGCACCTTATTTCTACGAAGAAGATAACTGGGTTGACGACATGGAACTTGCTGCAATCGAATTGTACAACCAGACAAAAGAACCGCGATTCCTTGAATATGCAATTGAGTTCGGCCGAAAAGAGAAGGTCACACCATGGATGGGAAGCGATACCGCGCGCCATTACCAATGGTATCCGTTTGTAAATATGGGTCATCCGGGTATTGCCCGCAGCCAAAAGACCACAGACGAAAATGAGTTTGCAGGCTATATGAAAAAAGGTCTTGATCTGACAGAACTTAAAGCAAAGAAAAACCCTTTCCTGATCGGTGTTCCATTTATCTGGTGTTCAAACAACCTTATTGCAGCAACGATCACCCAGGCTCATCTTTATTCTGAAATAACCGGTGACAACTCTTTTGCAGAACTTGAAGCTGCTCACCGCGACTGGCTTTTCGGTTGTAATCCATGGGGAACAAGTATGATTGTCGGACTTCCGGAAAATGGCGACTATCCCGTGTATTCTCATTCTTCATACGTTATAAAAGGAGGGCAGGTAAATGGGGGTCTTGTTGACGGACCTGTCTATTCTACAATTTTCCGTTCCCATAGCAAATATATCACTATGAAAAATGAAGATCTGTATGCCCCGTTCCAGACAAAAATGGCATCTTATCATGACGATATAGCTGATTATACCAGCAATGAGTGTACAATGGACGGTACAGCAAGCCTTGTTTACTACCTCTCTTCATTGCAATCCGGATCATCCGATACTTACAAAAATCCAAATATCACTTTGTCAAGAGGGGCTATTGTAAGGATGGATACAACTAAAAAAGAGATCTGGCTTTGCTTCACAGCTCATGAATTTACTGATGGATTTGATCATATCATTAAAACTTTACACAACCATAATATCAAAGCTTCATTTTTTTTGACGGGCGACTTTTTCAGAATGGAAGGCTATGATAAAATAATTAACAGGTTAAAAGCCGACGGACATTATATTGGGGCACACTCAGACAGTCACCTGCTTTACTGTTCATGGGAGAAGCGTGATTCACTGCTTGTTACACAGAATGAATTTATGAAAGATCTTGAAAATAATTATAAGGAGCTTGAGAGATATGGAATTTCAAAAAAAGAGGCATCAGTATTCCTGCCACCTTATGAATGGTATAATGACACTATTGCAAGCTGGACAAAGCTGATGGGTCTTAAACTGGTTAACAACTCATCAGGAACTATTACATCACAGGACTGGACATTTCCTGAAGGAGCGAAATATTATTCCAGTGACTTCCTTATGGATAATTTTCTGAAATATGAGCAAGAGAAAGGATTAAACGGATATATTCTTCTTATTCATCCGGGAACAGACCCGCGGAGAACGGATAAGTTTTATCTTCGCCTCGACACAATTTTAAACTATCTCGAAAATAAAAACTACAGTTTTCATTCATTTTCCGAGATTAATTAACTGTTCTATAAGAAATTAATGCTTAAAGACGCAATAACTCACAATATACAGGATATAGAATTCAAGGTATTGTATTCAAGTCGAAGAACACTTGGAATCAGTGTTCATCACGATTCATCGATAGTAGTGAGAGTCCCATACCTAACCTCGTTAAAAACAATAAACAGGCTTGTTCAGGAAAAAGCCGGCTGGATAATTAAACACAGAGACAGTTACAAGGGAAAAGTTTCAGGTAAACCTGACAGATTGTATGCTAATGGGGAGATGCATCTTTTCCGTGGTACTGAGTCTGCTTTAAAGATCGAAAAAAACAATAAGTCTTACATCAGGTTTTATGACAGTACAATTGACCTTGGACTTGATAAAAATGATGATGCAGGTTCGATAAAAAGATTGCTGTATCAGGGATATAAAAATGAAGCGTTGATTGTTTTTCCTGAAATGATGAGGAATGTTCTCTCTAAATACGAAAATCAGGCTTTCAAGCCATCAGGTCTGATAATCCGTACAATGAAAAGACGATGGGGAAGCTGTTCAAATAAAGGAATAATTACTCTGAGTACGGAACTCATTAAACTGCCTGATCTGTATATTGAATATGTTATTGTTCATGAGTTATGCCACCTCAAACATCATAACCATGGCGCAGGGTATTATAATCTTCTGTCAGAGCTTTTTCCGGAATGGAAATTAATACGAAAAGAATTGAGGAGATATGTCCCGTAGGGACAGGTCGCGACCTGTCCCTACATATACCTGCCCTTAAATTTCGTACTCCTGCCCTTTTGCTGGTATCTCAATATTTCTATAACCTTCGTTTTGAAGAGTAGCCACATATTTTTTCTGTGTCTCATACTCGCCATGGACAATAAATGTCTTTTCAAGAGCGCTCTTATCCTGACATCCTAAGAAGCTGATCATCTCCTTATAATCGCCATGTCCGCTGAATGATTCGATTTTTTTCACTTCAGCTTTAACTTCATAAACAGTCCCATGGATGGAAACCTCTTTCTCACCTCTTACTATTCTTGCCCCGAGAGTTGTGGGTGCGCAGTATCCGACAACAAGAATCGTGTTCTTCAGGTCTGATATGCTATTTGCCAGGTGATGCTTTACGCGTCCGGCTTCCATCATACCTGAGGCAGAAATAATCACGCAAGGCTTCTTATGGTCGTTTAGCTTTTTTGAATCTTCTACCTTAGTGATATAAAACAGGTTATCAAAACCAAATGGGTCAGGATCTTTTTCAAGTACACTGGCAAAATTGCTATTAAAACATTCAGGGTGCATCCTGAAGACTGTTGTTGCATTTACGGCAAGGGGGCTATCAACGAAAACATCAATTTTAGGCAGTCTGCCCTGGTTAAAAAAGTTATTTAGTGCAAAAACAATTTCTTGTGTGCGCCCAACGCTGAAAGCAGGGATAATAAGCTTTCCTCCTTTATTTACACATGTCTCGATAACAATTTTAAGAAGCGCTTCTTCAGCCACCAGAACATCGTGATGCAACCTGTCGCCATAAGTTGATTCAGTTATAAGGATATCAGTTTGTGGAAAAGGCTGCGGGGAAGCAAGTATCGGGTCAACCGGCCTGCCGATATCTCCTGTGTAAGCTATCCTCCTGATCTGTCCGTTTTCAGTTATCTGAAGGTTAGCAACACCACTGCCAAGCATGTGTCCGGTATTTGTGAACTTCACCTTTATGTTTTCGTCAATCCTGAATTTCATATTATTCGGGATACCGATAAAAAGACTCATACATGCTGTTGCATCGGCCTGAGTATAAATCGGGGTAACAAGTGGAAGTCCTTTTTTAGCTCTGCGTTTATTGAATGTAATTGTATCATGCTCTTGTATAAAAGCTGAATCGGCAAGCATTATGGCACATAGGTCGCGTGTGGCATTAGTACAGATAACTGATCCTCTGAAACCCAGCTTATAAATGTAAGGTATCAGTCCGGCATGATCAATATGCGCATGGGTAAGAATTAAGTGGTCTATCAGCGATGGGTCAAAACCGAGCTCCCTGTTCATACCATCTGTTTCGAGACCTTTGCCCTGGAACATACCGCAATCGAGAAGTATTTTTTTTCCTGAATCTGTTGTAATGAGATGTTTACTTCCCGTAACCTCTCTTGCAGCGCCTAAAAATTTAATCTTCATAATTATATATGGAATTTATCTTTAATCCTGTTAATAATTTATGATATAAAGATAATCATTAGTGTCAACTTAAAAATAGATATCGTCTTTTGAAATCATGAGTATATCGAGATTGTAGCGCTTTTTATAACCGTGATGATTTGAAATTGAAAAACACCCCCAGTTACTCGAGGTAAATCTATTTATCACTTACCGTTGGCTTTATCCAACGGTATAACAACCTCATCTAAAGGGACTTTAGTCCATAAGGTTTGGGCTAAAGCCCATATCATTATAGTATTTTAATCCGTTGGCTAAAGCCAACGGTAAAGTAAATAAAATAACAATATTCTCTCAATATTGGAAACTTTCTTTCGTACTAAATTACTCTTTAATTGCTTCTTACAATTCCCGATTAACAAGATGTCAAAGAACTAAATTGTATACAGTTGAAAATTAAATATATTATAATGGACACGAATGAAAGATAATGATTATTAATTGATGTGAAAGGCAACAGGCGACAGGGAACAATTATTTCACAAAAAGACTGAGTATCATTACACCTGCTATTCCTGTGATGCCAATTGAAGTTTCCATAACAACCCATGTCTTCATGGTATCTTTAATGCTTAGATTGAAGTATTCTTTAAAGAGCCAGAATCCGCCATCGTTCACATGTCCGAACATCAGACTTCCTGAACCGATTGCCAGTACCATTAACTCAGGTATTACTGCTCCTCCTGTTACCAGTGGTAAAACAATACCTGCAGTGGTGATCCCGGCTACAGTAGCAGAACCGACACAAAAGCGTAATATCGTGGCAATTAACCATCCCAGGAATAAAGGTGAGAGAGAGGATTGGCTGAGTAACCCACCAATATATGTGCTTACCCCACCATCTACAAGAACCTGTTTTAGAGCGCCTGCTCCAGCTATGAGAAGCATTATCATTGTGATACTGGTTACTGAATGAGCCAGAGAATTCATAATGCCAACTATTTTTCTACCCCTTGCCAACCCGAGTGTATAAATCGCAAACAATACAGACAATAGCATTGCAATAACCGGATTGCCGACATAACCAAGAGCAATTCTGAAGACATTTGATTGTGGCAGAATAAATCCGGCAATTGTTGAACAACTGATAAGGATAACAGGCATGAGAGAAGAAAAGAAACTTACCCAGAAGCCAGGCATCTCCTTGTCGGTTAAGGCTTTCTGATTCACAAATTCAGCCAATGGTTTAGCTTCAATCCTGCTCAGGACTTTTGACAACACCGGTCCTGAAATTACTATCGCAGGTATTGCAACAATTATTCCATAAACCATTGTTTTCCCAAGATCTGCATGGAACATTGCAGTAATGGCTGTTGGCGCGGGATGAGGAGGCAGATAACCATGAGTTACTGAAAGTGCTGCAAGCATTGGTAAGCCAACATACAGTAAAGGAAGACCGGTTGAAGCTGCAACTGTAAATACAAGAGGTATCATTATAAAAAACCCAACATCATAGAAAAGAGAAACGCCCACAATGAAACCTGTCAGCATTAAAGCAAGTTGTATATGTTTTATACCGAAAGCCCTTATCAGTTTTGATGTTATTCTCTGAGCTGCCCCACTTTCTGAAACCAGTTTTCCCAGCATCGAACCGAAACCAAGTATCAGAACGAGAAACCCCATAGTAGTTCCAATTCCGTTCTCAATTGAAACCACAGCTTTCTCAATAGACATTCCGACAGCCAGCGCCACAGCGAGAGAGACAATTATAAAGGAGAGAAATGAATTGAATTTTAATACAAGGATCAAAAAAAGAAGAAGACAGATTCCAAGAACAACAATGAGGAGAGGCATATTTTGGAAGATATTAAAGTTACTGTGTACTATTGTTTAGCGTTTAGCGTTTAGCGTTTAGCGTTTAGCGTTTAGCGTTTAGCGTTTAGCGTTTA
>JBAXXU010000068.1:0-23376 GCA_037127735.1 Bacteroidota bacterium
TATTAACAGCTTTTTTACTATTTTTATTGCCTTGTGCTGCAATGTGGGTTAAGTATATTGTGCATGTCTCTTATCAAATCAAGGTTAGATATTTCATTACTCTTCGCTACAAAGAAAAAGCCTTGTTGCGACAGCAACATGATCACATGAGCTGAGCGAGCGTAATCCTCCAGTCTATTTACCCTCTCTCCTGGGAAAGGGGCAAACCCCAAGCTTCATCGAGGGGTTGGGGTGAGACGATGGAAATACATTATTCTGTCTTCAGTGAATTGGCGGGATTCATTACAGAAGCCTGGTAAGCTTTATAACTAATAGTAGCAAATGTTATTAATATTGTCAGTAAAGCTGCAAGAATTAAAAGTGCAGGTCCTATATTTGTCCTGTTAACATAATTCTTCAACCAGTTGTGCATTAATATATAAGCGATTGGCGTTGCAATTACAATTCCGATTGTAACAAGAATAAGAAAATCTCTTGCAATTAATCTAAGAATGATGGATTCATTTGCCCCGAATACTTTTCTGATACCGATCTCTTTGGTTCGTTGCTCAACCATGTATGACGCGAGGCCGAATAACCCAAGACATGCGATCAAAATAGCAAGTATCGTAAAGATCGTGAAGATCATCCCGCGTTTCTCATCAGCGCGAAATTGTCCATTAAACCTTTCTGTAAGATATTGGTAAACGAATGGCTGATCGGGAAACATTTCCTTCCATTTATTTTCTATAAAACTAAGGGTTTTGGCATTTTCAATGCCACTAAGTTTTAAGTAAACAATGTTTATGTTTCTCGGGCGGTATATGAGCAGGAGAGATTCAATACCGTTATACATTCCTGTCTGGTGATAATCTTTCATGACACCGATAACTCTTCCGTTTAAAAAGTTACCTAAAGTAACTTTCTTGCCAATTGGTTCCGCCCAGCCCATCCTTTTTACGAATGTTTCGTTAACTACAACTCCGGTTAACGTATCTGAAGGCATATCTTCCTGAAATTCACGTCCGCTGGCTATTTTAATGTCAAGAGCTTCGATAAAGTCATGGTCAACTATCGCAAAATTTATACCCCTGGTTGACATTCCCTGGTCTGTTTCGACACTGAATATCGTTTTCCCCGACCCAGCCCCGACCGCAGTATTTGTTGAAGTAACATATTTTATGTTAGGATCTTCATGAAGAACCTGTTTCAAAACAGGATATTTCTGACCCATATTCCCATTGAGTTGGAGTTCAATTACATTTTTCTGATCAAATCCCGGATCCATTGTTTTAAGAAAATTCAGCTGACGGAAGACAACCAGTGTACAGATGATCATAATTACAGAAACTGAAAACTGTATGACTACCAGAATTTTTCTGAACAGACTGCCGGCTGATCCTTGTGTAATCTCACCCTTTAGAACCGTAACCGGGCTAAATCGTGAGAGGAAGAATGCAGGGTAGCTTCCTCCGCAAATACCAACGATGACCACAATTGCAAAAAGGCTTAGAAGTACGGCCGGACTATGCAGAATACCCAAAGTAAATGATTTGGCTGCGAGCAGGTTAAATTTAGGCAACAATATTATTATCAGGATCATGCTGATAATAAGCGATAAAATCGTAAAGACCAGCGACTCTGACAAAAACTGCAGAACAAGCGGGCCCCTGCGCGATCCGACAACTTTTCTCAATCCGACTTCACGCGCACGTCTGGTAGATCGGGCGGTTGCAAGATTCATATAATTCATTGACGCAATGAGCACCAGGAATATTGCCACTATGGCAAAGATGTATACATATGTTACACTTCCTGTTGGTTCAGGTTCCTGTGCATTTGTAGAATAGAGATGAATTCTTGTGAGGGGTTCAAGATTATATTTGATAGTGATCTTTAAACTTTCGAATATTGTCTTCATATATGCATCATACATTCCTTCCAGCTTCTTCTCGAATACTTTTACATCAGTGTTTTCTGGCAATAGGATATAAGTAAAAACACCAAAAAGGCCCCAACTTGCGATGTTCTTTGGAAGGTTATTCCTTGCCGCAAGAGCATCAAAACGGAAGTGTGAATTTGTTGGAACATCCTGGATTACAGCAGTTACCTCATAAGCATCGGTACCGGTTGTAAGTGTTTTTCCTATTGGATCTGTCTTCCCAAAGTACTTATTTGCAATGTGTTCAGTCAGGATGATCTTTTTTGGTGCAAGAAGTGCTGATTTTACATCACCTTTCAGCACTTTATATGAGAAAATGTCGAACATTGTTGAATCGACAAAGAAAAAATTTTCTTCATTATACTCTTTATCCTGATATTTATACAGGGCCCGGCCCATGGGAATAAATCTTACTACCGACTCGACTTCAGGATAATCATGCGCTACCTGCGTCCCGAAAGGTATCTGAGCAACAATCCACGTGAACTGATCATCAGGTTCCTTAATAGTAGTAGAAACACGATAGATTCTGTTGGCCTTCTCATGATACCGGTCATAGCTCACTTCATCCGATACATAAATAATAAGAAAGATGGCACTTGTTATGCCAAGAGTAAGTCCAAGTATGTTTAGTATGCTATATCCAAAATGTTTCAGGATGTGCCTGACAGCTGTTTTTAAGAGATTTTTTAACATGATATGCTTTTATGGTTAGAAGATTAATTATTAAAAATCATTGTTGCCCGGTAAAACCGGAATATAGTTAATTATTCTTATTATTTGACTGAGATTCAGGTATGTTCGATTTATTTTCATAGTCATCTATTTCATTAAGGAGCTCCATTGCCCTTACAATTGTTTTTCCACCAGCATGTTCTATGAGATATTTCACCCAGGGTATATTCATATTTTTATATGATATTTTTTTGAAAACCCACCATATAAACGGGAATAGCAGAAAACCAAAAGCGAAGTTTTCTAGAGCAAAGACCATACCCGTATGTACCCAGAAATCATAAGCGAAAAACATCCTGGAAAATATAGTTATATAATTCATATAAAAAGGGATTTGAAGAATTCCCATACGTAAATGCATTATATTATAGAGTTGAAGGCTGGACAGAATTTTCTGATTCTCAATAACAGGCTGATTCAAATTGAATTTAGAAATTAATATTAGTTGTCTTATGCAACTTGATACAGCAAATAAGGTAAAGCTCATTATAATAATGCATGAAATTACCCAACCTATTATAAACCAGCTATTGTAAAGGAAGATTCCCAATACAAAACTAATGAACAAGGCTATCACAAGTTCAATCAGTCTGTTGCAACGTAGTTTTTTCAGCTGAGAGTATGATTTTTTTGTTTTTAATTCACTCAACTATTGAGTATTAACGGATTTTGAAAATTGTTGTTTAAGCCCCTCTTTTATCCGGGCTATTTTTGTTGATAAATTACTGGTTGAAATCCCAAGTATCTCAGAAATCTCCTGGCGACTTTTCTTTTCCAGGTAAAGCAGCATCAATGCTTTGTCAAACTCCTTTAGCTCACTGATGAATTTTTCCAGAAGTTCAAGATTATTTGTCTCAACTTCATTTTCATCATTGGAAATTACATCCAGTTTTTCGTCTAATGGCATAAAATATTTTTCCTGTGTTTGGTTTTTCCTGTAAAAGGAAATTGCAATGTTTAATGATACTCTGTACATCCAGGTTCCAAGTCTATAAGCGTCATCATATTTTTCAAATGAGCTCCATAGTTGTGTCATTGCTTTCATAAATATCTTGCTTGGATTATACAATATGAATATTTCGAAGTTAAATGTACATGGTCTTTTCAATGTTGAATTGGAAATGCCAACACTCAACAGGGAACAAAGATATGAAATCACAACACCGCCGATAAGTAATGGTGAGGTATATAGCGTGTTGTTCAGGAGGCTGAACTTTCTTACATGTTCAAAACCTTCACGAGTTTAACAATTTTATCTATGTCTTTTATTAAATCAAGGTAAGATATTTCATTACTCTCCACTACAAGGAAAAAGCCTTGTTGCGAAAGCAACAGGGCTTTATCTTTGGGCTGTTACCCAAAAACGGATCATGAAATAATCCTTCTTTTTATCTCATGAACTCACCCCCTTCCCCTCTCTGCTTAGCAAAGAGGGGTGCCTAAGTAAGATATTTTTCAATATATAACCATATCATGCGCAGCATTGCGTGGCTTTTTCTTTGTGATGCACCCCCCAAAGGATCGCGAACGAAGTGAGCAATCCTCTGGATTCTTTATACCCCAAACGGATCATGCGACAACTGCCTGACTGTGCCAAAGGCTTCGGCAGGTGAAGGGAGCGTAACTATCGAAGTAAGAACATTTGAACAAACGAATGAAGAATGCAGAAGTTAGTGATGGCAGGGCTTTTTCTTTGTTAAGCACCCCTACAAAAAAGCCAATTGCAGTTAATATAAAAACCCAAATAACCAGACTGGAGCTTTGTTTCCCCATCCTGTTTCAAGATCATCCGAAGCAACTAAATATTTATCCAAGTGCTTTACCTGATTTCTATTCTTACCTTTACCCCCTACCTCAATTGTCAACCCATCAGTAAAAAAGTCACCTTCATCGGGAAAACTGACATTTAAACCTGCATTTAGTAGTTGATTCAGAACAAATGTTTCCCTTATATTGCCAATATCAGGTTTCCCTTTTAGTGCAAAGGCCAGATTGCTGTTCTCCAAAAAGATTTTGTCGGGTTTTTGCAAGGTTGATACCCCTTTACCTTCAGAACTAAGGGTGTTGAGCAGCCGAGCATCTCTTAACTGATAGATATACTGATAGACACTGTCTCTGCTCAAATCAAGTTTCCTGGCCAAAGCAGCAATATTTGGCTTAAATGGCACCGATTCTGCTATTACACCTAATAATTTTTTAACCTTGATTGCTGTTCCTGAATTGTAAGAAGCGATATAGGAAAGGTCTATGTCCACAATTGTATTTATCACCTGTTTCAACTTCATCAGATAGGTATCTTCACCTTCACCAATAATTGGTAAATAGCCAAATTCGATATATTTACGGAATGCCGGTAACGGACGAAAATCTTTAGTAATCATCCTGCAAATATTCTGATGGTTATTCCTTATATCATCAATATTGACTGCATCAAAACTTATCCCGTTCATAAATATTAAAAACTCACGAAAAGAAAGTCCTGCCAGCAAATAGATCATTACTCTCCTGCTCAAATCGGCTTCACCACGGTAAATATCCAATGCAGAAGAGGAGGAAAAGACGATCTGCATCTCAGGTAACCCATCGTAAATATTTTTCAGTTCCACTGACCATTTAGGATATTTATGCACTTCATCTATAAATAGAATTTTCCCTCCCAGCTTGTACCAGTCATTTGCAACATCAAATAAGGTATGGTTATAGAACCAGTTATGGTCAGCAGTGATGTAAAGTGCCTCCGGTGACATTCCAAGATCGTATTTTAAATGCTGTAACATTAATGTGGTTTTGCCTGCCCCTCTTGGCCCTTTAATCCCGATCATCTTTTGTTTCCAGTTAATCTGGTCATGTAAATACCTTCGGAAATCATTTTTTACCGGACGAAGTATAATTTCCTGAAACTCAAATAAGCTTTCCATGTTTATGTCGATTCAATGCGACAAATATACAACAATAATGTTTATTCTATTCGACATAATGAAATATTTAACGATGTTTTTCTCGTGGAGACCGATTACTATATTATTGATAAAACCTCCTCTAACTGAATAATTTCAGCCATGTATCTGATTAGATAGTGGTTAGATATTTCAAATGTCTTGTCTGCAAAGGAAAATCTCTGGTGGGAAAGTGCCGGGGTTTTTTATTGTAGATCCGTCAAAAACTTGCTTTTGTATAGATTGAACAATAAAAAATCCCGCAGACGCCGAAGGAGTATGCAGGCCTATTTCTTTTGAAAGCACCTCTTGAGAGAATCACATTAGGGAAGCGAAATGTAATCCTTCTTCATTTTTACCACTTCTCAGGTAATTACAATTTTCTTCCGAACAGGGATGTTATATTTGTTACAATTTGATTTGGGGGAGTTCTTTCAAAAGTTTCATAGTGGAATATACTATCGCCTTCAAAATATCCTTTGCAATATTTTTGATAATGAAGGGGGAAAGATGGTGGTTCACAAGTGTTAATAATCTGCCCATCAGATTCCACTTTAAAAGTCTTACTTAATTGTTTTATGGTAATACATCTTTTACAAGGCCCATATATAATGTCTCCTTCGAAATAAGTTGTGTCACCCACGGCAGGAATATGTAATTCCTCCCTCAACCATATGTATTCAAATGTCCACGAACCAACATATTTTTCAAGGTATTGAGTTTCTTTGGTGCAATCTGAATTAGTAAAAAAAACTCCAATAGTTACTAACAAAATCAACCAAGGCTTTCTTTTCATATATCAAAGATAGAAAATACGTTTATTGAAATCTATCATAAAACCAGGATTTTTTCTTTGTTAATCACCCACTAGATGATCAAATTGAATGTTGGAGGCTTAAGGCAAAATATCTGGAATCTTATTTACCAATGTCAAAATTGATCTGGCTGGCATGAACACAAATAAAGAAGTTGTTGGATACCCTACATTCCTGACCTCACGAACCGACTTTAATATCCGTATGCATAAAGGCCAGTATGAATAATTTTTGCCTGATTCATAGCACCATTCATTTGGGGGGAAGAAATATTTCATAATAACCTTTTCATCAAAGCTTTCATATAGTAAATTTAAAGATCAGATAACCTTTCTTAAACATATTTAATTCCTTATAATCTATTTCTTTTAAAATATGTTAAGGCTCCATTTGTCAAGCCATTTTAAAACCGGTCTGTCATTTTCAAAAAACAGAGGTAACCAAACGTATCTTCCGTCAATTGGATTTTTGGGCGCCCAGCGATCCCCTATAAAAATTAGTGCATCCTTTTTCCCCTGAACTGTAAGAACAAATGTGCTTTGTGAGTAAAAAGTAAGTGCAGAGTCTTGCCCTATACACGGATTTTTCATCTCTGTCCATTGTGCGAAAACAGAATCAGCTACTGCAGAACGTGCGGCATTTGGATCCCAGCCTGTGCAGTCAGAAGCTATTATGTAGTACTTACCATTATATTTGAAAAGTGCTGCTCCCTCCATGTACCGGTCAGCAAACAGACGTATGTATTTACCGGAATAGGACAGATAATCATCAGTAAGTTTTGAGATATGCAGAGTGCTGTTCTCTTCTGATGAGTAAATATGATAGGCAGACCCGTCATCGTCAACAAAGAGGTTCATATCTCTCGCCATCTGACCGTTTATGAAATCTCTTCCCAGCAGGTTCAGGGTGTCAGGATGAGCTGGAAGACATCCTTTTCCTCCGCAATAAGAGTTCTTTATACTATCAGCAACAGGTTTGAGATGGCATGGCTTAACATTCACAGGCCAGTAACGAGCATTTGGACGAAAACTCTTTAAATATCTGTATGGGCCTTCAATATTATCACTTACAGCAACAGCAGAACGGGCTGCATCATATCCCTTCCCTTTAAGTTCAAGATGGAACCACATTATAAATTTCCCCGTTTTTTTATTAAATATTACTTTCGGTCGTTCAAGTGTACATCCTTTTTCTATTTCGTTCCCAGGATCATTCTCAATTACTTTTAATGCAATCCCTTCATCTTTCCAGTTATATAGATCTTTTGATGAATAGCAACTGACTCCAACCTGTGCACTCTTTCCACTATTGCCCGCAATCTTGTGTTCTCCAAACCAGTAATATTTATCTTTATAATAAATAATTCCGCCACCATGAGCATTAATATGCACTCCATTATTGTCAGGCCATATTTCACCTGGTTTAAAAAATTCTACTTCCTGCGCTTTTCCTTGGGAATAGAGTGTTATAAAAAGAATAAAACAGATCATTTTCAACAAAAGCAAGCATCGGTTTACAAGTTTTTTCAACATATCTTTTCTATTAATGGACAAGGAGTAAAGAATTAATATTATTAAAACAATTTTACTTTTTAGTTTTCAAAATGCGGCAACCAAAGATTCTTCCCGCTGTTCTGCCATGATTTGCATCAATCTTAATTCTCACTGAGGTTTTGTTGCCAATGATCTCTGAGGGGATAACATATTCGTTATCGTAAAATTTACCTGTAGTTCCTCCATCCCATTCAACATAAGCAATTTTTACTCCGTCAACCAGCACGTTGAATTTGCGATCCTTATCATCGCCAATGTAGGTGAGCAGCAAAATGTTAGCGATGCCTGGATTCACTTTCATTGTGTACGTAAAATTATTATCGCGGTGGGCCTCTCTGCCTGTCCTTCCCAATGCGATGTTAACGTACGATTTCTCAGTGGCAACCAGGTTATGGTCGCGTTCAGGCTGCATTTCTCCTACGCGGAAATAATCAAAAGTGCGCTCTTCAATTAATTGTTGCTCTTTCTTATCAGCCTCATATTCAGCCTGACGGTTTAGCCATCCTGTTTTTGTGAAAAAGTCGAAATATACGCTGTAATATTTATTGTACAGGGTGTAAAAAGGTTTGAGCGTAATATCTCTGGGCTGCCCGATGCCCCTTGTTTCGAAAGTCAGTGTTTTCGTATCAACAGGTTTCAGCCAGTCATTTATATTACGGTTATCAGTAAGCAATACAGGTGTTCCGAACACGGGATCAGGCAACGAATCACCCAGATCAGCAGCAAGCACAATCGGACCATAAAGGAATGCAATACGGTCGGTATTGTCGGGCATTGATTCAATATGAAGATCCATGGGCAGGGTTATCTCAATTTTATCATTGTTTTTCCATTTCTGGTTTAACTCTAAGTAACCTGAAGGATTTGGAGCAATTTTTACAGATTTCCTATTTACAGTAACAGCAATTCCCCCTTTTGCCCATGCCGGGTGACGGATAAAAATTGAAAAAGTCTGACTTTTTTTTAACCCTACACTAACAGTAACTTTGTTATCGTAAGGAAATCCCGTTTCCAATTTTACCGTTGCACTACGACTTCTCCAGTTCAATTCGGATGGAAGGAAAAGATTGACATACAAATCACCGCCTGAGGTTTCGTTGAATATGGCTTCAGCATATTTGCTGTGGTTTTCAATTCCACTGCCAACGCAACAGGTAAAAGTATTAAACTGGTCGCTGAATTCCTTGCGTGTACCCATCCGAAGCGGTGTAAAATAGCACATCATTCCGTTTTCAGGATTTTGAGATGAAAGGATGTGGTTATAAAGTGTCCGCTCATAAAAATCAAAAAGTTTGCTGTCAGGTTCCCAGGCAAACAAATGCCGGGTAAGTTTGAGCATATTGTACGAATTACAGGTTTCACATGTATTATCACTCAGGCGATCGTTGAGTTTATCAGGTTCGCCGAGGTACTCGTAATTACTGTTACCCCCGATTACGTATGCCTGGTGGAGTGCCATAATGTTCCAGAAGAAAGTGGCAATTTTACTATCTGATGCGCTCCTGGTAAGTTCGTATCTCCGGGCAGCACCAATAGCTTTGGGAACATTAGTATTAGAGTGTTTACCTGCCAAAGGATCAATGCCTTTGGCCAACTGTCCCATTATAAAGTCATCATCGAATTTATAGGAAAGATCAAGATATCTTTTATTGCCGTTAATGGAATAGATATTTGCCAAAACATCCTGCATTCCTCCATACTCGCAGTTGAGCATCCTGAGGCGCTGCTCTTCGGTAAGGTTCCGGAGAACCATTTCAGCCCAATCCGCAATACCTGTAACTACTTTTAATGCTTGTTGGTTGCCGCAATAAAGATATGCATCCACCAGTCCGGCCATCACTTTATGCACAGTGTACCAGGGCGACCAGGCTCCATTCAGGTCAAAGCCACCCGATCTTATTTCTCCTCTCGATACTTTAGCCCAAAGTGTATCTTCATTTGGAATAGCTCCCACATATCCTGTTTTGCGGGTTTGCTGACAGCGGGCAAGTTCTGATACGATGTAATCTACCCTCTTTTTAAACTCAATATTCCCGGTGTTGGAATAAAACAATGAACAAGCCGAAAGGTAATGCCCCAGGGTATGACCTGACAACCCTTCACTCTCCCATCCCCCATAAATTTCGCCTTTGGCTGGCATGCCGGTATTCTGGTAGAACCGGTACAGAAGGCGGTCAGGTTCGACAACCAGAAGATAAGCAGCATCCTTTTCCATCGCGTTTTTGAATGGGCTTCCATCCAGAAGCTTTACATCTCTCAGATTGAAAGCATAGGCCTTTATTGGCGCCCCAGGACTTACAATAACTCTGGCGTTTTTAAGCTCCGGTACGTAGGATTGGGCAGGCATTGTAAGTGATAATACAAGTAGAAAACCGGCTGAGAACATTTCTCTTTTCATGGATTTGAGAGTGTTTTGAAAGCTAGTGATCGAATACTTATGACTCAGAAAAAATGTATTGACCAGTCTGTTTCGATTATTTCAACAATGTCTCTGATTAGTTCAATAAAAGACTTTTCAAACCTCTTGTCTGCAAATCAAAGGGCCTTGACGTGAAACGGCAGGGCTTTATGATTCTTTTAATACATTGTTTGAATTGTTTTTTTCTTATCATATTGAAATTCGCTTAATCTGTAATTAAGCGATTCGTCACTCGATTCAATCTGATATATCCAATATCCGGATATCACCCCGGGAGCATAATAAACCTTTCTTACATATAACCGGTCACCTTCAGAAAATTTACACTCTTTTGAATACGCGGATATTTTGCCGTAAATATCTTCCATGGTAGTTTTAATCCATATCAGATGCGGATCGCCAAATCGTTCCGGATCCGTGTAACGGTAATCAATATAAATACCTACATATTTCCTTGTTTGAAATAGCTTATCCTCAGGTAATAATGATACTTGTTTAGTAGTAACACATGATACTGATATCAAAATCAGCAAAATAATTACCATAATATTTTTCATCATCTTACTTTTTTGTTTCTCAATACACTAAACCCGCTCCATAAGGAAGTCGGTCAACACAAATATGGGTAGCCGGAAAGTGGAAGTACGACTTCCCGCATCGTGAGAGCAAAGAATCGAAAGTTAAAACTTTTTATATTACGGTAAGTCAAATATTGAGAATATTTAATACTTTCTGTTTTAAAAATAAAAACATCATCAATGGAAGTACCCCTCATAATAAGATTACTTACGAGGAAGACCAGATAATTATTTATGAATCTTTTACTTCATATCAATCAGAGAGATATCGGAAAAACCCAATCCTGCCAGCTCCGGATAGTATTTATAAGTCTCCTCCCTGGTGGAGAATCCGGTGACAATCACCTTGTAGTAACCCCATTGCTCGACTATATTAACCGGTAGTTTGAGTTTAGATATTATCTTTCTCTTTGCAATTAAAGCTTGTGACCTTTTTTGAAATACGCCTATCTGAAGAGAAATTGAAGGTTCCTTCACTACAGGTTTTTCTTCAATAATCGGAATTATTTCTTTATGTTTTTTAACAGGTAATATCCATATATGAGTCAATCCAATCTGCCTGAGTGAAGGAAGATATTTTTTCATCTCTTTAAGACTGGTAAAATCGACCACCCGGACTTTAAAGTAAATACCTTCAGGAACAATAATAACCTCTTTATCAAGCATACCTGAAAGCTTGCTTCTCCATGCCACAGCGTTACTTTCCTGAACGAATGCTCCTAACTGGATCGAGAAGGGGTAAGAAGGAACAGGACTTACCGTGATAGTTTCTTTTATCACTGAAACTGTATCCTGCTTTTCTGTGAGAGCCAACTTTTCCTGTTTTGCTTTCATCTGTATAACAAAGACTTCAGTAATACCTTCCCTTCGCAAAGCAGAAATATTCTCATCAACCTCTTTTTGGTTCTTGAGACCCGGAATACTGACCTTATAGAAGCCGTCTTTATAAGTGACCTCAATATCTTTCCCGAGGAGCTTTCCAAGATTTCCTGCCAAATCCTTTGCATACGTCTCACTTTTAAATGCTCCGATTTGAATTGTATAACTGTCTTCCTTTATTGTAGCAAGATCCTGAGTAGCCTCATGAATGATCATATAAGTGTTATCCTTAATGGCAACCGGTTTTTCGAATGTAACAGATTCACTTGATATTGTCTCTCCTGTTTTCATCTTTAGCGTGAAATCAAGTCCTCCAACGATATCTCCATCAATACCCGGTATTATATTAAGCTCCATTGTTTCAGGTTCCGATGTCATACCTGTTATTCTCAGCTGAACAGTGTCAATCTGAACAATATACTTTCCCGGTTCAAGACCTAAATAATTCAGATAACCATCCGATTCTGAAAGTGTCTCTGCTAATTTGACACCGCTCTTATTATAGAAATTGACCAATATCCTTCCAATCCCCTTAACAGTACTGTCACTTTTCAAATATACCATACCGCTGACCTCTCCAACAGGAACAACAGGAATCTCGATAGTTTTAAACTGGTTTGGGTCAATCAGGACTTTGTAGTTTTTGTTCTTTATGCGCCATGCGATATTATCAAAATCTTTATCGCTCAATTCGAGATTGTAGCTTATAAAGGGTTCAAGACCAACAATACGTATTATGAAGTCTTTTTTGCTATAGTTAACCCGTCCGCCGTTAATCTTCACTGAAAGATTCCCAACCATCGGTTCCCCTTTGTCGAGAATACCATTATGATTCACATCAACGAAAGGAATAAGGGATATTCCTCCGCGCCCCACTGATGATAGTGAGCTTGCCTTAATATGTTTGTTGCCACTTCCAAAGGCAAGGCTCCCTCTGGCGCCCTGATATGTTATTGTCTCCTTATTGGCGATACGGGCAGATGCATTAGTCTGGGCAAACGACAGATCGTATTTAAAGGAGAAGTTAAAACTCCTGTAATCTGTCATTGCATTATTTTCGTAAGATGCCGCCAGATATCCGTTATGCATGAATCTTTTTTCAACCTCAGCCTTGTATGAAATGATCTCGCTCTTTGATATATTGACCTGAGCCGATGGCCGGATAGTTAATCCATTCTTCATGCGATAAGAAAGAGCCAGCATCGTATTCAAGTTCACTGACTTATCATTAACCCAGTTGGCATAAGTTGATAAATTTGTATTGAACTGTTTGTAATATACCGAAAGTAGCAATTCAGCCATATTATAATTAAAAGTAGTGTAAATATTCTGCTTGTATCCTAAACGGGCAAATCCGGCAATATTTTTTATTTTCAATGGAATAGAGAAGTTAGCTTTTCGCTCTTCGAGGTAGTTGTAGAGTATGGCATGCTGGCCCTTGTCATATTTAGTATAATCAATCTCCAGGAGAGTATTAGACCAGAGGTAATAGTTTAATAAACCTTTAATGCGCACTCCATGGTCATACTCGCCTTTTATCATAAGTTTATTTACAGGAAGGAATGAGGCTGTCACGAATGGAATTGTTGCGCCACTTGTTACCGATGCCAGGTATTCAGCGCCGGCGCCTATTGTTAACATCCGGCTTACACCGAAGTTTGCTTCTCCTCTGCCGAAGGGAGTTTGCTTTCCATCCTCGAGCATACCGCCACTCAGACGATACTCAAACTCTCCGGCAGGCAGAAAGCTGTAAGGTACATTCATAGTGCGGGTCTCAGAACGCTCTTCCCCCATTGGTCCGTAAAACCTTAAAGTAAGTGTTGTGAATCCGTAAACGCGTGGCACTTTGAACATGAACATTCCCGAGGCATCAGATCTTGTGAAATCAATTAATACATTATTTATGTAAAGCTCAACATACCAGTCGGGCTGTGTAACTTCATTAATTATGTATTCCCCGGCTGCCCTCCTTACTGCGGAAGGGGTATTGCTGATTACTGCTCCCACTACAGGGTAATATACCGATGAAATGGTTTGCGCGGAGATCTTGCCGACCTGAACCTGCCTCACAAAGCGATTATCATTGTTGACCCATCGCCACAGGTATTGTTGCTGCCGGTTATCAAATTTGTATTTATCCGAATAATTGAGAAAAACATTTGCTTCGCCCCTGAGTAGTTCGGCTCCAAGACCCAAACCGAGCCGTGTATCGGTCGTCTTACCCCATATCTGAGAAGACATTACCGACCAGTCGAGCATACCAAACCTGAACAAATGATAATTCCTGCCCAGCACTTTATCGGCAACCGTTTCACCTGTATTTTTTCTTATATTATTTCGCATTTTCTCCAAACGCTGCTCTTTAATAACCGGCAACTCAAAATCTGATTTTACTGCCACGGAAAGGCTTCTGAAACTGAAAGTTAACTTAATGCCAAAAAACCTGCTGAATAATGACGATTCCATGAACAGCATACCTGTCTGCTTAATGAGTCCGTCTTTAATATCAGTTACATTATTACTTACGTTTATTTCTCCTGCCTGATAGTTTATCTCATACGGACGATTCTTGTTTTCAATGAATCCTTGTAGCTTATCCCCGTTTTGTCCTGCAATACATTGTATCTTGAAAAATTTAAATAAGTCTTCAACTGAAATATATAGTTTACCTTTTGGCGAATATAATGCATCTGTAAAAAAGCTTCCATAACCGTCAACCTGCACCAGAACAGAAACATCTTCGTAACCGCTTAAATTATCCTGAGATTTTATCTCAGTCTCTGTTACAATACACAATATTAAAAATATAAACAGAAGCCGGAATCTGCCTTCTGCAAAATACCTGCTTGTTGACTTCAGCAAGCTGTATGAGGTACGCGTGATGTTATGCAAGATTCCTTTCATTGTTTATTGCTGATTGAAAATTATACTAAAGTTCCCTATATAAGTTCCCGCGGGGTTGGCGGCGTTGCTCCCCACGATAAGTGTACCACCTACACGTAATTGCGTTATAAAACTGCAATCGGTATTTACCTGGAAAGTGGAGCCGCTGGGGCCTTTTTCGGTAGGACCAATATTAAGTGTAAGGAATCCGCCATTGCTACCGTTCAGGATTGAAATAGCCGGATATGTGATAACAACAGTGCGTCCCTGGCAAAGATTTACATCATATATAGCTGCCTGCGATGAAGGGGCTGTATTCAATAGCATAACCTCACCCGTTGAAGTCCGGTTGCCATCATAGCCAACGGTAACTGTTCCTCCTGAACTTCCGATGCTCTCAAGACAAAATGAGCCGAAGTGAAGCGCCTGGGTAGAATTTACTGTTAATGTCCTTACAGGCAAGGGAGGTTGTGAATAAGCCAGGCCGGCAAATAAAAGTTGTACCAGGATAAAAAGGAGTAGAAACTGTATTGTTCCGGTTTTGTTAATGCGTATCATCTGTATCATCTGTTTAGTACTAACTCTTTTTCAGCATATAATATATAAGGTATATCTTTGGGGCCCATATAACGCACTCTAATTTTTCCCGTATGCAGATTAACTCCTTTAATATTACCAAGACGAACTGAAATGTTTCGTTTATTTGTATTCGCGTAAACTGCTACGCCTCTTACCAGTCCGATTTCCAAAGTTTTGCCCTTTGCAGGAACATATTCTGCAACAATATCACCATATACCGAGATATTGCCGGTTCGGTTGATTGTAAGCATAAGGTTTGCAATAGTATCCTGCTGCATTTCAATCTTCATGTTGCTAAGTGTCGAAACCACCTGAACTTCGCCGGTACGGATAATAACCGGAATACTGATCCCGAAAACAGGTGTTATCTGAACACTCATAAGCTTTGGATCCAGCGTTGTCTTATCGAGGCCAAGAGGTTTATTGTCTTTTTCAGCCCTGAAGTATAAATGTGATCTGTATTCGCCTGATACCATATTTGGTACGCGACGGAATTGCAATCGTACAACCTGCGCTTCGCGTGGAGCAAGTGTAACCCGGCGCGGAAAAACGCGCAGATAAGGGTCAGCAAACATCTGTCCCTCAACAGGTTTTTCGATAAGTACAAAATCGCCATCTTCTGTCATATCATACTGCAAAAACGAAATCGAATAAGTTGCCGAATCATTTCCTGCGTTTACCAGACTGATTTCTTCTTTTTGCCTGTTGCCTTCAAATATTACGCGTACAGGCGATACCAGCAAGTCTCCCTGGGCAGATATCTTTTGAGTAAGTCCGGGGAGAAAAATCAGCATTAACAATAATAAATTCCTCATGGTCGCATTTTTAAGTTTAAGTAGCGGAAGGTTCCATCCGGTTTAGTTGTAAACTACAGTTACATTGAATGTTCCGGTGTAGAGACCTGCTGCCTGCCCGGGTAATACATTTAATGTCCCTCCTATTGTAAAGTTGTCAGTACCTCCGGCTGAAAGCGTACCTGTGAGCCCATCGAGACCTGTCGAAGCAGCACGCGCAAGCAAATTTCCAATGGTCATCTTATTTGATAAACAGGTCACTGTAATTTTAGCAGGCAATGTGATTGCATAAGATGTATTCACGGCGCCTGATACATTATAGGCCGCGTTTGAAGCAAGAGGAGACTGAAGAGAAAGATTCACTCCTGCTGTCTGAGTTCTTACACCCTGTGTTGAAAGAACACAAGCGCCACCGGTTCCTGCCAGAACTGTCATTGTACCAAAGTGCAATGAAGCAGTTTCAGCGATAGCAAGAGGAATCACAATATTCGCTGCAACATCAGTAGATTCAGTTGCCTGCGCCATAACTCCGGCTGAAAAACCTGCCATCGTCACGATTATTGAAAAAAATACAATTAACTTTTTCAACGCTATAAGATTTTAATTAATAAATAATTGTATGTTAAGTGTTTATCCATATTAACTTCCTGCAAAGGTTACCTTTTGGGTTTTTAAGAACCACGATAAGCAATTGCGATTTTGTATTCACGCTTATGCTGTGCCGGGTTTCTCCCTGCAGTTTCTTTTGTAACAAGAGCCTGCCAATAAAATCATAAACCATTATTTCAGTTTCTTGGCTGATCATTGTCAGATCTACTATCATCTGATCACCCTCTTTATAAACAGATGCAGGTAGTTCAATGTTACCGGGGTTTTCAATGGCGGCGAAATGCAGAATAAAGCGCGACTGATCATCGGTTTTAGATGATTTAAAAGCATACACATTTTTCGCTTTCATATCCTGAATCTTATGCAATTGACTGTCTTCAAGTATCACGGTTTCAAACTGTGTAAGGTCAAAGTTGCAACTAAGGACATAATCGCCATCCATACCGGGTTTAAACATTATAGGCACCAACGGGTTTTCAGCAGCATCGGTAAGGTAGCGTACCGACAAGTTTTCCTGTAGGAACGGGAGGAACAGGCTCGGTGCCGACAAAACATGGCTGAACAGTTTCTCGGCCCCGGCTTCATTTTGTTTTGATCCAAACAATATTTTCACCTCGTCAGAGCCTAAACCAGCTTCAGAATTTACAGTAACACTTACTATATTATTACCATTCGATCCTGCATTCTTTTTGAACCAGCCGCCGGCACCGTCGTGTACACGCGATGAGTTGCCGAAGAGCAGTTTGCCATCGTTTTGTGCCCGCACAAAGAATCCCTGCATCGGCGCTATATAGCGTGTTACTCCATTGGTGCCAATTTCTGTAGCAGAGTTTTGGACACCATAATTGTTAGCACCATTATTCCAGATCCACATATCGTAGCCGCCACCGCTTTCTGCCAGGTCGGTACGCGACCAACCTGATTCAGCCTGCCAGTCAACAGACGATGGATAAGGGTTTCCTACAAGGTTAAATCCTTTAAGGGTAGGGCTGGTACCGGCTGATGTGAACGCTATACTCTGATCGCCATTATTAAGATTACCTGTAAACTGTTTAACGGGGTTAGTTGCCTGCACTGAATAAAGGTAACCGCGGCCGGGAACAAAGTTGCTTTCAGGATGAACAGTATTCCAGTTAATGGCTGAGGTTGTATTAAGGTTATAAATCCAGTTGCTGCCCGGTTCGTCCCACACGTAGAGGTCATAACCGGTTCCGTTGCTATATGTACCGGAAGGTAACCAGTCACCGGAGATACTCTGATCCGATACAGGCGATGAAATAAAGTGCCATGATTCAGCACTCCCGCTGATATAGCGGTTTACAGTGGCCGGCACATCGTTACTATTGTGTATGAGCGATGCTGTACCGGTCGCGTCGGATTGAAGTATCAGACCGGAAGTGCCCGAATTGTTGGTGAGCGCACCATTGACCGTAAGAGCGCCATTGGAAGCAATAGTTACTACTGCACCCGATTTAATTGTAATGCTCTTACAAGCAGCTGCTTCGCTGACTAATGGCTGATTACCTCCTGATGGTATAACAGCATTTACAGAAGCAGTCGGAACACCACCGCTCCAGTTGGATGCTGTATGCCAGTCGGTACTGGTAATGCCAAGCCATGTGCCTGCTGCAGTTACCGATACTATTGCACTACCTGTATATGACGTTCCTGTACAGTTGGCATCGCTTACTGAAAGCAGCGAGTATGTAGTGTTGGTTAACGGAGATACGCTGATCGAAACAGGACTGCCGATAATACTATTTACAATAACCGGGGAAATGCCATCTGTATATGTAACAATCCATGGCTGCGTGCCGGTTAAAGCTACCGATAAATCGGTGGAAGCGCCTGCATATATGGTGGCATCGCCACTCAGGACTGCCGTTGGCAATGAGTTTATAATAACCGTTGCGGAAGCTGAACTGGATGAACTGCATATACCATTTTGAACTACTGCACGGTATTTGGTAGTAACAGTTAAGTTCGTGGCAATGAGGGTTGTGATTGTATTCGCGATATCTACCGATGTTACCCAGTTATCAACAGACGATTGCCATTTGATTACTGAACCTGTATGGCCCGATAATGTTAAGGTTGTGCTGTTCGAGCCGGCACAGACTGCTGCTCCGCCGGTAACTGATCCACCGGCGCTGGCCGGATTTACAGTAACCACTCTGGTTGCACTTGTTGTTCCGCATGAACCGGTTGAAGTGGCAGTTATAGTAGCTGTTCCTGAGAATGCTGCATCCCAGTCCATAATACCGGTGGTTGTATTTATCACACCCGCTGTTGCAGGAGTTACAGTGAATGTTATTGAAGTACTGTTTGCTGCTGTTGCAGTGTAGGTCTCATTACCGGCATCCTGGCATAAGGCTGTCGCACCGGCTGAAAAAAGTGTTACACCGGTTAATGGATTGATCGTTAACGAGCCATTCTGGAATGAGATGTTGTAATTTCCGGATGTTAATCCACCCGGTGTTATAACATAGCCTGTACCAACATTGACAGCGGTGGCAGCAGTACCCGTGAAAGTCAGTGACCCGCCAAGAACTGCCTGTGTTTCGCCATTTACAAACCCGTTATAAGTTACTGTGAACGGGCTGAAGATGGCGCCATCATAACACTTGCTCTTATCAGCAGCGGTAACGGTGAGCACATTCCGGGTAATGGTACCGGTGAGTACAGGTTGTATCAAAGCATAGTTTGCTGCCTTAGTTCCGGTAATGATCATCGGGGCAGTGGCAACACTGATACCTGTACCGGCCAGGGCAGATGCAAATGTACCAGAGGTTTGATTCCCAAGGACAACATCTGCAATATCGCCGGATTCTACACCGGATAAGGTGGCGCCTGTTATTGTTGCGGTGGTATTGCCATCATAAATTTTGGTTGTAACAGTAGCGCCCGTTACTGTCAGAACTTTACCGGTTATTATACCTGTAAGGACAGGCTGTGTCAGGGTATAGTTGCCTGCCATAGTTCCTGATATTGTCATAGCGGTTGATACGCTGTGCGTGCCGATTGTGGCAGCTGCAAATGTACCAGAAGTGTTATTTCCAAGGACAACATTGGCTGCATCAGCGGTTAAAACACCCGATAAGGCAGTGCCCGTGATGACTGCCGCAGTATTGCCGTCGTATATTTTGGTTGTAACAACAGCGCCCGTTATAGTCAGAACCTTACCAGTGATTATACCTGTAAGTGCAGGCTGTGTCAGAGTGTAGTTATATGACATACTTCCTGATATTGACATGCTGGTGGTTACACTTTGCGTGCCGACGTTGGCTGTAGCAAATGTACCAGAGGTATAATTCCCAAGAACAACATCATCGGTACCAACGACACCGGATAATATTGCGCCCGTGATTGTTGCAGTAGTATTGCCGTCATAAATTTTGGTTGTAACAGTAGCGCCCGTTACCGTCAGGACTTTACCTGTGATTGTACCTGAAATGGTTGGCTGGGTGAGACTGTAGTTATATGACATACTGCCTGATAATGACATGTTGGTGGTTACACTGTGAGTGCCGACATTTGCTGAAGCAAATATACCCGAGGTATAATTCCCAAGGACAACATTATCAGTACCAACGACACCTGACAAGGTAGCGCCCGTGATTGTTGCAGCGGTATTGCCGTCGTAAGGTTTAGTTGTTACAGTTGCCCCGGTTATGGTAAGTTCTTTAGCGTAGATATCGGCTTTAAGTCCTGTTTGCTGAATGAGAGTGTAATTGTCTTTGTCTGAGCCAGCGAGAGACATAACGGCAGTCACGGGAATAGCAGAGCCTACAGTTGTCTGGGCAAATGTTATGGTCACGGGAATAAGGGAAACATCATCACCTGAAGCAACTCCATTCAGGACTGCGCCACTTATAGTCGCGATGTTTGTACCGTCGTAAGTTTTACTATTGGCAGTTGCGCCGGTAATGGTGAGTACATTGGTTACGATTGTTCCTACTCCCTGTGCATCGGATATGGTTACTGTCTGTCCGTTGGCAACCAGGTTACTGAGGTTTACATAAAAACTTTCCGTTGGTTCTAAAAGCAGGTCATCAATGATAGAGACAGTGATGCTCTGGTTATTGCTGTTGGATCCTCCGAAGATCAGCGTACCGCTCGCTGCTGTATAATCGCCTGGTTCCTGTGCGGAGTTATCAGCTGTTGAATAGTTTACACTGAATGGGTTCTGAACGTTTCCGGAGAGGCTCACTGTGAAAGTAGCAGTTCCGGCTGATTCACTAACTGAAATATCGTCTATTACAATGCTTCCTGCATCGTCATCGGTGATGGTGCCTGTGCCCGAAGCATCGAGGATGGTTGCAGCTATGGTACCGTTGAAGATCGGGTTGCTCAGGATTAAATTATAGGTCTCCGTCGGCTCGGCAATAGCATCGCCAAGGATAACTATTGGGATAACCTGCGTGGCTCCTGTCGGTGATCCGGCAGGGAAAGTGACCGTTCCAGACTTGGAAGTAAAGTCTGAACCTGACAGGGCGGTACCAGGGACAGTAGTATAATCAACCGTCAAAGCGCCCTGAATAGCTCCAGTCAAAGTTATTGTGAACACTTCCGTACCAGAGCTTTCTGACACGCTAACATCGTTAATGGATAAACTAACGGCATCGTTGTCTGTGATAGTCCCCACTCCTAAATTATCGCTTATTGAAACAGCGCCTGTGCCTGTAATAGCAGTCAGGTTAACATTGTAGGTCTCAGTAGGTTCGCTGATCAGGTTATCAATGATTGGTACGGTGATAGTCAGGGTCGATGAGGCCGGTGAACCGGCTATGAAGGTCAGAGTGCCGCTGGTGGCCGTATAGTCGCTGCCTGACAATGCTGTTACATTGGTGGTGGAATAGGTTACTGTCAAGGCATCCTGTATGGCACCCGAGAGGGTCACCGTGAACACTGCCGTCCCGGCTGACTCGTTAACACTCATATCGTTGATGGCTACACTTACGGCATCATTGTCTGTGATAGTCCCCACTCCTAAATTATCGCTTATTGAAACAGCGCCTGTGCCTGTAATAGCAGTCAGGTTAACATTGTAGGTCTCAGTAGGTTCGCTGATCAGGTTATCAATGATTGGTACGGTGATAGTCAGGGTCGATGAGGCCGGTGAACCGGCTATGAAGGTCAGAGTGCCGCTGGTGGCCGTATAGTCGCTGCCTGACAATGCTGTTACATTGGTGGTGGAATAGGTTACTGTCAAGGCACCCTGTATGGCGCCCGTTAAGGTCACCGTGAACACTGCTGTCCCCGCTGACTCGTTAACAATCATATCGCCTATAGCTACACTCACGGCATCATTGTCCGTGATTGTCCCTAAACCAACTGCATCGCTGATAGTAGCTACGCCTGTGGTTAATACATTGCTAAGGTTGACATTGTAGGTTTCTGTCGGCTCGTTGAGCAGATCGTTCGCGATAGGTACGGTGATGGTCATCGTGGCCTGATCCGCTGATCCGCCTGCAAACGTCAGCGTGCCACTGGTGAGTGTATAGTCTGAGCCTGCTACAGCGGTTATGTCGCTGGTTAAATAATCTACTGACAAGGCACCCTGTATGGCGCCCGTTAAGGTCACCGTGAACACTGCTGTCCCCGCTGACTCGTTAACAATCATATCGCCTATAGCTACACTCACGGCATCATTGTCCGTGATTGTCCCTAAACCAACTGCATCGCTGATAGTAGCTACGCCTGTGGTTAATACATTGCTAAGGTTGACATTGTAGGTTTCTGTCGGCTCGTTGAGCAGATCGTTCGCGATAGGTACGGTGATGGTCATCGTGGCCTGATCCGCTGATCCGCCTGCAAACGTCAGCGTGCCACTGGTGAGTGTATAGTCTGAGCCTGCTACAGCGGTTATGTCGCTGGTTAAATAATCTACTGACAAGGCACCCTGTATGGCGCCCGTTAAGGTCACCGTGAACACTGCTGTCCCGGCTGACTCGTTAACACTCATATCGTTGATGGCTACGCTTGCTGCATCGTTGTCCGTGATAGTCCCTGTGGCCGTGGCTGTACTGATGGTAACAAGCCCGCCGGTTATCCCGCTTAATGTCGCGGTATAGGTCTCGGTAGGTTCAACAATAGCATCATTGTTGATGGCCACATCAAAGTATTGTGTTGCACCATTAGTCGAACCGGCTGCGAATGTTAAGGTCCCGCTGGTTGAGATATAGTCTAACAGTGCTCCTGCAAGGGCACTGTTATTGCTGGTTGCATAGTTCACGCTGAATGCATCCTGAACGTTACCCGTAAGAGTAACAGTAAAGGTGGCTTTTCCGCCAAGTACCCCTTCGGATACGCTTACATCTTTTATCGCAACACTTGCTGCATCATTATCTACTATGGTCCCTGTGCCATTATCGCTCACATTCACTTCCGTGTTCCCGGAGACTAATGCCAGACTCGCCGTGAAGGTCTCATCGGTTTCAAGGAAGGTATCGTCGGTGGTAGCTACAGTTATGGTCTGTGTACTGGCTGCCCCGCCTGTAAAAGTTACATTCTGAGTGGTGTGCGTGAAGTCATCCGCCAAAGTGCTAACGTCGGCAAAGCTGACTGCAACAACAACAGTGCCCTCTACTGAGTTGGTCAGGCTGACATCAAAGGATATTGCGCTGCCTTCTATGGCTGTTCCGTTGCTGATGGTAACGGCGGCAACATCATTAT
>JBAXXU010000069.1:0-22874 GCA_037127735.1 Bacteroidota bacterium
CGTTCTTTGCGGTAGTCTGTTTTGATTTGTGGCCTTTCTCATTGATAATTTGTGCCACTTTAAGCAGAGAGTTGCCTTTTAGATAAAGATCAAAGATTTCTCGGATTAGTTTTGCATCTTCTTGGTTAACTGTTAGTTTTTTGGAGTCTTTTTCTACATCATAGCCTAACGGTGGTCTGCCTCCCATCCACTGGCCGCGTTTACGCGCAGCAGCCATCTTATCGCGGGTCCTTTCAGATATCAGTTCTCTTTCAAATTCGGCAAAGGAAGACAAAATATGCAGCATGAGTTTGCCTGTAGATGTACTTGTATCAATTGGCTGGGTAATTGAAGCGAAGGCTACATTGTGCTCTTCAAAGAATTTAAGGATTTGCACAAAGTCCACAAGCGAACGGCTGAGCCGGTCTAACTTATAGACAACTACCATATTGACCCTACCTTCTTTAATGTCATTGATTAGTTTCTGTAGAGAAGGGCGGTTAGTGTTTGATCCCGTAAACCCATTATCATCGTATCTTTCGGCTAATGCTACCCAACCTTCGTGTTTATGGCTTGCGATGAAACTTAGGATAGATTCGTGCTGGTTTTCAATAGATCCAAAAGTTTCCTCTGCGCGTTCTTCCACTGATTTACGACAGTAGACTGCGCAGTAGATTCGTTTTTTAGTTTCTTTTATTGCTGTCATGACAATCTCCTACAAATTGAAGAATAAGTAACCATTCCAGTGCGCTCCGGTTACTTCTTTAGCAATAGCCGTAAGAGTCTTATATACCTTACTATTGTATTCAAAACCTGATTTCAATATTTTAACCTGAAGAGAAATTCCTTTGTACTCCTTAGTAATTACAGTGCCGGGAATAGGAAGTCTCTTGTCCCGGCTAATGCCTGATTTTTTAAGCTGATCTTCAGAGATGTTATCAGGTCTTAGGGCCTTGTTATTGATTGGATCATATTGCTGGATTAGCTGCTGGATTTTACTTTGCGTTTCAGCAGAAATGCCGCCATATTCTAGCTCTTGTAATCGGTAAGCGATTTTCCGCCACAGAAATATCTTGTTATTCGAAGGTGCTTTTTGCTCTGGGAACAACTCCTCGTATTTAGTCTTGAGTTCGTCGAGAGAGTTTTCCCTAAGTTCCATTATTTGGGATAGGTTGGCTTCAGCCATAATTTTCTCCTTTCGTTAGTACACATATGGCCATACAATCCGAGATAAGTCAAGTTATAAGAAGGTAAAAATAATAGTTGCGTTATCGCAACTTTATGGTACAATAAATTCATGATTGAAATTAGTAATTTCCATTTTACATCTAGTAGCCAAGAAAGCATGATCAGGGTACATGTTCCTCAGGATAATATAAATAATTCGGTTGTCCCGATGGTTGATTTTACACGCCCGGAGTATCTATCAGTGACGCAGTTTGCTAATTTATGCACGATTACGCCTCAGGCGGTTCGGAAGATGATATCTGGAATGAGGTTAGAGGCAGTAAAAATGGGGGAGCAGTACATGATTCCGTATTCGGAGTTAAACAGATATCTTAGTTTAAGGTAAAATTTTTTAACTAATAAGTTGCGATATAGCAACTAAAGGAGGACAGTATGGAAGTGTCAGATTTGATCTTTGCCGATTACGCGGCAACAAACGATCGTGGTAAATTTACATTAGTTGGGGCTGGTTTCTCGGAAATATCTACTCTTAAGGTTCCGTGTGTTCATCCCCTTATGTTTCTATTCATGAGAGTTAAAGTGATGAAGCAGGATATGGGAAAAAATAGGGTAGAGATTCGTTTAACCGGAGAGAAGGGTCCAATCTTTAAGGCCGATGGTGAGTTAATAGTTTCACCTGATCATAAAGAGGAGCAACATATTCCGTTTTCTTTTCAGTTGGTCAATCTAAAATTTGATCATCCAGGAGATTACAGTCTTGAAGTTAGGCTTAATGGTAATTTGAAGCAAAGCCAAACATTAAAAATAAAATTGATACAACCACAATCTAATATACAATAGATTAAAAAGGAGGGCGTATGCATTTAAGTGACGTATTAATGATATTTGCGGTATTATTTTCTCCATTTTTGGCTGTTTTTGTACAGCGAAAAATTGATTTAGTTCGAGAGAGAAGTGGTCAAAAACTGTGGATTTTCCGTACTCTGATGTCTACAAGAGGGAAGCGGCTGGCACTAGAGCACGTTCAAGCGTTAAATTCCATAGAGTTATTCTTTAACAATCCTCAAAAAGATAAAAATATTATTGAAAAATGGAATGAATATTTAGATCATTTTAACCAGGGGCCCAAAGAGGATGATAAGGATTATTCAGTAAAGATTAATTCCTGGACGGAGAAAGGTGATGATTTGTTAGCGGATCTGTTACAGGTTATGGGGAAATCTTTAGGCTACGATTTCGATAAGGTTAAAATCAAGCGCGGGATTTATATGCCACGCGGTCATGGCGAAGAAATGAATGACCAGTTCATCATAAGGAAGGGATTTGTAAAAATTATTGAAGGGAAAGCTTCATTTCCAGTAGAAGTAAAAAGTGAAGATAAATAATAACAAATCATAGAGTAGCCGTGATTATACTGTCGGCGTAAATAAAAATCTGGTAAAACTATGCAATATTTCAGAGATGAAGACATCAAAAGGATAAATTCTGAGTTGCTTACGCTTAAAGAGCGGTATCTAAATCTTGTTTCGAAAATATTAAAATTATCGGAAAGATTAAATGAAGATAAGGCAAAGGAATATTTACTTCAGGGTGTAGCGCGCAGATTGGATGTTATTGAACGATGCGTAGAGAATGTATATTCAATATTTCCTCTCCAGCGAAAGGAATTATTATCACATGATGAGCTAAAAGATGTTGATATTAACCTACATGCTTTTATTGTAAATGTTTTTGGCATTTTAGAAAACTTAGCATGGGTATTGATCCACGAAAAAGGATTAACGAATATACTGGATAAAAAGAAAGTAGGATTGTTTAAGAAAGAAACGAAGAGTAGGCTTTCTTCCGAATTTCGTCAGTATTTAGATTCTAACTCAATCAAGGCATGGCATGATCAGTTCCTCACAAATTACCGTGACGCCCTTTCGCATCGCATTCCTCTTTATGTGCCACCAAAAGCACTGACTTCCGAACAGAAAGAACAAGTTGTTCAGGCTGAGAAACAGCTCAACGATAGTATCAGATTATGTGATTTTGATACTATGAAAAAAATACTGGATGAGGATGAGAGAATAGGGGATCCTTGTCCACTCTTTATACATTCTATATCCGAGGAAGACAGCAAACATATTGTTTTTCATGCACAAATTATTGCTGATTTTAATACGGTAGAAGAGGTTGTGAATAAATTTTGCGAGACATTTGATGGACACTATATACCTATGCCTTTTAAGATGGAGGAATGGCTTCAAAATATTACTAAAGACATTATCTCAGTGTTTCATCATTTGGATTTGTTTAAGAAATTGAATGATATTATTACCAATAATACTAAGCTTGCAGAATTTGATTCTATCCTTTTGTCGTGGATGCGAGAGTCCTTTACGGTTGATCTTGTTATTGGTATAGGGCGTATTTGCGATATGGATTCAAGAACAAACAGCCTTGTTAGTTTTTTACATGAGCTAAAAAGGAATCCTGAATTTTTAACTCGCGCAAGATACATCGGTTTATATGAAGCCAAAGACAGCCTGACTTTAGAAATAGCGAATAGGACTTTTAATGATTTGGCAGGTCAAGGCAAGGAGATATACCATACAGAGGAGATCAATAAAGATATTACAGCATTAACTAAAGATATTGTTTGTAAAAAAATACTCGATTTCAGAAATCAATACATAGCGCATAGCGATAAAGATAAGATTATGGTTCTTCCCACATATGATGATTTATTTAAAACATTCAAGGTTATTGAAGAAATAGCGAAAAAGTACAATCTTCTTCTGCGGGCTACCAATATACTGGATTTAACCCCGACTATTCAAGGGAATTGGGAAGAGGCGTTGACTATTCCGTGGCTTGTTAAAGAAGACGTGTAGGTGGAAGCGTGAAGAGATTAATTAAGACATCAAAGCTGAAAGTTTACAAAAGGAGCCAATGACATGGAAATAAAGGTGCAAAAACTCAAGGAAGATGAGCTTAAAAAGATGGGTATCTTTACCTGGCCTATCTGGACAAAAGAGGTATCGCGGTTTGACTGGCATTATGACTCAATTGAGGAATGTTATCTTCTGGAAGGCGAAGTGATAATAGAGTCTAAGGAAGGAAAGAAAGTAAGCTTCGGCAAAGGGGATTTTGTGACTTTCCCCAAAGGCCTTTCCTGCGCCTGGGATATCAAGAAACCCGTACGCAAGCACTACAATTTCCGGTGATAAAAATATGCGGGAATGCCTGAAGTTTAATAATAAAGGCCAGAAATTTCTGCAGAAAATAATTTAATTATTTCCTTGACATACCCCACTTTTTAGTGTAAACTGATACTTAGTTATAGGACAAATATGAAAATACTCGGTAAAACACTTTATAGCGAAGAAGAGGTTATAGGAGAAATTAACAATCGCCTGAAACAAAAGGCGCTTGAACCCCGGCTGTTTTCCTATCTTAAGGATGTCAGGGATATAATCCCCAAACCCATAAGGATTAAGACTAAACAAGGAAGATCCGGCGCGCATTCCTATTATACAGAAGACACGCTTGAATATTTAAATGAAATAATGCGGGAATACAGGCATGCCGGTAAATCTCTAAAAGAAATACAGGGAAAATTTAGCACTACTATTGAAGAGCACATAATTAAGGCAGATATTTTTAGATATAAGTGCGAGGTGTACTTAAAATTCAAGAAGGCGATGGAAGGGCCGACCAGAGAGCTGTCACAGGCCTTTGGAAATGTTTCAGTAGATATCGCACGCACGCCAATACCAGAGTATTTAAATGAAGGGCTCAAGGCTACCTTAACAAAGTTACTTAAGGCCATGGAATCAAATAAAAGCGAAGAAGCACTGGACAGCCTTTTTGAAATGTTCATATTTACCTACAACCAGCGCTTAAAATACCGCATGAAGGATAAGGTCTTAGCGGAGAGGGGAGGCGGTAAGAAGTAATATTTTTTTAACTATCTGTTTAGTTATAACTAACCACAAATAAACACAAAAGGAGGCACCAAAAATGGAAATTACCAAGAAACCAATTGATGCAGTCAAATACGCGCCCTATAACGCGCGCACCATGAAGGATAAAGTTTTTGAAAAACTCAAAGAAAATATCAGAACCTTTAAAGTCTACTCACCGCTGATCGTTAACACGCAGACTTGGCATGTGGTGGGAGGTAACCAGCGCTTACGCGCCTTGAAGGAGTTGGGTTATGAGGAAGTAGATGTGGTGTTAGTTAATCTACCATTAAACAAGGAGATGTCCCTTAATTTAGCCTTAAATAAGTTAGTTGGAGAATTTGACAATCCAAGTTTGCCGGTGATCTTTCAGGAGATTATGCAGGATCAGGAACTCTTGAGCCTCAGCGGCTTTGAGCCACTGGAGGTATTTCAGATTATCGATACGCACACTACGCATACCGATGAAGATTTTGATGTTGAAAAAGAAATCTCTCAGGTTGATAAACCGATCACTGCGCCTGGAGACATAGTAGAACTTGGCCCGCATAAAATCACCAGCGCTAGTACGACCCAGAAGGAAACATTAGATAGGCTCTTAGGGGATGAAAAGATCGCGCTTGTGCACATGGATTTGCCTTATGGCTGTAGCTACGATTCACGTAACCGGCCAAAATCTCCGCAGAAGGGAAAGCAAAAAGCTTCTTGGAAAGCAATTGAAAATGATGATTTAGTGGGCGAAGAGTATTTGCAGTGGTTTAAAGAGGTAGTCGCTACGATTATTCCATTTCTTGCCCAGGGTGCTCCAGCGTATTTTTGGAGCGGATTCCGTAATTTTGGCATGATGACACAGCTTTTGATGGAACTTGGTTTTTATGTGGCTAACGTTAATACCTGGATTAAACCCGTAGCTTGCCCAGGATTCGGAGATTATAAATTTTCCTCTGAGTTCCTAATTTATTCGTGGTTTAAGGGCGGTGGTTCTCACCGTTGGTTTGGGCCAAAAAATGAAACCAATGTTTGGGAAGTTGATCATGATGAAGCCGCCGGAAAATTGCATCCGACCGCCAAACCTGTCTCGCTTGCCCGGCGCGTATTACGCAACTCAAGTCAGCGCGGTGATATCGTATTTGATGGGTGTATGGGCGCTGGATTCAATTTATTGGCCTGTCAGGAAATGGGTAGAGTATTTCGGGGATGTGATCTGGAATGTGCCTATATCGATATTTCGGTCCGAAGGTACATTCGCGCTTTTGGGATAGATTCAGTTTCAGCGGAGGTAAGGAGTAAATATTTTGGAGGTAACTATGGAAAAAAATAAAAAATCCTCTGAAAGACCAGAGACTATCTACATACAGGGAATCCAGAATGGAACCATCAATGCTTCGAGTCTGCCTACTAAAATAATCGAGCAGATCATTGAAGTCCTTACTGCAGAGGGATCTTCTCCGGCGCAGATAGCACAGCTTTTGGATAAAACCGATCGTACTGTGCGGCGTTATATAGTGGAAATAAATAAGAAGAATGCTTTGACGCCGAATTTAGAGCTGGTTAAGCAGTTAGTTGGTGAGTTAGTGCAAAAAGCCAGGATAAGCCATACATACTTGCTGCGGCTTGCTCGCTTGAAAAAAGGCTCAATCGCTGAGAAGGTGCAAGCCGAGTTTTCCGCTTGGCGAGTTTTTAAGGAGTTGATCGAGAAACTCCAGAGTTTGGGCTATATGCCCACAAAGCCTCAAGGAATCACTGGGGATATATTTTTGCATATGGCCGAGGGAGGTGAGGATGAAATAAGTGATAGCAAAAATATATTAGTTGAAATTGAACAGATAGTAAAAGAAGCAGGCACTTTAAGTCCAGAAACTGAAGCACAGATTAAAGTATTAAAAACAAGAATCCAAAACGCCGAATTAAGTTCTGAGGCAGCCAAGCTGCTTAAGAGTCTCGGCGATACAAAAGAAAAAAAGGAGGAATTAGATGAGCCGCAACATTAAAAATGAACTATCGCGTTTAAGGAGAGAGGAAGGTAGTAAATCCATCCTGGCTTTTGCCAGGCTGTACCTGTCGCATTATCTGGAGTTTACACCTTCAGAAGCGCATCGGGAAATCTATGATCTGCTACTTTCAGCCAGTAATAGCCGGGGCAAAAAGATTGGCTTAGCCGGACCGCGGGGTTTTGGGAAAACAGTGTTAGTTAATTTAATCTATATACTCTTTTCCATCTGTTACAACCGGGAGCGATTCATTATGATCCTCTCCGGAACCTCTTCACAAGCCAATCAGATGTTAGATAACATCAAAAAAGAGTTTATGGAAAACTCAAGGCTCCGGATGGATTTTCCAGAGCTCTTTGAGCTGAAACTTTTACGCTTAAGGCACTCGGATATCATCACTCGTAACGGCATTCAAATTCAGGCCTTTGGGGTGGATCAGCCGGTAAGAGGAAGAAGATTCGGCAGTGCGCGTCCCAGCTTGGTTGTCAGCGACGACATGGAGAATCCGGAAAATGTCTATTCTGTCACGATGCGTGAAAAGTTAAAAGATTTTTATGAAAAATCGGTTTTGCAGCTTGGTTCGGAGAAAACCAACTACATCTTTGTTGGTAATTGCTACCATCCGCATTGCCTGTTAAGTGAATATGTAAATCCGGATCTAAATCCTGCTTGGGTTAAGAAAGTCTACCAGGCGGTCATTGAGTTTCCGGAGAATACTGCATTGTGGGAGTCTTGGAGCAACGTTTACAATTATAAGGATGTGTATAAAGGCAAAAGCGGGCCCGAGGCAGCGCTTTGGTTCTATGAAGACCATAAGGAGGCCATGGATAAAGGCGCTAAGCTGCTTTGGCCGGAAAGATATAGTTTATATAAGTTGATGGTGCTTAAAGAGGATAATCCTTTTTCCTTCATGAGTGAGATGCAGAATTCCCCAATTGATCAGCGGGGTTGCTATTTCAATATGCAGGATATTATGTATTGGGATGAAGATGATAAGTCTGTTGATGAGTTAGTAAAGAGCCTAGGTAGCGAAGTGGAGTTTTATGGAGCATGCGACCCAAGTTTAGGGATGAATGATATGAAGGGGGACTACTCCGCGATTGTTATTTTAGCCAAAGACAAGAAAACCAATGCTTATTATATTGTGGTAGCAGATATCCGGCGCCGGCCGTTTGAGGATATTGTTGAAGATATTCTTGCTTATCAACTCAGGTACCACTTTGTTAAGTTCGGCATTGAGGCAAATCAGTTTCAGCGGGTGCTGATTGATGCCGTTGAGAAGAAGGCTAGAGAGGATAGTATTACTATCTTGGTTGAAGGTATTACAAATACCGAAAACAAGATTGCAAGAATCCAGTCGCTAAGGATGTGGATAAAAAAGGGTGGTATGCAGCTTAGTAAGAAGCACAGACTTTTGTTAGAGCAATTTTTGTATTTCCCTAAGGGCAAGTATGATGATGGAATTGACGCGCTTGCCATGTTAATTCGGTTGGTTGACAAAAGAGTAGAATTCTCCTATGGGTTCGCTGGAGGTGAGTGGCCTTGTCAGCAGACCGCGGAAGAGGCGCTGAAAGAAGCCATGATAACGCCAGCTCCTGATGCTCTTGTGCCGTACGGATGGTGGGGTTGGCATAGAAGAGGTTGATATACAAACTTAGCGTTTAGACAAGCGCCGCGGCTTATAACCGCGGCGCTTTTATTATTAGCTGTATACAGAGAGTCTTTCTGTCGCGCCGTATTTCTAGGCGGCTTCACGGGAGTTACCCATTAAATTTCGCAAGATTTGTTTACAAAGAGTGTTTTTATAGTGAGTCTTTTCTAGGTGTTCACTAAGCTATTTCTAATTTTGGAAATTGTGGTAGAATATGGTGTAGTTGGTTTTTGCTTGAAATATAATAAACGTAATTCATAATCTAGGAAAGATTGAATGGCTTTAAGAGAAGATATAGAAAAGCAGGGAAATTGGCTTTTTAAGTGGAGAAGTTATTTGCCACTTTTAGCTATTCCGGTTTTTATTATTGCTTTAAGACAGTCTCGAATACTAGAAACAAAATTTGGTGATTCTGTGGGTGATTTTTGGGGAAGTTGTGCAATTATAATTTCTTTTTTAGGTCTTATTGTTCGCTGCATTACAGTGGGGTATGTCCCTCGTGGCACATCCGGAAGAAATACACAGTCGCAAGTAGCTGAGGTGCTTAATACCACTGGCATGTATTCAGTTTCGAGAAATCCCCTTTACCTGGCTAATTTTATCATTGTTTTTGGTGTTACCTTATTTATCCAAGTATGGTGGCTAGCTTTATTGGTTTGGTTTGGATTTTGGCTCTATTATGAACGAATTATTTTTACTGAAGAAGAGTTCTTGAGGAATAAGTTTAAGGATCAATTTATGGAATGGGCTCAAAAAACGCCGATTGTAATCCCTTGCTTTAGAAATTGGAAGAAACCTGAGTTGGGTTTTTCATTTAAAACCGTTCTGAGAAGGGAATTTTCTACGTTTTTATCGATTGTGGCAACATTTTTCTTCTTAGAGATTGTAACTAATTTATTCACGAAACAAAAGTTTATCGTGAGTAGGTCATGGGTAATATTTTTTGTTATAAGTTTAAGTATATATTTAACATTTTTCATCTTAAAAAAGAAAACAAGGTTACTAAATGTTTCTGGCCGATAATTTTACTAGATGTTAAGTATTTCTTTATACGGTTTTTCTGCCTCTCGATAGGCAGTATAAAGTAGGATTTAAAAGATTAAGAAAGGTCATATGAAACTATCCCAAATCAGAAAGATGCTAAACAAGGTTCCGGAAGTTACAATTTACTTCTGGATTATCAAGGTTCTGTGTACTACGGTAGGTGAAACTGCGGCGGACTATTTAAATGAAGCACTTCATTTTGGGCTGACCGGGACCTCGTTGGTTATGGGCGTATTACTTCTTGTCGTTTTGTTCTTTCAGTTCAAGGCGAAAAAGTATATTCCATCAATCTACTGGTTCGCAGTTGTTCTCCTCAGTATTGTTGGTACCTTGATTACTGATAACCTGACAGATAAACTTGGAGTTCCTCTGGAAACGACTACTATCATATTCTTCATTGCACTAGTGTTAACCTTTGCGATTTGGTATGTGGTTGAAAAGACGCTGTCCGTCCACTCTATTGTTACAATTCGTCGCGAGGTCTTTTACTGGTTGGCTATTCTATTTACCTTTGCGTTGGGTACTGCTGCAGGCGACCTCACTGCGGAAAAGTTTGGACTTGGGTATTTAACTTCGCTGTTTATATTCGTTGGTTTAATTACGGCTATCACTATTGCGCACTTTACGGTTAAAAGAATCTTGGCTGTGGAATATAAGCACCAGTCTAGGAATGCGGTACTTGCTTTTTGGCTGGTTTATATCTTAACTCGGCCACTCGGCGCATCTATTGGCGACTACCTTTCACAGGCTCGCACTGAGGGTGGTCTAGGTTTGGGGCCAACTACAACAAGTGCACTTTTCCTCATTACAATTTTAGGTATGGTTGTCTATCTCACGCTTACGAGAAAGGACGAGATTCCTCCCGAAAAAACCATTTAGATAGAAATGGGCGTTTATAAAAAAGGTCTCCTTGTTAAATATTATTATTTTTATCTAATGCTTTGAATTGACGATAAATCCAAGATATAATTATGTTCTGGATTTATATGGAGGGGGTTATGAAGCGAATTTTATTCTTAGTTATTTCAATAGTATTGTTTATATCATTGAATATAGTTGTTAAGGATTCCTCTGCGCAAAACGCCGATTCTACTTATCGCAAAGGGATAGAATATGCCTCTGAAGGAAAATTCCAGGAAGCAGCGGATTGGTTTAAAGATAATCTAAAGAACAATAAATCAGATTCTACTTCAATAAGTTCCCTTGCCGTTATTAAGGATTTAAATGATGGTAAGATTACTGATGCATATGCCAAGTCTTTTTTTACAGGATTGAATCTTCTTCAAAATGATAAAATGGTTGATGGTCTTAAAGAGCTCGAAAAGACTATAGAATCTAACCTGGGCTATCCTAAAACATATAATGTCGTGGGCATGGTTTATGCTTCACAGGGAGATAAATCTAAATCCATCAGTTATTTTCAAAAAGCCATAGAAATAAATCCTCAATATAGTGAGGCATGCTTTAATCTTGCTGCATTATACCAATCATCAGCTCAACCGGAAGACGCGCTTAAGTATTATGAGAAAGTAATATCTATGGAACCAAATTCTATTGATGCAATAATTAATATGGCTGCGATTTATGCGTCGCTCGGAAAATATCCTGAAGCGATTAAATATTATCAGAATGCCATCGAGTTAGATCGAAATAATCCTGAGGTGTATTATAATCTTGCCTTAGCTTATTTTATGTCCGACCAGTTGGTAAAGTTTAAAGGTAATCTTCTTAAGGCACAGGAATTATATAAACGAAGAAATGATACCAAGGGGTTAGAGAAAGTAGCAGAATATATGGACAAAATTAAAGAAATTGAAAGTAAGTTTAGGCAAGCCAAGTAAATAATTCCCCGAATTAATTGATAACCCCCCCATTCTTTAATAATTTTCCTTTCCTTTTTTAGTTTTATAAGAAACATTTCATAATCAAATTCGATTTATCTGGAGATTTTTTCAGGAGGTGTTACAATAGGCGTGTTAAGCGAGGAATAAATGCCCAAAGAACAAATACTTATAATCGAAGACGATAAGCATATCTCCAAACTTGTGAAGTACAACTTGGAGAAGGCTGGATATGATTGTATTGTTGCTGATGATGGCGAGGAGGCACTGGACGTCTTAGCTAAAGAGCGACCGGATTTAATTATTTTAGATATCATGCTTCCTAAAATGGATGGATTCGAACTGTGTCGTGCGATTAAGCAGGATGTTAAGCTTAAAAACATTCCCATCATAATGCTTACTGCTAAAGGCGAAGAGGTAGACAGGATTGTTGGTCTAGAACTTGGCGCAGATGATTATGTAGTAAAGCCCTTTAGCCCCCGTGAATTGATTCTACGCATAAAAGCAATTTTAAAAAGAGGTAAATCTGAGGAATCACCCAAAGATGTTATTAAGCGAGGAACCCTTATTATAGATGTGCCGAAACATAGAGTTACGGTAAATAATAAAGAAATAGCGCTTACCCCTATAGAGTTTAAGCTTCTCGTTACACTTATTGAAAGAAACGGCCGTATCCAGTCTCGAGATCAATTATTATCTGATGTGTGGGAGCATCAATCCGATGTTTTTACTCGTACCGTTGATACCCATATTAAACGTCTTAGAGAAAAACTTGGTAAGGCGGGTGGCCAAATTGAGACGATTAGGGGTTTAGGCTATAGATTCAAAGAAGAAGATGAGGATTAAACTTCACTGGAAACTTACCTTTATTTTTTGTTTTGTAGTTATATTTGCCATTTCGGCCGGATATTTTTATTTAGATTCCCACCTTAAATCCTACACTGAAAGTAACCTCGCAAATAATGTTAAACATCAGCTTGCACTCGGAAAAGAACTTTTAGAAACTCGCCTGAGAGATAAAACAATTCCTTCGGATTTTCAGGAACTTGCACTAAACATAGGAAACGCTCTTGGCCTACGTGTAACTATTATCGCTCTTAACGGAAAGGTTTTGGGTGATACGGATTTGGCCAGAGATCAGCTTTTAACTATAGAGAATCATGCCGATAGGCCTGAAGTTAAAGAAGCTTTGACCAAAGGTTTCGGGATGAGCAAGCGCTTTAGCTATACCATTAAAAAAGATATGCTTTACATGGCGATTCCTTTTGGTAAAGAAATCGACAGAGGCATCTTGAGATTTTCAGTTCCTCGGCATGATATAGAATTGCTGCAGGCAAAGATTCGTAGAGTCCTAGGAACAAGTGTTATTGGTATTTTACTACTTAGTCTTGGTTTGACTGTTTTTGTCTCTGTGTTTATATCGCGGCCGCTTCGTGAAATGTCTTTAATTGCTAAGGCCATGGCGCAGGGCGATTTCTCTAGAAAAGTCTTTATTCATTCTAAGGATGAGATTGGCGACTTGGCCCAGGTATTAAATACTATGTCCGAAGATATTAGGGATAAAATAGAAAAAATTAATTCTGAGAGGGCAAGGCTCGATTTAGTTTTATCGAGTATGTTTGAAGGAGTGATTGTAACCGATGCAGATGAAAAGATTATTCTCATGAATCCATCTTTAAGGAAGCTTTTTTTTATTGATTCAAACCCCGCAGGTAAAAAACCGCTGGAGGTTATTCGTAACACTGCGGTAGAGGAAATGGTTGAAAGAATCATTAAAGGCAAGCAGCATCTTGCTACCGAAGAGATTGTTATAAATACGCCGGAAGAAAAAATACTGAAAGTTAACGGTGTCCCAATAATGAGTAATAATCGGCTTGAAGGAGTGATATTAGTTTTTCATGATATTACCGAATTAAGGCGTTTAGAAAAAATACGCCAGGATTTTGTTGCCAACGTCTCACATGAATTGCGTACTCCTATATCTAGTATAAAAGGCTATGCAGAAACGCTCCTGGAAGGGGCACTGGAAGACAAGGAGAATGCCAAAGAATTTATTAATATTATTTATCAGGATTCAAATCGTTTAGCTTCATTAATAAATGATTTGCTTGATTTATCAAAAATAGAATCGGGCAAGCTGAAGATGTCTTTTGCGGCCCTTGATCCTGTCTTATTAATAAAAAAAGCGGTGATGGTTATAGACAATCAAGCTAAAGCAAAATCAATCAAGCTAAAAATTGATATTTCTCAGAATTTGCCTAAGATAAAAGCTGATGAGACAAGGTTCTCTCAGGTAATGATAAATCTTCTAGATAATGCCATAAAATATTCCTCTGAAGGTGGGACGACTTCCATTTTTGCTAAAGTAGTTGACAATGTTCTACAAATTGACATTTCAGATACCGGAATTGGCATCTCGGAAAATGACCTTCCTCGCATATTTGAGCGTTTTTACCGCGTAGATAAAGCCCGTTCCCGCGAGCTCGGTGGCACTGGTCTTGGCCTTTCAATCGTCAAACACATTGTTTCTTCCCACGGTGGCCAGGTCTGGGTAAAGTCAGAACTAGGACTTGGCTCTACTTTTAGCTTCACCATTCCCCTAGCGTAACAGCCCCTAATAATCCCACTCTTTTCGTAAACGCATCCTAAATTAATTCACAGAAAGTTCACATTGCCTTAATGATATTGTAACCTTGATTTTATATACTTTCCTTGAAGATGAAAAAGGAGAGTATATGATTTCGAAAAGAAAGATTTTAGTTGTCGATGACGAAAAAGAGCTTGTAAAGCTGATTACTTTTAATCTGGCAATAGCTGGTTACGATATTTTTTCCGCAAAGAATGGCGTTGAAGCATTGGAAATCTCCGAACAAGAAAACCCCGATTTAATCATCCTTGACATCATGCTTCCTAGAATTGACGGTTGGGAGGTATGTAGACGTTTAAAACAAAATCCACGTACAAGTAATATACCTATTATTATGCTTAGCGCTCTTTCTGAAGTTGACGATAAGCTTAAAGGTTTTGACCTTGGAACCGATGATTACGTCACTAAACCGTTTAGCCCAAGAGAATTGGTCGTAAGAGTAAAGCGAGTTCTCGCTAGATCTGAAAACAAAGTTTCAACCCCAAAAACTATTAAAATTGGTTCACTCCAGATAGATACAGAAGATTTTATAGTAAAGCGTAATAACGAAGAAATTGTTCTTACTGAGAAAGAAAAGGGTATTCTTAGGCTTCTTGTGAATAATCCCGGGGTAGTCTTTGGCCATAGCGAAATCTTGGATTCGGTCTGGAGCCAAGATAATATTGTCGAGTGCGGCAATGTTGATGTTCACATAAGGCATCTTAGGGAAAAGATTGAACAAGATTCTGACGATCCACAGTTGATTAAGACAGTGAAGGGAAAGGGGTACAAACTTGAGCTTTAAGAGTTCACATAAAGTTCACAATGCCTTAAGGATTTTGTTACATGGATTTAGTAGACTTAAGGTAAGAAAGGTAAATGATATGAGAAAACTAATAAGAAACATAACCAGGAAAGTAACAGATTATCTAAAAGAAATCATCAATGACGAACTAAGAGTTATGGATGTTTTCTATGCACAATATGATTAAAAAGAGACGATGGACACAAACACAATAAAAAAAGAAAAAAGAATAATGGTTGTAGAAGATGACTTAGGAATAAGTAAGCTCATTTCTTACAATCTTTCTAAAAACGGATTTAACTCGGAATGTGTATATGATGGCTTAGAAGCCCAGGAAAAGCTAGCCAAGGAAGTGTTTGATGTTGTGTTATTAGACGTCATGCTCCCGGGGATCGATGGTTTCCATATTTGTAAGTCTATTAAAGACAATCCTGCTGCCTTTAAAACTTTTGTAGTAATGTTAACAGCCAAAGCGGAATCTCAGGATGAGCTCTATGGCAGTTTGGTAGGAGCGGACTATTATATTACTAAGCCTTTTAGCGTTGCGAAATTAATGGAAATAGTAAAGGAACTGATCAGTATGAGAGACAAAGACTATTTTGTGGATGCACCTACCTTAATAAAAAAGCAAGGAGTTGTGGCATGAAAAATATTTTTAAGAAATTATTTGGATTAATAGCCAATTTTTTTAACAGGATGGTAGATCAGGAAGCAGAGAGAGCTATTGAGATTTATCGGCAGATTTCTGAGGTTAAGACAGAGAAAGGAGGTTTAAGGAAATGAATACTATGTCACCTATACGTAAGGATTTCTTAGCCAGTAATCTTAGGAACCAGCTAGGTAGGTTGAGCAATATCTTAAACAATATAGAAGAAGAGAGATTGATTGATAGTGAATGTGCTAGCGATTCATTAAAAGAGGTGGAGTTGAATTTACGTCAGATACGTAAGTTATGCATGAATAATTAAAAAAAAGGAGGAGTAGAAATGAAGAAGTTGTTTATTGCAGTGTTGTTAGGAACTTTCTGCTTAATGAGCGCGGGTATTCAGGCTTCATATGCAGGAGAAATTGATTTATTGTTACAAAAATTAGTGGATAAAGGTGTTTTGACTGGTGCAGAAGCGCAGCAAGTAAAGACTGAGACACAAGAACAAGTCAAGAAAGAAATTGCTCAAGGTAAGTTTTCTTCTCTGCCGGCTTGGGTGATGAATACTAAGCTTAAGGGTGATTTACGTTTGCGGTTCCAGAATCTTCACGAACAAAATACTAATGACATAAGCAAAAATACAACTATAGGCCGCGTGCGTATGCGACTTGGTTTGGACAGTAAAGTAAATGATAAGTTTAAGGTAGGTGTTGGCATAGCTACTAATGCTGATGGAGATCCTAGATCTACAAATGTTTCCTTTGGGGCTAAAGATGGCGGAGATTCCTCTAAAATGGGTATAAGGTTGGATTATGCTTATGCCAAATATGATCCGACTCCTTGGTTAACTTTGGTAGGTGGCAAGATGCTCCTTCCGGATGTGCTTTGGGAGCCGACAGATTTGATTTGGGATACAGATATAACTCCAGAAGGCGGTGTTATCGGGTTTAATAAAACTCTTAACCCTAAAACATCAGTATTTATGAAAGCTGGAGCTTTGGTTCTTGTAGCTGATACGAGTACCGTTTCTGGTTCCATGGCATACCTTGTGCAGCCGGGAATAAATTACGCAATTAATGATAATCTTTCATTAAAAGGCGCTTTAACATATGAATATTTTCAGACTAAAGGTTCAATTGCCTCAAGTTTTTCTAAGGGCAATAATACTAAAATTGGTACTATTACTAGCACTGCTTATGGAAGCTATGCGTATAATTATAGTTTATTAAATCCTGCGTTAGAATTAACGATTAAACAGCCGTTTGCGGCCGTAGGGTTAAATGTTGAGAGTTTAAAGTTTTTTGGTGAATATGTTAATAACCTCGCTGTTTCAGAAAAGAACACTGGTTATTCATTAGGATTACAGTTTGGTAATGAAAAAATGGAAAAGTGGGGTGATTGGCAAGTTAAGTATATTTATGCCATGTTGGGCAATAATTCTGTGTTTGATATGTTGCCTGATTCTGATCGTTACAGTGGCCAAACTGGTATAAGAAGCCATGAAGGCATTATTAGTTTTGGTTTAGCTAAAAATGTTTCTTTGGGGTTGGATGTATATCGTAGCTGGGCAATTAACGGTAATCACGGTTTGACTGCTTCTGCTTCTAGCGCTGCAAAACCTGAGACTCTTATACAGTTTGACTTGAATATGAAGTTTTAATGAGTAGTTAATAATTGGCCTCATCTGACATAAGTCAGGTGAGGCCAAAATAATCAACATAGTAATAAACTAAAGAGGAGAGTTAAAATGAAGAAATTAAGTACGTTAGCGTTAATGGGGATTCTGGGCTTAGGCCTGATTATTCCCTGCTACGCAGAGAAGATTGTGGTTGAAGGTTCTACGACGGTGCTTCCGATTGCTCAAAAGACAGCGGAAGTTTATATGGATAAAAATCCTGGGGCGAATATCTCAGTACGTGGTGGTGGTTCAGGAGTGGGTATTGCATCGTTGTTGGATAAAAACTGTGATATTGCTAGTTCTTCCCGTCCGATTAAGGATACAGAGTTAGATAAAGCAGTAACTAATGGCGTTGATGCTACGGCTAATATAGTTGCTTGGGATGGCTTGGCAGTAATTGTTAATCCAGCAAACAATATTAGTAAATTAAGTAAAAAACAGGTAAAAGATATTTATCTGGGCAGTATATCTAATTGGTCTCAATTAGGTGGATCTGATGAGAAGATCGTAGTAGTTTCACGTGATACTTCAAGCGGAACATTTGAAGCTTTTCTTACGTTAGTATTAGAAGGTGGTAAAACTCGCTCTGATGCTTTAATGCAGGCATCAAATCAGGCTATTGCAACTACAGTTGCTGGAACCCCTGGAGGAATAGGTTATGTGGGGTTAGGTTTTATTACATCTTCTGTAAAAGCGCTCGAAGTAGATGGAGTTATACCTTCAAGAGAGACAGTTATTTCTGGTAAATACCCAGTAACTCGTCCGCTTTTTATGTATACCAATGGCAAGCCCAAAGGATTAGTTAAGGAATATATTGATTTTATCTTAAGTGATGAAGGGCAGAAATTAGTTGAGGAAGATGGTTTTGTGGGGTTAAAGGAGAAAAAATAAAGCGTTTACTCGGTAACCCTAAGATGGCACGGCGGATATGTCCTGCCGTGCCATCACTCCAATTATGAAAAGACTGCGTTTTAAAGAAAAATTATATAAATGGATATTTACGATTCTCGCTTTCGCTTCGCTTTTTTTTCTAGTGGGTATTGTGCTAGTGCTGCTTAAAGAAAGTCTGCCCATATTTAAAGAAGTAAGTTTTACTAAATTTATTTTTGGCCGGAGTTGGTATCCTACTTACAATCCAGCGGAGTTTGGAATTTTACCTTTAATTTTAGCCTCTGTTTGGGTTACTTTGGGTGCAGTGTTAGTTTGTGTGCCTTTAGGAATAGGCAGCGCGCTTTATCTAAATGAACTAGCTGGACCGTGTCAGAAAGCTATTTTAAAGCCTGTCATTGAATTATTAGCGAGTATTCCCTCGGTAGTTTTTGGATTTTTTGGCATGGTTATACTTACTCCTTTTTTGCAGAAGATATTTCATTTACCTACAGGGTTAACTGCCTTAAATGCTAGTATTATTTTGGGAATTATGGCTACTCCTACAGTATGTAGTATTGCCGAAGATGCACTGAATTATGTTCCGAATGCTTTTCGTGAGGCATCATTTGCTGTAGGCGCGACACGCTGGCAAACTTTGACTCAGGTAGTAATCCCGGCAGCAGGTTCAGGAATATCCACGGCCATAATTTTAGGAATGAGCCGGGCAATTGGCGAGACGATGACGGTATTGATGGTTGCCGGAGGCGCAGCAGTTATGCCGCATACATTCTTGGAGCCGGTTAGGCCGATGACTGCAGCAATTGCTGCTGAGATGGGGGAGGCGCCTATGGGTGGCAGTCATTATCATGCGCTTTTTGCCATTGCGCTTATACTTTTTGTAATTACCTTTGTTTTTAATATTGTTGCCGAGATGATTAGTCGGCGTTTTAGGATAAAGCTGGGGTTAAGCGGATGAAAAAAGAGTTTTCACAAAATCTGGGATTTTTTGGTTTATTCCTATGCATGGTTGCTACTCTTTTAGCTCTGGGTTCAATCATATATTTTATTGCGGTGCGCGGTTTTAGTGTGTTGAACTGGAATTTTCTTACCCAGGTGCCATATTCTGCAATGACTAAAGGTGGGATTGCTCCGGTAATTGTGGGGACGCTTTATATTACCTTTGGGGCGATTATAGTGGCCTTACCGCTAGGGCTGGCCTGTGCGATATATCTTTGTGAGTATTCACCTAAAAGTATTGTGGTAAATATTATTAGAATTAGTATAAACAATCTGGCTGGCGTACCTTCGGTAGTTTTTGGTTTATTTGGCTTAGCGGTGTTTGTTAAATTTTTTGGTTTCGGAGTTTCAATTCTTTCCGGCAGCCTTACTTTGGGAATTCTTGCTCTTCCTATGATTATCTCATCAGCTCAGGAGGCGCTTACAGCTGTTCCACAGTCAATCAGAGAAGCTTCATTATCTCTGGGTGCAACGAAATGGGAAACGATTAAGAATATTGTTTTGCCTACAGCTTTACCTGGAATTCTTACGGGTGTTATTCTAAGCATTGGTAGGGTAGCTGGAGAAACGGCGCCGATTTTATTTACCGCCGCCGCTTTTTATACGCGCGGCTATCCCAAGTCCATATTTTCTGAAGTTATGGCCTTGCCATATCATATTTATGCGCTGATGACTGAAGGGGCGCATCCAGATAAGCAAAGAGCAATTGCTTATGGATGCAGTTTAGTGCTTTTATTTCTAGTTTTATTTATTTCAGGATTTGCTATATTCTTGCGTCAAAGACAGAGGAGTTTAAATGGATAATAAAATAAAAATGCAAGCCCAGAACGTGGATTTCTTTTACGGAAAAACTCAGGCTCTAAAAAATGTTAGCCTTGATATTTATGCCAACAAGGTTACGGCAATGATTGGGCCATCTGGCTGCGGTAAATCAACTTTTATACGTTTGTTCAACCGGATGAATGAGCTTGTCTTACACACTACTCTTTGTGGTAAGATATTTCTTGATGATTTGGAGATTAATAGTTCATTAGTTGATCCTGTTGATATAAGAAGGAGGGTGGGGATGGTTTTCCAGAAACCCAATCCTTTTCCTAAAACTATATTTGAAAACATAAGCTATGGCTTAAAAGTAAACGGAATAAAAGATAAAGGATTTATTGAGCAGAAGGTCGAAGATTCTTTAAAGAAGGCAGTTATTTGGGATGAAGTAAAAGATAGGCTTAATGATAGTGCTTTAAAATTATCTGGAGGCCAACAGCAGCGTTTGTGCATTGCTCGATGTTTGGCTGTAGAGACAGAAGTGATACTGTTTGATGAGCCCTGTGCAAGCTTAGACCCGATATCAACCGCAAAGATAGAGGAATTAATTTTGGAGCTGAAGAAAGATTACTCTATCGTTATCGTTACGCACAATATGCAGCAGGCAGCGCGTGTTTCTGATTATACGGGATTTTTTCTTTTAGGAGAGTTGGTGGAATTTGGTAAGACTCAGGATATATTTACTAAGCCCAAGGATCTTAAGACTGAAGCTTATATTACCGGAAGATTTGGATAATAAAGATAAACTAGAAAGAGGGTTAAGCTATGGAAAGACATTTGGATCAGGAATTAACGGATTTAAAGCAGCAATTACTTAAAATGGGCACACTAGTTGAGACCGCGATCTTTGAATCTATGGAATCGCTGAAAGAGCTGAGCATAGAAAGGGTTAATAAAATAATTAATGAGGATAAGGTCATTGACGAAATGGAGAACGCCATTGATGAACGATGCCTGGATTTATTAGCGCTAAGGCAACCAATGGCAATTGACTTACGTTTTATTACGATGTCTATGAAAATTTCTACGGATTTAGAAAGGATAGCGGATTTGGCGGTAGATATCGCTCAGCGCGTTCAGGATCTCGTGGGCAAACCTTTACTTAAGCCACTAATTGATATTCCGAAGCTAACTAAACTTGCCCAACAAATGACTAAAGATGCGTTAGATGCTTTTGTGAATAAAGATGCGGAATTGGCGGGGAGTGTAATTTTACGCGATAGTGAGGCTGATAAATTACGCAATTTAGTTCAAAAAGAATTAGTTGATGATTATATGAGCAAAGATTCATCTACGGCTTCACGAGCAGTTCCGCTTCTTTTGATCGCTCGGCATTTGGAGAGAATCTGTGATCATGCGACGAATATATCCGAAAACGTCATCTATATGGTTAATGCTGATGTAGTAAAGCATCATCCTGAAAAGTTAAAATAACATTAGGGGTTTGTATATGGATAAGAAAAATGTTTTATTTGTTTGTGTACATAATTCAGCTAGGTCTCAGATGGCAGAAGCCCTGTTAAAGCATATTGCAGGGGATAGGTTCGAAGCGGAAAGCGCTGGGCTTGAACCGGGGAAACTAAATCCTTTGGCTATTGAGGTTATGCAAGAGATAGAGATTGATATTTCTCAGAACAAAACCAAAAGCGTTTTTGATTTTTATAAACAGGGGAAACGCTATGACTATGTAATTACGGTTTGCGATGAATCCCAAGCACAAAAGTGCCCCGTTTTTCCTGGAACTGTTGCCACCAAGAGAATCCATTGGAGCTTTGATGATCCAGCAAGTTTTCAAGGGACTTGGGAAGATAGGCTGGAACAAGCGCGACAGGTAAGAGATAAAATAAAACAGCAAATTGAGCAGTGGATCAAAACAATTTAATAGTATTCTAAATTTTATTCCAGCGATTGGAAATATTGATTAAGTTTTAACAGATATGTGGGAATCTTACAGCCATGTCGTGCAACGCTATCCAAAGATTACCTTATCTGAAGAAAGGAGTTTGATCCTAAAAGCTCAAAAAGGATCAAAGGAAAGCAAAGACGAACTTGTCCTTCGCTACGTCAGTTTTTTAATATTTAGAATTCATAAAGTAGCATTCCCTGGTTTGGTCAGGCGATTTGGGGAAGATTTGCTTGGAGAAGCAATTTTGATTACCTATAAGAAGATTGATAGCTATAACCTTGATTACCGTGATAGCAAAGGAAATCCTAACCCCGTTAAATTTGTCTCTTATATCTGGAAGCGGATCGATGGGTTTATAATCGATTCTTTAAAGAAGGAACTGAGTGAATCTAATTTTTACAACAGATATAATGAAAATATCGCATAAATAAAGGCTATTTATCGTCTATGTCCGGGTCCTGAGGGGCGGACAGTCCTATCTCCAAACTTATCAAATAGTTACGTAGTTTTCAGCTAAAAATTACCGGACAAAACGGACATATTTTCGTCTAACTTTATCTCTGATAGCTCTTAATTTCTTGATATTTGCCCAATTTCCTATATAATTAGCCTGTGTGCATTGAGAGATACAGTTATTACCTATACCAATGCGCGCAACCATCTAGCTCTATCTCCGTCGAGAGATAGAGCTTAATTAATCCCTGACGTAGTTTCTCCGTCGGGGATTTTTTATGTGCCGACGTTGCAAAGAGTTAGGGAGTAGATTGCCCGGATTCATCTTTAAATAAATAATCATTCTTTCAGGCATTATATAAACCGCACAAAATAGCCACATAACAGGTGCAATAGCGTCAAACATC
>JBAXXU010000070.1:0-22782 GCA_037127735.1 Bacteroidota bacterium
CCCGAATCAAACTAAAAAGACTTTATCCGTCATATGACCGTTGACATGACACTAGCAACTAATAACTATTCTATTTCAAATAATCAATTTAAAATAACATCAATGAGGGACTTTGGATTTTATTCAAATAAGAATGAATTAATCTATTTCAATGGAAGAGATGACTTATATTCTTTTAAAGTAAATACTACTGAAAGTATTTCATTTGAAATATTAAAATGGGATTCTGATGAATATTCATGGCTTCAGTCTTCAACCAATGAACAAGGAAAGGTATCCTACAACATTCATGTTTTAAAAGCTAATAGCTTATACACTATTTATAATGGAACCAAAAGTATTAAAGCTAAAAGTGATAAGAATGGAGTTTTTAAATTTGAAGTGAAAACAAGTAAAAAAGCGATTCCTTTAAAAATAAATTCAATCGGATAAAAGGCAGGATTATAGTATTTATAAATGCAACTTCTGATATAATAATCCGTAAGTTGACATAAAGAAATACGGTTTATAACACAGGCATAATATCTCCTAATAACCAGGGATTTAGCCTTCGCGCCAACCTTAAATTCGCCATACACTACTGATAGTTGTTAAATAACCACAATAAATAGCGTAATTACAACCATAAGTGTTTTTATTTTATTGATTCTGGAAATGAAGCCCAATATCTTTGTAGTGTCGAAAAAAAACAAAATGATAGTACCTATGTTATCTACTACGAGAATTGGCAATAAAATTGCAGAAGCACGAAAGAAAATAAATATTTCTCAATCCCAGCTTGCTCAACGTCTATTCATAAGTTCACAGGCAGTCGGAAAGTGGGAGCGCGGAGAATCCATGCCGGACATCATTACTTTTAACCGTCTCGCGGATATTCTGGGTGTTGAACTTAACTATTTCTCAGAAAGACAACAATCTGCGGCCACTGAAATGGCACCCGTTGAGTCTTTGGTTAACCAATCGGTTGAATTGCCATATGGAAAGCTGAAGAAAAATCTTAGCTGGGATATGTCGCGCGGGAATTGGGTGGGCGCTGACTTTTCCGGGTTGAAAAATCTGCATAAAAAATTCAGTTCTTCCAATATGCAGCGCTGCATGTTTATCGGTTCAGATTTGTCGGGACTTCTTCTAACTAGCAATTACGTTGATAGCTGTGACTTTTCAAGTTCCGATATCAGAAGCAGCCACATTCAGAGTTCTAATTTAGCCAACAATATATTTAAGAACTGTTCATTGCAAGAAACTGAATTTTCAGTAAGCCATATTGGCGGCTGCGATTTCTCCGGCGCCGATTTTACCGGTATCACGTTGTTAACACCATAAAGGAGGAAATGAATAATGCCAAAGCTCTACCAAAACCTGCCAAAGAGCTTGCCTAACCAAACACACGGAAGACAGAAACACTGCACTCCCGAGACAAATCCTACATTCAGTTAAGATTGTACCGTAACAAAGATATCATTTGCCTGACTACCAACGAAAAATTTGGTATAATAGGGCTGCCGGCCGACACGCTAGTTGTCATGGTTTTTGCATCGTCATCTGGATAAATTTTATCGTGACATGACAACTTTGCACCTTCTTTCGGGACTTGGCCATCTTGACAACTTTATTGTGACTGACAACACCTGGCCATCTACAAGTATTGGCATTATGAAATTCTTAGTAACCCCTTGACATTTAAGGAATATGGCATGAATATTGCAGCAAATAGATACCTGACTAATAACCATTCATTATGAAAAAGTCTCCGCTTTTTATAGCAGTAGTTATTTTGACTTTAGCTTCTTGCGAAAGGATCGATAATGAGGCTTTTTTCAAAATTGGAGGTGGACATGAATATAAGTTCAATGCTAATAGCGTAACCCCATTCAGGGACGAGACACTACTTAATTTGAAAAGAGATGATACGACGCTTAATCTTTATTGGTTTACTATTCCCGATTAATCATCCTGTAATTTATTGCCAGCAGCCTGATTATATAAGAGGGAAAGTTATTAATTCTAAAACTTCAGAACCTGTACAATACGCGACAGTACGTCTTAAAAACTATCAGGTTGGGATCTATACAAATGCTGAAGGTGATTTCAGAATATTAAACAATCCCGGATTTCAATCCGACAGCCTGATCGTTTCCTGTATTGGATTTCACAAGCTCTCATTGGCTTTCAGTGTTCTAAAAACCTCTGGAATGAACAATCTAAAGCTTGTACCAAATATTTATAGTCTGAGTGAAGTCAGGGTAACTGCCAGAAAAAAAAGACTCAGCCCGGAAATTATAATAGCCAGGGCGCTCAGAAATATTAAAAAAAATAATCCGGCTATACCCTTCAGTTATGTATCCTATTACAGGGATTATCAGAAGGACAGCAGTAATTATCTTAACCTGAACGAGGGGATCATCCAGACTCTGGATAAGGGCTTTGACTATCCATCAGATTCAAACAGGTACAGATTACTCGATTTCAAAAAGAATATGGATTTCTTAAGAATGAATATGACCCCCTATTATGATCTTCCGGAAACTGATCATTCTGATGTGTCATTTAAAAGGATACCCCATGCAACGGTTGGTGATCAATACGGCAATGAGCTTTTAATATTGCTGGTTCACGATGCAATCAGAAATTTCGATAAAAGATCATTTTCGTTTGTTGATACTCTTACACAGAATTTTATCAAAAATCACAGGTTTTCAACGCCAGTTGGAATTTATGATGGAAGTACATTATTATATAAGATCGACTTCACCGCAAAACGACAGATTACAGGTGATAGCATCATGATGAAAGGTGCAATATTCATTCAGCCCGATGATTATTCGATACACAAACTTGAGTATTCTGCATCATTTTCAAATTCAGAAAAAAAGAGCAGGGAGATTTTCAATATTGAAACTGAATATGGGCATGAGTCAGCAGTTAATTCCAGGATGTGCCTTAAATACATATCTTTCAATAATTCATTCACTATACCTGATGCGACTGACAATAACTTCTTTAAAATTGTGAAAGTAGAATGGAAGCAAGAAGGTGGACCCTATGCCCAATATCCCTTCCCGGATATGACTATTACAGCTTATTTCAACAGGAAGATCGATCCTGTTTCGGGACGCAGAATGGAAAACTACGATATGACCATCGGCAAAAGAAAAGCGAAGATCACAAGGATTAAAGTTGACGGCCCCAACTTGTATATAACCGTCAGAGATGATAAATTCAAGCGCAAGGAACTTGATTCCACTCGATTAAGTTATGGAAACCTGAAAGACATTAATGGCAATATCCTTAACAAACGAAGAGAGCTTGAATTTCGTCAGTTCAGGGAACTTTTTGTACAGGAATATAATAAGCCATTGAAATTTGAAAATAATTGTTTTATACAGTCTGTGCCCCTTGAACAGAACTGTATTTCCATTTCTGACAATTCAGGAAGATTTTGGATGAATACCCCATTAAAAGCTGAAGAAAAGCAACAAGATTCTCATAATCATTGAATGCAACTATAAATTTGGAATAAAACTATTAGGCTAATTATGGCATTATCATGACCCACAAATACATATCACATTAGAAATCTTCAATAAAACGCCTTCTAACTCGTAGGGCTGAAAGACAAATATCCTTTACCGCGACATGGCAAAATCTACTCATATCCCGAGACCAAGCCATCTCTTAAGTAACTACTTTTTTAAAGCGTTGAATTTTAATCTTTTAAGCAGTTACTCTTTTGGGGGCCATATGTACCCATACTGAGAAACTGGACAATTAGTTAATTTGTACTTTACCCGGCTTGCCCCGACGCAAGCTTGCATATGGCAATTCACGGTCCCGATAGCTATCGGGATGTTTTGTAAGAAGATACAAAACCGGTTCATGAACGCCATCTTCAAGCTCTCAAAGGGCCTTAGCTTAGCAAGTCTTCATTTCGTATAGCATGACAGATTCGTTTTCTTTCGGTTACTACATATAAAAACGAGTTATGCTTAAGCACCAGCACGATACGAGCCAGACTACTTGACAACAAAAGCATAATCATAACCATATCAAACTAAATTTTCTTGGTTGGCTGGACAACTAAGTTATCAGTGGAAAAATCATATTCTGACTCCATTAAAGCTTATAAAATTTCTGGTAGCAAGTCACTCAGTAACCGGGTAAATGAAGAATTTGTTTGGAAGTTTATATCTTTGGATTCTAAATGGAACAATTTTTGTTGTTAGATAATTAATATTTCTTAAACAATTATAAAATATTAACTATTCAGCCTAAATCATGATAAAACATAAACCTTCTATTTTAATAATTTTAGCTATTTTATTATTATTACCCGTTTGTGCACAAACCAATAATCCCCAGCAAATACAGCTTGCGGAACGGTTGCATTCTTTAGCTAAAAACTCATCTCCCGAAGTACCTTATATACAAACAAGCAAAGACATCTACGAAACCGGAGAAGATTTATGGTTCAAAGTATATCTACTAGATGCTCAATATTTTATCCCTTCTTTGATGAGCAAGATTCTTTACTTACAATTGTTAAATGAAAATAATAAGAAGGTAGTTTGGGAGGAAAAATATGAAATTCAAAATGGTACTGCCAATGGCCGCATATATTTAGAGAGTACATTACCCGAAGGAGATTATCTACTTGCGGCGTATACACCAAATTCATTCTTTAACGACACCTCTGAATTTAAAGCTGTCAGGAGGATCAAAATCAAAAATGAGGTTACATCACAAACAATAACAAAACAAATATCCGACAAACCATTATTATTCGAGCCGGCAGTAGGCAATGCAAACACATTTCAATTTTCAACCTTTCCTGAAGGAGGAGATCTAATATTTGGAATAGAAAGCAAACTTGCATATAAAGCTGTAAGTATAAAAGATGAACCTATTGATATAGCAGGGACTTTGTACGAAGATATTACTCCTCTCTTGAAATTCAAAAGTTTTCATGCAGGGATGGGGAGTTTAAAATTTAAGCCAATTTTTGGAAAAAAGTATACAATTCGTCTTTCAGAACCTTCAGTTGATAGCACCTTCCTTTTACCGGACATTCATACTGAAGGAATGACGTTGCAATTGGATGAAAGAGATAAAGAGTCAATCTATTTGAAAGTATCTCAAATGCCTGAAGTAAATCAAGAAGACATCTACATAAGAGTTCAATGTCGTGGTGTAGTTTATGGCTTGACTATGGCTAAATTAGAAGGTAAGTTAATGATAAAGATACCTTTGGCCGATCTCCCGCAGGGCATAGCAGAGGTTACTCTTTTTAATAGTAAACTGGTTCCTGTTGCTGAAAGGCTGGTTTACCTTAACTATTTTCAAAAACTAAACATAGCTGCCGTATTATCTAAAGAAATATTTGCAACCAGAGGAAAAGCAACATTGAAAATTATCGCAAAAGATGAAAACGGGAAACCGGTAGTAGCAAATTTTGGAGTAACTGTTTTTGACAAACTATATCAAAATCCGCAAGACTCAAATAATATACTTACACATTATTACCTTTCTTCTCAGTTGAAAGGAAGGATTTATAACCCTTCTTTCTATTTTAATAGCAACAATAAAGACCGAGATGAAGCATTGGATTTGCTTATGCTAACTCAAGGATGGAGGAAATATGTATGGAATGAAATGAACCTGAAAAAATCAGGCGAACAGATGCAACAAGTAATTTTTAATGGAATTAAAGGCGAAATTATTAATTTAAAAAGACAAAAAATGGAGAAACCACTATTTGTCACTGCATTTTCGCCGAATAAGGATAGAAGAAAATTATTAATACAAGCTGATTCAATGAGAAAATTTATTGTCCCTCCCGTATTTTTAAAAGCATGGGAAGGTGATTATGTTTACTTGAAACCAGTTGGACCTCCAGGAACCAAACCCCGTATCAAACTAACAGACTCTTTTGAGAGTATCAATCAAATAATGAAAACCAAACAAATTACATATCCAATTCCAAATTTAATTCAAGAATCAGATGTGATTCAGACTATCCCGGTCATAAGTTCTGGGGTTACCAAAATTAGGGAGGTTACAATCAAAGGGAAAAAGACAAACCTTATAAGAAGGAAATATATGGGTAATCTTGACAGCTTGTCAAAACTTAATCTATTTTTTGATCCTGACGATTATGTCTGTAGTTATGGTTATTTGAATTGTCCAGCTTGTGGACGTGACTCGCGAGAAAATACAAAACCAGAAAACGGTAAACTTTATAAGTTTTATACAGCGAATGGGCAGACAACAATAATAAGATATGGAAGACCTGATTTCACAGAAGAACAACTATTAAAGATGAATAATTTATCAAGGGTGAAAGCATTTTTTGAGAACCGTGAGTTTTACAAACCAAACTACGATGAAGTGGCAGCTGATTCGCTATTGCCAGATTTTCGCAATAACCTATTATGGGAGCCGTCTGTTATTACAGATGAAAATGGGGAAGCTACTTTGGATTTCTACAGTTCTGATATAAATACCGATTTTATTGGTAGAATAGAAGGGGTAAGTCGAGAAGGACTATTAGGCGTCAAAGATTTCAAATTTACTGTGCGAAAAATGAAAATTAATCCTTACTAGATGTCAGCACCTGATTTTGATGACATTGTTTTTGAAAGACTAAATAAGGAATATGGCGCGTATTTTTTAAGAAAAAAGTATAATCTTATTCTTTCTTTATCAATTATCCTGGCTATAATAATAGGAAACGTAGCGGTAATAATTCCTTTCCTTAGGAATCCTGGACAAAAAAATAAGGAGATAAATATTGTCAGATATATAACAATGGAAAATCTTATGCCCCCTGATGACCATGGTGGCATTCAACCTCCACCATTACCATCCCTTCCACCGCAGGCAAAGACTCAGTCAAGGCATATAATTTCTGAACTGAAATATCTTGCACCCAAGGTTGTAGATTCAATTATTCCTGTTGAGAAATCCATTGAATCATCTTTAGACTCAATAACTGAGGGCTTAGATGGCGAAAACATTATAAATGGAGCAGGAGATGGAACAAGTACTTTATCAGGATTGGGCACAGGAGGAGGTGGAGAGGGCGGTGATGGATCAGGCTCTGGACTGTATTCTAAAGTTGATGAAATGCCAACATTCAAAGGAGGTGATATCAACAAATTTAGAGAATGGGTTCAAAAAAAGACTAAATATCCGGAGATAGCGACAGTTAACAGAATACAAGGGAAGGTATATATTACCTTTTTTGTTGAGATGGATGGAACAGTCTCAAATGTAAAAGTAGCCAGGGGAGTTGATTCCTTAATTGATGATGAGGCATTAAAATCTGTTAAATCTTCTCCAAAGTGGACCCCTGGTAAACACAAAGGAAAAGTTGTCAGGGTTTCTTATTTTATCTCGGTGAATTTCGAGCTATAGGAAATTATAATCAGGTATTGATTCTATGAAATAATCCTATTGATGACACATAATATACATTGAGTTAGTTATATCTTGACAATATAAAAAGCCTAAGTACAACTCCAGGAGCATATTTCTGACTGATTAGACAACTGTAATGGTTTTTGCTTTGCCACTTATAAAGTTCACCTTGACAAATAATTTTTTTTGGCGGGATAACTTTATCGTTCGCCGTGACTGGCAAAAATTGCGTCAGAGAGGTTGATTCCAATATTTTATTAAATTTGTATCATGATTCGAAGAAAACAACATATAATCCAATTGATTCGACAAAAGGTAAATGAAATCGACAATACAGCTGAGGTCATCATTTATGGCTCCAGAGCAAGAGGAGACAATAAAAGGGATTCAGATTGGGATGTGATGATCCTTCTAAAACAGAAAAATGTCGATAAAAAAATCGAACAGACCTTTAGACATCATCTTCTTGACTTAGAACTTGAAATTGGAGTTCCTATTTCAGTGTTTGTTTATTCAAAAAGTGTGTGGGAAGGTAAGTATTCAGTCACTCCACTTTTTAAAAGCATAAAAAAAGAAGGGATTTTCATTCCATGACAAAAGAGCAGAATGATTATATAACTTATCGACTTCAAAGAGCGACAGATACCTTAAATGACGCCAAGCTCCTTGCTGAAAATGAAAGGTGGAATTCCTCAATCAATCGAATATATTACGCATGTTTTTATGCAGTCTCTGCCCTGCTTTATTTTCATTCTATAGAGGCCAAGACTCATAAAGGAGTCAGAATCAAGTTCATGAGTGAGTTCATAAAAACTGGATTATTCGACAAAGATTTTGGCAAACTTTTTTCGGATCTCTTCGATTGGAGACAAGAGGGAGATTATTCCGATTTTATTTCGTTTGACAAAGACTTAACAATTCCGCTAATAACCAAAAGTGAAGAATTTATTACCCTGATTGAAGAATTCTTAAACTCCAAAGAAATGCTAATATCACCTATACCCAATAAGGGTTTCAGAGGTTTTTGGACATTATCACCCGCATCAAGTTTTGTGTCTGTGGATAATGCCGCTCTCCGCAATCCCTTACTGGGTATAGCTGTAACCGTTAGGTTTTATAGCTCGATTAATTTAAACTTGGAGTTTTAAATTTAAATACTTATCTTTGACGTTAGTAACGCGACACGGAATATGATTTCTTCGTTTGGGTCAAAGGAGACTGAAAAAATATGGAATGGTGATAGAGTAAAGAATCTACCTCAGGACCTACAACAGATTGGAAGAAGAAAACTAAGAATGCTGAACAACTCACAAAATTTGATGGACTTAAAAGTACCCCCATCAAATAAACCTGAGAAACTATCTGGAAAAATGAATGACTTTTACAGTATCCGGATCAATGACCAATGGAGGATTGTATTTAAATGGAACGATGGAAACTCGATTGAAGTAACAATAATGGATTATCATAAATAGTTGAAATGGAAAAGCTTTCAAATATTCACCCCGGAGAGATTCTTTTAGAAGAATTTCTAAAGCCTTTAAATATTTCTGCCTACCGACTATCAAAAGACCTGGGAATCCCTCAGACCAGAACTTCTGAGATAATTAAGGGAAACCGGAGTATTACAGCTGACACAGCGATAAGACTTAGCTACTATTTTGGTAATTCTGCCAAATTCTGGCTTGGACTTCAGAATGACTTTGATCTGGAAGAAGAGAGGAAATGCAAAGAACCGGAATTCAAACATATTAAAAGACTAAGGGAACATGCAGCCTGACATTAGTTTGTTATGACTTTGAATGAAACTTTACCCATACCCCGGACCTTTATTCTTCAAGACAAATCTCTAGTACCCGGACAATTTCTAACATGACAGGAAAAGTAGCTACAAAACCTGATAAATAGGACTTCATGTGGTCTGCAAGACCCAACTTGAAGTCCTATTTATTACCAACTGGCCTTCAAGGATGTTCATTTTCCATTGGCATCGGAAATTTGAAAAAAAACATGTTAGTTAAAGCATTATGCTGATACTGATTGTGAGGGAATTGCTGAAATCTTTTTAGGAAAAGGACTATTTATTTGATGATTTGTGTTTTGCGCGGGAACCTTCTTCAGGTTCCCGGGATGTAGTGCAAAGGGAGACTTCATGTCAGGCAAATGAGTTTAAGGGCAATTGGTATTATTGTTCTCTGGTTGTATATGAATTATATTACTTTTTAACCCTTGAATAAATCAATTCGATACCCTTACCTGTGTTGAGATTGCGACTGTATTTTTTGTTTATTGGATTATTCCAGTGTTCTGAAGCGCCCAGGCTGGTCAGTCTGACGCCATCGCGTTCAGGGTCGTAAACCGTTCCTGAAGGTGGATTATCGGCTAACGCACATTCATTTACTGAATAATCGCTATACATCATGTCTGGCGCATCGGGCCATTCAGCAAGGGCAAAATCCAATACCACGGCATCGATAGCCACGCCATCCTGTGAGGCAAATAAACTGCACGGCCAATTGTTGTCAAATGGAGTGAGCGACCATTTAGAGGCCGGAATCCCATTGACAAATTTATTGCTGTAAATGCCATCGATTAAAAACAACATGGTTTTTGCACCCAAATCTTTATGCCCCATATAATCAGGATAAACAGAATAGGTATGCAAACCATCCCTGTTTTGGCTAAACCCGCCTGAGTGTGCATTCTTGCGCCAGTCTGCTTCTATATTGGTGCAGCCGAAATAGTTCTTAGCGCAGAGAGTCACTCCCTGACTTACATGACCTTTCATCAATGCCATATTGATAATATAGTCGGCTTCAACGATACAAGTAGCTAATCCTGTGGCGACTTTCCCATTATCGACTGAGTAAGGAATGGCATTTTCGACAAAAGTAGCCTGTTCACGACCGTCGCCCCCATTGTGATCGACGTAATGAATTTTCGGATAAGCGCTGTGGCATTTGTCATATATATTGTTGGTTATAAACCTGCTGGGATCAGTTACTGTAATGCTTTCCTGAGGAATCCCGGCTTCATTCACCAAACTTTTTAAAAGCGACAGAATCAATTGCGGATTGGCATTAATTTCATTTGTGTTTTCGTGGGCTCCGGTGTTGTTTTGGTTGATTTTAATGGCCACCTTTTCACCTGGTTTATATCCGGAATCAATAGCTCGTTTTGATTTGTTGAAAAAGCGGAACAAAGCATACCACGACTTTTTTTCATTTTTGATGTTCGTCAAACTGAACAGGGTTTGTGAAAGGAGCCTGTCTGTTTCAGTCTGATTGTTGAATCGATCTTCCCACCAAAAACCGGTTTTACCATCCCATGATGCAATTTGTGGGTTATGACCCCACGCAACCCTGCCTGGATTTATGCCCCTGGCTATGCCAAGTGGCACGTTTGGCTTATACCAGATTTCCAAATTGTTTGTATTCGTTTTTGCATCCGATTGCAGCGTATAAATAGAGGCAGAGGCTATTGCCAGAACAAAAAAAAGTGTTGCTGCCACATATTTGGCCTCGAAAAGTTTATGTTTTGCTTTCTTGAATGCAAAAGCCGCACCTGTTATGGCCAGTATCCAAATAACAAAGCCTGACATAATCGGCGCTGCCACCTGCATGCAGGGGTAAGTAGCTCTTGAAGGTTTCGGAATTACACGGATCAGGAACCAAATAGTTGCCAGTATTGAAACAAGGATGTAAACTATTTTCCCCGGAACTCTCATTTTCGTTAGGAAAATCACTGTTCTTTTTAACCAAACGGGTAGTTTTTGGAATCTTTCTTCACTAATTATCATCTCTATGTTTATTACGTTGTTATTTTACCAATTCAAAGTTAATAAAGTCGTAGTTCATATCCCCAATGTCGGCAGTATGAAGGGTAATTGTTTGCAACCCCTTTTTCATATCAATACCGGCCATCTTATCGAGATAGTTCCAGTGATGCCATTGTCTCCATGCCACGCTATCTGCTTCTACAAACGTAGAGGGGATTAATATCGGGCCCGTAACATCTTTGTCATTCACCGAGATAGAAATTTTTCCATTTTTGTTTGAAGTGTACATAATTCCAAGCTGATAAGTTCCGGCTTTTGTAACCTTTACCGTGTATTTGACCCACTCTCCGGGCTTTGTCCAGCCCACGTAAAGTTGATCTTTTTCAGGTTCTGTAAAATTATAGGGGTTATTGTCGATAGCCGGATCTCTGAATTTAGTAAATGAAATGTCAACAGGTTCATTCATTCTGAATTCATTTAAATAGGTTCCGTCTGCAGGATTCAACCCGCCGCTACCTGAGTTGATGGTGTCGGTATCGTGATATGCAATACCCTCACCACCTAAATCGTAATATTCGCATTGCAATTTCCCGGGAATGACTTGAGCGCCCGCGCTATACCGCGAGTCACTAAAGGGGGTCCCCTGATATCCATTCAACTTACTATTTGATTGGCACGCGATTAATAAACCTGAAATAATAACACTTGAGGATAAGACGAAAAAACTTTTCTTTGTATTCATAATAGCTTTTGTTGATTTTATACTTTTTTCACGACTTGCAAAAGTAATTAAAATAGTATTCATGCTACAATTTATGATATACCCCGGTCTTTCACATGGGATCCTTTAGATTCATTGATTTTCACACGGTTCAAATTGTTTTTTTGCCTTACAGTTAACTTGCTGCTAAAACATCTCGTACTCTTTCAGCGCCCTCTTTAAATGAGACCGCTGAGAATACAGCAAGTCCGGAATTATCAATAATCTTCTTAGCTTCTTCGGCATTTGTTCCCTGAAGCCTTACGATTACCGGTACTTTTATTTCTCCGATCGATTTATAAGCTTCAACAACTCCGTTCGCCACTCTGTCGCATCTTACAATTCCACCGAAGATATTAATAAGAATTGCTTTCACGGCAGGGTCCTTAAGAATTATCCTGAAACCGGCTTCGACAGTCTTTGCATTGGCGCCACCTCCAACATCCAGAAAATTTGCCGGTGCACCGCCTGATAGTTTTATTATATCCATAGTTGCCATTGCCAGACCGGCTCCATTAACCATGCAGCCAACATTTCCATCGAGTTTTACAAAGTTGAGATTATGCTTTCCTGCCTCAACTTCCACAGGGTCTTCCTCATTAATGTCTCTCATGGCAGCAAGGTCAGGATGGCGGAATAATGCATTATCGTCGAGAACAAGTTTGCAATCGACTGCTAAAATTCTGTTGTCGCTGGTTTTCAACACCGGGTTAATCTCGAGCAGTTGGGCATCACAGCCCAGGAAAGTATCATAAATACCTGAAAGAAACTTCTGCATGTTTTTAAAAGCAATTCCTGACAATCCCAGGTTAAATGCAATATTCCGCATTTGAAATTGCTGCAGTCCCATTCCCGGATTTATTTCCTCGGTAAATATCAGATCCTGTGTTTTTTTGGCAACCTCTTCAATTGACATTCCTCCCTCGGGTGAATACATAAAAATATATCTCCCGTTGTTTCTGTTGAGCAGGATACTTATATAGTACTCTTCCGGGTTAGATTCTCCTTTATAATAAACGTCCTGTGCTATAAGTACCTTGTTTACTCTTTTTCCTTCAGAGCCTGTCTGAGGAGTAATCAGCTGCATACCAAGCATTTCTCCGGTAAGCCTGCCTGCTTCTTCCACAGATTTTGCCAGTTTTACACCTCCTCCCTTGCCTCTTCCACCGGCATGGATCTGTGCTTTAACAACAAAAAATTCAGATCCGAATTTTTCCTTTAACTGACCGGCAACCATTACTGCCTGTTCGGGAGTTTCTGCTACAAATCCCTCCTGGATGTCAACATTGTAAGCTTTAAGCAATGATTTACCCTGAAATTCATGAACATTCATCCGATTACTGTTAATTAATTAACAAACTCTTAATCATATAATTCGCAGCACACAAAATAACAATAATTACCAGAATAATTAATTATTTTAGCAAAAAAAAGAATGCGGAAACTTCTTAATAAGGAACTTATAAGAAAGAGTGTAGAACAGTTCAGAAAATCTGAGAAATCACCATTTGTACTTGTTCTGGATAATGTCAGGAGCCAAAGTAATATCGGCTCAATTTTCCGTACTGCAGACGCTTTTCTGACAGAAGCCATCTATTTATGTGGCATTACAGCTATACCACCTCACAGGGAGATTCAGAAGACCGCTCTTGGAGCCACTGAATCTGTAGCCTGGAGATACTTTCCAAAAACTACTGATGCTATTCATGATCTTAAAAAAGATGGATATAAAATTATCGCTATTGAACAAGCTGAAGGCTCTGTTGAGCTACAGGATATGCAGATTGAAAAAAGAGAAAAATATGCCCTTGTATTTGGGCATGAAGTAAATGGCGTTGACCAGGAAGTTCTTGATCTTTGTGATTATTGTATTGAAATACCGCAATTTGGCACCAAACACTCATTCAATATTGCTATCAGCGTGGGGATTGTGTTGTGGGAGTTGAATAAAAAAAGGCCGCTTTTTTAAAGCAGCCTTTTTTAGTTAGAAATAATTTTTACTGTACAGTTGATTTAAATGTATCGTCATTGAAGAACTTAGCAAATTCAAGGTCAGTTTTTGCATAAACTTTCCAGTCAGCTTTAAATCCGATAGCTTCACGAAGGCCATTCAGCATATAATTTCTGTCATCAAGACGCGCTCCGACTATTGCCTTCAGGTATGATGGTTTCCCGCATTTGCAGAGTTCCTTCATGCCATCAAGAGTTGACTTGGCTTTATTGACGTCGCCTTTCAGAACCAGGGCGAGAGCAAGGTTGAAGCAAGGCTCATTGCCAAAGTTGTTAACTGCTTTGTCATATTCACCTTTTGTAATAGCTATTACACCAAGTCCCCACTTTGATTGAGGAGTAGCAGCTGTCATTGAAGTGAAATATTCTTCAGCTTTAACCAGATCGCCTTTCACGAGTGATCCAAAACCAAGGTTATTCTTGATCACGTCGTTATTTTCGATAGCTTTTGCTTTTTCGAATGCAGCAATTGCATCGTCAGTTTTGCCTAACGCCATGTAAGTGCAACCAATGTTATTCTGAGCGCGGATACATTTCGGGAAGTTTTCTGAGGTAGTCTGATAAAACTTAAGTTGTTCGTTAAGATCAGTTGTAAGTGAAGCGGCACGAAGCATTTCCTCCAGGTTCAATACTTTAGGGTCTGATTTCATCTGTGTAAGAATCTGCTCATCGCTTCTGCCTATCTTGTCAGCATTTACCATCATTTTCGACCTTCTCAGTTTTGGGAGGATGTCGGTTTTGAGTGATTCAAAAGCTGCAGACATATTTTTGATCTCCTTCTCACGAACATCAGGGTCAGCATACATAGAGAGTACGCGGAGGATAAGTTCTTTGTCCTGCATTGATGATTTCTCGACCTCTGTTTTAAAACCGTCCCAGTCTTCAGGTGTAGTTTTTCCATCAAAGAAACCGGCTGCTTTTGCTGCTTCAATTTTATCAAATGCTTTTTTGATGAATTTGTCAGCAGATACGCCTCTTTTTTGTGACAGTGGCTCATTGATCTTCAATGTACCGTCAGGTGAAGCATAAGAACTTACAAGGACACCTTTTAACTGGCGTTTTGGATCTACACTGACATTCTTGATATAATCCTTAAGAAGGGCGATATCTTCAGCTTTAAGTTCGGAACCGCGGATATCAGCGTTATTGATCAGGTAGTTGATGTCAGCTAACTGTGTTTCGGGAGTTACCATGACATAATTATCTTTCGAAGCAATAGGTTTACCCTCTTTCTCAATTAATGTTGATGTGGCGATTACGCCATCGGCCAGCTTAACAGGGTCAAAATCAAGATTTTTAGTTCCCCTTACAGCTTTTACCCTTAAAACAAGTTCTGAAAGTTTCATAGCTTCCTGGTAAGGAACTGCACCGGTATAGGTAAAATCGCCACCGGAAGAATTGATTACTTTATTATTAGCCTGAACACTCTCTCCCTGAACAACCTGAACCTTTTCAAAAGCAATTTCACCACCTGCATAAGTAAGAACAGGTGTAGCTGTAATGGTAGTTTTCTTGTCAAAATATTTTGCAGGAAAAGTACCATTGATTGTTACATTTACCATCCCTGCATGGGCTTCCAGAACTTTTGGAGTGACCTCATACTTAACTAAGTTGGAGTTTTTCTTCATCTTATTAAGGCCGCTGCAACTTGTTATAAGAGTTACGGCCAGCATAAGGATAAAATAGCTTTTGATTTTTTTCATAGTCTAAAGTGTTATTTGTTAATGATTTTTTGTTTGTCTGTTTATTATGAGCAATATACTAAATATGAACATAAGTACAAATTTAAATAAATTTGTCACATTTGAAGCAAATTTAAAAAAAATATTATAAAATCACTTTATTCAAACCAACAGGGTAATTGTCAAAAAAAATCGTATCGACTATTTTTGAATAATGGTTTTCATTGGCAACAAAATCTATTTCATTGATGTCAATAACAAGGTACCTGTTTTCGGGATTCTGCCTGAAAAAGGAAAAATAGCTATCCTGTATTTTCTGAAGGTATTCTATAGTTATTGATTTCTCATATATGCGCCCTCGTCTTTCAATATTCTGAAGCAGCCGGTCAGTATTTAAGTGAAGATAGACATAAATATCAGGTTTTGGAAGAGATCCGTAAATGATATAGAAGATCTGCCTGTAAAGATTATACTCGTCTCCTTTAAGCGTTGATGCAGCAAACACGAGCGATTTCATGAAGTAATAATCTGCAATGGTAAAAGACTTAAAGAGATCCTGAGGGACAAGTTCTTCCTTAAGTTGTTTATAACGGCCTGCCAGAAATGAAAGTTCAAGCGGGAAAGAATATTTTTCAGGATCATGGTAGAATTTGGGAAGAAAGGGGTTGTCGGCAAAATGTTCAAGAATCAGACGGGCATTAAACTGATCTGCTATTCTGCCGGCCAGTGTGGTTTTTCCTGCACCGATATTTCCTTCTATTACCACATAGTTGTATCTGATCTTCATCCCTGAAAATTACAAAAAATCCCGCAATCGCGGGATTCTTTTTATCTTTTTTGATTTTGTTCAGGATTTCTTTTTTCATTCTCCGGCCGGGGAGGACGCGGGAGCAGTTCTTTCCGCGATAACTTGATTTTCCCTGTTTTCGGATCGATGTCAATTATCTTAACCTCGACCTCTTGCCCTTCTTTCAGAACATCTTCTACTTTATCGATCTTTCTCCATTCAATTTCTGATATATGAAGAAGACCGTCTTTATTTGGAAGTATCTCTACGAATGCCCCAAACTGAACAATTGTCTTTACTTTTCCTTTATAAACCTGTCCGATTTCAGGAACGGTAACAATTTTTTTCACCCATTCAAGCGCTGCATTTATAACTTCAGCATTCTCACCAAAGATATTTACATCGCCATGACCATCAATCTCTTCAACAATAATTGTTGCGCCTGTTGTACGCTGAATCTCCTGGATAACTTTACCCCCGGGGCCGATCAGAGCGCCGATAAGTTCTTTGGGAATGGTAAGCATTTCAATCCTTGGAGCATGAGGTTTAAGTTCAGGGCGCGGTTCTGAAATAACATCATCCATTATATCAAGTATATGCAATCTGCCTTTTTTAGCCTGATGTAATGCTTTTGTAAGTATTTCGAACGAAAGACCTTCAACTTTTATATCCATCTGTGTAGCAGTGATACCATCGCGGGTACCTGTCACTTTAAAGTCCATATCGCCAAGATGATCTTCATCTCCGAGGATATCAGAAAGAACTGCATATTTTTTTGTCTCTTTATCTGTTATAAGGCCCATGGCAATTCCTGATACCGGCTTTCTAAGTTTAATCCCGGCGTCCATAAGGGCAAGTGTCCCGGCACAAACTGTTGCCATTGATGAAGAACCGTTTGATTCAAGAATATCTGAAACAACCCTTATTGCATAAGGATTTTCATCATCAGACGGCATCATATTTTTAAGAGCGCGGTGAGCAAGGTTTCCATGACCGATCTCCCTTCTGCTTATTCCACGTACCGGTTTAGCTTCGCCTGTGGCAAACGGCGGAAAATTATAATGCAGGGTGAATTTCTCTGATCCCTTATTAAGTACATCATCAATAATCTTTTCGTCAAGTTTTGTGCCAAGAGTAACTGTTGTTAACGACTGTGTTTCACCTCTGGTAAAGAGAGCCGAACCATGAGTTGCAGGGAGAGGATCAATCTCGCATATTATCTGCCTGATCTCATCTGGTTTTCTTCCGTCGAGACGAATGTTATCATCGAGTACCAGCCTTCTGGAGGCTTCTTTCAGTACATCGTGATAATATTTTTTTCCAAGCTTCTCATTAACAGCATTTTCTTCAGTAAACTGACCAAGAAAATCAGTAATAATAGTTTCGAAAGCATCAATACGCTTATGCTTATCAGCAGTGGATGATTTTGCTGCCTGGTAACATTTGTTATAAGTTTCGTCCCATACTTTTTTTCTAAGGTCTTCATCATTCACTTCATGACAATACTCTCTTTTAACTGTTGAACCCACCTCTTCGGCAAATTCCATTTGTGCTTTGCAATGAACTTTAATGGCATCATGAGCGATTTTCAGAGCTTCGAGCATCTCTTCTTCTGAAACTTCTTTCATTTCACCTTCAACCATAAGAATATTGTCGTAAGTGGCGCCTACCATCAAATCAATATCAGCATCCTTAAGCTGAGTAGCTGTAGGGTTGACAATAAATTTTTTGTTCACCCGCGCAACCCTTACTTCCGACATGGGACCATTGAAAGGAACATTTGAAACTGTAAGGGCCGCCGAGGCAGCCAAACCGGCAAGCGCATCGGGAATTATGTCCATATCAGCCGAAATAAGGTTGATAGTTACAAATGTTTCCGCGTGAAAATCATCAGGGAAGAGAGGCCTTAAGGCCCTGTCAACAAGTCTTGAAACAAGTATTTCATAATCTGAAGGCCTTGATTCTCTTTTCAGAAATCCTCCGGGAAAACGTCCCGATGAAGCGTATTTTTCTTTGTACTCAACTGACAACGGCATGAAGTCAGTATCTTCTTTTGCCTCCTGCGCCGACACAACAGTAGCCAGCAGCATAGTCTTACCCATTTTTAACAATACAGAACCATCAGCCTGTCTGGCCATTCTGCCTGTTTCAAGGGTTATTGTTCTCCCGTTGCCGAGATCAATAATCTTCTCTTTTACTTTAAACATTATATGTATGATTTATGAAAATTGAAATTACCAATATTTTACACAATATGAAAAAAGGCAACTTAAAATTGCCTTTTTACTCTATTTACGTAATTTCAACGCTTTTATGATTTCGCGATACCGCTCGATATCTTTAATTTTCAGGTAATCCAAAAGTCTTCTTCTTTTACCTACAAGTTTGATAAGCGCCTGCTGGGTACTGAAATCTTTCTTGTTCTTCTTAAGATGTTCTGTAAGATGATTGATCCTGTACGAAAAGAGAGCTATCTGTCCTTCTGCTGTACCGGTATCTATTTCAGATGTTCCAAAGGTTTTGAAAAACTCCTGTTTTTTTTCAGTTGTTAAATACATGTCTCTAATTAAAATATTGTTTATCCATAAATAAATTGAGTCTCCAATTTTGGAACGCAAAAATAATGCTTTTTTATGTAAATTATCAAACAATTGTGTTTTTTTTTAAAAGTTCCTTAATTATTTCTTTTTACAGAAACGAAAGAGTATAAATATTTATTGTTTGCTGTTATAATAAAGACGCAAAAAGGATACCAAAAGTTGCGTTGAATAGCGTTAATATTCAGGTATTTGTCAAAGAAATTAAGGCTTTCGTCAAAAGATTTTCAGAATTTTTGACATATTGGGTTTGCTGACAATTAAAACCCGCCCACTCTCCCACTCTCCCCTTCTCCCCCTCTCCCCTTCTTTTTTATGGCTCCAGAATCAGTTCATCCTGGTCTTTCAGCCGCTTTCCCATGCTTATAAGTTTACTGCCGATACGGCAATCGAGACATCTTCTTTTTTTACAATATTCATTTCTCAGTTGGATAAGCGCCTGCGTATAAAAAGCAGAATCAGCAATTATCCCGGCTGTTTTCCATTCTCCGATTATTGTATTATCTTCCGGATGGATGTCTTCGAGGAAAGTAAGAGCCCTTTCACAGCCATCACTATAATCCCTGTAACGGGCATAAACAAATATTACCGGGATAACTGCATTGATAAGGAATATGTCGGTAGCCTGTGATCCTGTTGATTTCGGAACACTCCTGCTTTTCTTCCCGAATACAAAATGGTTGTCCCAATAATTCGAAGCTGTTACTTCGAAAACCTTCCGAAGTTGATTTACCTCAGTTGCTTCCAGTACTTTTGAGAAGAGACCTCCCGTAGCTGAAAGCATTACTGCCAGTTGTGAAATCCTTAAAGTAGGAAAGTTGGAAGGCCTCAATCTTGAGAATTTCCATAACCAACCGTGAATGGGCTGAAGAGAGTATTTTGCCGAAAGAATTTTGTACTCCTTAATAAGATCGCGGTAATATTCATCTGAAAGGGCCTCTTTGAAGAGACCTTCTTCGAGCATACCCGCTGTTCCGAATAGCAGAGCTTCAATCTGGAATATATTGTCAGCATGCTTGCGGATAATTCTGAAAGGAAGGGCTGTTGCCAGCATCTCAAAAGGTTCAGTATTAACCCTGAACCCAAAATAACGCGTCAGTAGTCTGTAAAATGTCTCCTCCCAGTCGTTACCGGTCTGCGAATATATCTTGAGAATCAATTCTGATTTACTCTGGAACCTTTCAATAACAAGCGAATTAAGCCAGTGCCTTACAAAAATTCTATCGAGTTTTAGAATATCATTCTGGCATGCTATTATATAAGGATTATTAACTAAAGTGATGTATTTCTCATAAAGTTCAGGATCAAAAGATAATCCGATTGTCAGCAACTCTTCTCCCAGCGAGTTGAAAACCTTCTTATCATTTTCAGCAACGACATGAAGGATTACATTATTATAGGCCGGATCGTTTTGGTGTCCGTGATTATCAAAATGAGATGATCTGGTATGTATTTCAATATTCCCGGCCCATAAAGTACCGGCGATAGAGATACGGGCATTGAAAAAATCAGGCCCCGAATCGCGGTTATATTCACCCGGATGGATGACAATAATTTTATTCCCATCATTATCGAACAGGTTATCAGGGTTATAAAGACCGTACTTCCAAAGGTAATGAAGAAACTCCTCTTTCATTTTAGCACGAATTAGTTACACAGCGAGAATATAAATGTATAAAAAAAGGCAATACGGCGCAAGAGATCAATGGGAAATCAGATCAGGTTGCGTTCGGAGAGGTATTTTTCCATCTCGAGTTGGATCTCTTTTGCCTTTTCGCCGGCAACTTTATCGAAATTTTCGCTATTATCGGCAAAGATTATTCCCCGCGAGGAGTTTACAAGCAGCCCACATTTACTGTTCATCCCATACCGGGCCACATCTTCAAGACTTCCACCTTGTGCTCCCACACCCGGGACAAGAAGAAAATGATCGGGTGCTATCCTGCGTATATCTTTCAGCATTTCGGCGCGTGTAGCGCCAATAACATACATCATATTATTAATGGTACCCCATTTCCGGGAAACAGACAATACTCTTTCGAAGAGTTTAATTCCATCTTCATTGTGGTACTGGAAATCATCAGCGCCTTTATTGGATGTTAGCGCCAGAAGTATAACCCATTTACCGTTATATGAAAGGAAAGGCGATACAGAATCTTCACCCATATACGGTGCCACTGTTATTGCATCGAATGGCATATTTTCAAAAAACCCTTTTGCATACATTTTTGAGGTGTTGCCTATGTCTCCGCGTTTCGCATCGGCAATTACAAAAATGTCGGGATAATTATCTTTAATATATCTTACTGTCGTTTCAAGCGATATCCATCCTTTTGACCCGTTGCACTCATAAAACGCGACATTAGGCTTGTAAGCTACAGAATATTTGTGAGTTGCATCAACTATCCGTTTATTGAATTCAAATACCGGATCCTTTTCTTTAAGGAGAAATGACGGAATCTTTTCAAATTCAGTATCGAGACCCACGCAAAGGAAAGATTGCTTCTCAACGATTTTCCTAAATAATTCCGTATAGTTCATTATAAAAGTTGTTATATATTGCTTTCTTTAAGCCGTTCGGCATTTTCAGCCATCTGCAATTTACTGAGAATCTCCTGAATATTTCCATCGAGAATCGAAGGAAGATTATAAATTGTCAGGTTGATCCTGTGATCGGTCATTCTTCCCTGAGGATAGTTATAAGTCCGGATCTTTGCAGAGCGGTCGCCCGTTGAAACCATTGTCTTTCTGCGGTGAGAGACCTCATCGAGATATTTCTGGTATTCAAGATTATAGAGTCTTGTTCTCAGCTCTTTTAATGCTTTATCATAGTTTTTAAGCTGTGATTTTTCATCCTGACATGTAACTACAATACCTGAAGGAATATGAGTAAGACGGATCGCGGAATATGTTGTATTTACCGACTGACCGCCGGGGCCTGACGAACAATAAGTGTCCTTACGGATATCTTCGGTTCGGAGGTCAATATCAAATTCATCGGCTTCCGGAAGCACAACGATCGAAGCTGCTGAAGTGTGAATACGTCCTTGTGTTTCAGTCTGTGGAACCCGCTGTACACGATGAACGCCCGATTCATACTTCATTATACCGTAAACACCTTCACCTGTAATACTCAGAACAATTTCCTTATAACCTCCTGCAGTACCTTCGGATGTATTATTAACTTCGACTTTCCATCCTTTTGTCTCAAAAAACTTACTGTACATTCTGAAAAGGTCTCCTGCAAAAATACTGGCCTCATCGCCACCTGTACCAGCCCTTATCTCCATAACAGCGTTTTTATCATCCTCCGGATCGGCAGGTATGATAAGCATCTTGATCTCCTCTTCCATACCGGGTATTTGTGAAGTTAGCTCATCGAGTTCGGCCTTTGCCATCTCGCGCATCTCTTCATCCTTTTCGGTGGCAAGCAACTCTTTTGCACTTGTTATATTACTAAGAGCCAGCTTATATCGTTCGTACGACCCGACAATGGGAAGCAGGTCTTTATACTCCTTATTTAGTTTGACATACTTCTTCATATCCGAGAGAATATCGGGTTGAGTAAGAAGCTCACCAACCTCTATGAACCGTGTTTTCACACCCTCAAGCCTCTCCAGAATCATGTTGTTTGCCATAAAATATTAAATTTTCAGGGGGCAAAGATACTAAATAAGGTTGAATGGGGCAAAGGTGTTGCGGTACAAAGGCGGCAGGCCTTCCAGACAAATTTAATAATCAAAATACAATTG
>JBAXXU010000071.1:0-22494 GCA_037127735.1 Bacteroidota bacterium
GGATGATGCAGCCAGCAGAATACTACGTAGTCTTACCGGCCTGGAGTCTGTTTATATGAAGCAATCATTTGCTTATGGTGATATAAACAGGGATCCGGGTGCCCGGGTAATATCGGTAGCATACTTTGCTCTTATCACAATCAGAGATATCGATCGTGGTCTGGCTGAACAGAATGGGGTGAATTGGCGATCAATTTCGAGATTGCCTGACCTGATCTTCAACCACCCTGCTATGGTAAAAAGAGCTCTTCGTGATCTGCAGGACCAGGTTAAAATCAAACCCGTGGGCTTTGAGCTGCTTCCTGAAAAATTCACTCTAGTACAACTCCAGGATCTTTATGAAGCTATTTATCAACGAACAGTCGATAAAAGAAACTTCCGGAAAAAAATATTATCAATGGGAATCCTTGAAAAACTTGATGAAAAGGAGAAAGAGACATCAAAAAGGGGAGCTTACTATTATAAGTTTAATAAAGACAAATATGAGAAGTTGAAGAAGAATGGCTTCTATTTCAATCTGGATGTTAACTGAAAAGAAGTGACTAAAGTGACTAAAGTTTGGAGTGACTAAAGTTTGGAGTGACTAAAGTTAAAAGCTATGCTCGATGCATTAAAACAAGAAGTACTAAAAGCCAATCTTGACCTTGTAAGTCATGGATTGGTAATACATACCTGGGGCAATGTAAGCGGAAGAGATTTTGAAAGCGGACTTATAGTTATAAAACCATCAGGTGTCAGTTATGAGTTAATGAAACCCGAAGATATGGTTGTGATTGATCCTGAAGGTAAGGTTGTGGAAGGTAAATTTAAACCCTCAACCGATGCGCCCACTCACCTGCTTCTCTACAAAACATATTCCTCAATAGGCGGAGTTGTACATACTCATTCATCTTATGCTACATCATGGGCCCAGGCAGGAAGGGCCATTCCTCCTTTTGGAACCACTCATGCCGATCATTATTACGGAAAAGTTCCTTGCACAAGGTTATTGACTGACAAGGAGATAGAGAATGATTACGAGATGAATACAGGTAAGATTATTGTTGAAACTCTGGCTTCGGTAAATCCATTAACTATGCCATCGGTATTGGTAAATAGTCATGGCCCTTTCTGCTGGGGAACTGATGCTGATAATGCTGTTTATAATGCTGTTGCTCTTGAAGAGATAGCTCGAATGGCGTTTTATACTTTGCTTCTGGGGAGAAGTGAGCCAATAGATAAATCACTTCTTGATAAACATTTTAAAAGAAAACATGGAGGCGATGCCTATTATGGGCAAGGGAAAAATAAATGAAATTAAGAGGATAAGAAATGGTAAAAGAATTTGTAATCGGGATCGACTACGGAACTGACTCTGTTCGTTCAGTGGTTGTTGACACAGGTAACGGTGAAATAGTCGGAACATCAGTATTCGAATACCCCAGGTGGAAGAAGGGCCTGTTTTGCGATCCGGCAATTAATCAGTTCAGACAGCACCCGCTTGATTATCTGGAAGGACTGGAACAGTCGGTTAAAGGCGCTCTTTCAGGATTATCACCCGAAGTAGTAAAAAATATTGCAGGGATTACTGTCGATACTACCGGTTCAACGCCTGTTGCGGTTGATAAATATGGGGTTCCTCTTTCGCTCAAGCCCGGGTTTGAAATCAACCCCGACGCCATGTTTGTATTATGGAAAGATCACACAGCTGTACAGGAGGCTGCCGAGATTAATAAGTTGGCAAAAACATGGGGAGGAGTTGACTTTACTAAGTTCGAAGGAGGTATCTATTCATCGGAGTGGTTCTGGGCCAAGGTACTTCATCTCCTCCGTAATAATAATGAGGTACGTGAAAATGGCTGGTCATGGGTTGAACATTGCGACTGGATACCGGCCCTGCTTATTGGAAACACTAATCCATTGCAGATAAAGAGAAGTCGTTGTGCAGCAGGACATAAGGCAATGTGGCATGAAGACTTCAATGGTTTGCCCGACGAAAAATTCCTTGCGAAACTCGATCCTGTTTTATCAGGTCTCAGAGAAAGACTCTTCAATGAAACATATACCTGTGATGTTGAAGTAGGCAATCTTTCTGAGGAATGGGCAAACAGACTCGGTCTCTCACGGAAAGTAAAAGTCGGCGTTGGCGCTTTTGATGCACATCTGGGTGCAGTTGGCGGCGAGATCAAACCTTACCATCTCGTTAAAGTAATGGGAACCTCTACTTGCGATATGCTTGTGGCTCCAATGGCTGAAGTCGGAGACAATCTGGTGGCCGGCATTTGCGGGCAGGTTGACGGATCTATCGTCCCCGGTATGCTTGGCCTTGAGGCAGGTCAGTCAGCATTTGGAGATATTTATGCATGGTTCAGCAAGCTTCTGTTGTGGCCCGTTAATGAGATCATTAAGGAAATGACATGGCTTGATGAAAAAACAAAGAACAGAATTGAGAGTGAAACGGCAGATAAGATAATTGCAGAATTAAGCAAACAGGCAGATTCTCTTCCTGTTGAAGAAACAGCTATTGTCGCTCTCGACTGGATGAATGGAAGACGTACACCCGATGCAAATCAGACGCTTAAAGGAGCAATAACCGGATTGTCACTGGGGTCAGATGCCCCGAGGATTTTTAAGGCGTTGGTTGAAGCCACGGCATTCGGATCAAAAATGATTAACGACCGTTTCATTTCCGAAGGAGTCCGTATTGATGGTGTTATTGCCATAGGAGGCGTTGCCAAAAAGAATCCCTTTGTGATGCAGATCGTTGCAGATGTTCTCAATATGCCGATAAAGGTTGCAAGAACGGATCAGACTTGTGCTTTGGGTTCAGCGATGGCCGCGGCTGTTGTTGCAGGAATTCATAAAGATATTCCCTCTGCCCAGAAAGCAATGGGTGGAGGATTTGAAAAGGAATATCAGCCCGACCCTGTCAGGGCAAAACAATACGAAAATCTTTTTAAAAAATATAAAGAAATAGGGTCATTTGTCGAAAAAGAGTTGACTTAAGTTTAGTCATTGATTTTCTTCGTTTACCCCGGCCCCAAGGGGAGCGAAGAAAATCAATTTACTCCACTTCTTCGCCTTCGCATAGCTTCAGCGAAGCAAAAGGTGAAGCGGTAAATATATTGAATATCAATAATTTAATAATATTTATTTGTAATTTTCTTAACTCATCATTATGAATAATATCATGAAAAAATCAATTCAAATTATTTTTATCCTGATTTTGCTGGCATATTCCGAAGCCTGGGCTCAAAAAGAAAACCTCGTGGCAGTTAACCAGTTAGTGGTTGTTGCAAATAATGCAGGAGCTGTTATCAGCAAAGATATTTACGGACATTTTTCCGAACACCTCGGAGCCTGTATCTATGGTGGAATATGGGTTGGTAAGGATTCGAAAATCCCGAATACTTACGGTATCAGAAATGATGTTCTGTTTGCACTTCGCGAGATAAAGGTTCCGAACCTTCGCTGGCCGGGCGGCTGCTTTGCCGATACATACCACTGGAAAGATGGTATAGGCCCGCAGGAAAAAAGAGCGTCAATTGTGAACATTCACTGGGGTGGCGTTACTGAAGATAACTCCTTTGGTACTCACGAGTTTATGAAACTGACTGAACTAATTGGTTGCGATGCTTATATTAATGGAAACGTTGGCTCAGGATCAGTAAAGGAGATGGCCGATTGGGTCGAATATCTTACTTCCGATTCAGAAAGCCCTATGACTAAGCTGCGTAAGGAAAACGGTCGTGAAGAACCATGGAAAGTAAAATATTTTGCCATAGGGAACGAAAACTGGGGTTGTGGAGGAAATATGACAGATGAGTTTTATGCCAATACCATGCGACAGTTTTCCACTTACCTTGGCAACTACGCGGGTAATCAGCTATATCGCGTTGCCTGTGGCCCTTCCGACTATAATTATGCCTGGACAGAGACTCTTATGAAAGATGGAGGAACAAGTGAAAGGTTCCAGGGATTATCAATACATTATTATTCAATTGTGGACGGATGGGGATATAAAGGATCGGCTACAAAGTTCGATGAACGCGAATGGTTTGAAACGATGAGAATGAACCTGCAGATGGATAACATCATAAAAGGTCATTCAGCTATCATGGATCGGTATGATCCACAGAAAACAAAGGGCCTTGTTGTTGATGAATGGGGCAACTGGTTCAATGTGGAACCGGGTACAAACCCCGGGTTCCTCTATCAGCAGAATACAATGAGGGATGCAATAACCGCTGCAATTCATCTGAATATCTTTAACCGGCACGCCGATAGGGTAAAGGTAGCTAACCTTGCTCAGATGGTGAATGTGCTTCAGTCTGTGATTCTTACAAAGGATGATAAAATAGTTCTTACTCCTACATATCATGTCTTCAGGATGTTCAGGGTTCATCAGGAGGCTAAGCTGCTGAACATTGATCTCAAATGCGAGGATTACACAAATGGCAATAAGAAGATACCTGCTATTTCCGCTTCTGCCTCTTTAGATAAAGATGGTAAGGTGCATATTTCCCTGGCAAACCTTAACCCGAATAAATCCATTACAGTGATATGCCCTGTAATAGGAGATACCTTCAAAAAAGTAACAGGTGAAGTTCTTACTGCAGGTGAAATGAATTCATTCAACACTTTTGAAAATCCGGAGATTGTAAAACCGGTTGCTTTTAACGGATTCTCATTTAAAGATGGGATTCTGAATATCACAATGCCATCAAAATCAGTTGTAGTTTTAGAACTGACAAAATAAAATGGGGATAGATCTTCACTGATAATGTTCCATTGATTTTCTTCGTTTACCCCGGCCCCAAGGGGAGCGAAGAAAATCAATTTACTCCCCCCTCGCCTTCGCGTAGCCGCTACGGCAGAGCAAGGTTGGGGATGGGGTAAATAAATTGATTTTCAAGCGGTGTATTAAGTAATATGTAATTATCAATATTTGTCAACAATAAAATACTATGAATAGTCCGACTCAGTTTGCATTTACAATTATATTTATAAGTATACTTATTTCGGGATGCGCGAATAAATCTTCATCTGCTGAAGATTACCCTATTCAACCTGTTCCTTTTACATCAGTTAAACTTACCGATAACTTTTGGGCCCCGCGGATTAAGAAGAATGCTGATGTTACGATTCCGATAGCATTTGGTTATTGCGAATCGACAGGCAGGATCAAAAACTTTGAAATTGCCGGGGGACTCGATACCGGCAAGTTTCAAACCATATACCCCTTCGACGATTCAGATGTCTTTAAAATAATTGAAGGCGCCGCCTATTCGCTTCAGACTTATCCTGATCCAAAGCTCGATGCGTATCTCGATACTCTTATCCGGAAAATAGGTCTGGCTCAGGAGGATGACGGATATCTTTATACTAACCGTACTATTGCAGAGATGCACGGCGGCAAAGGATTACATGAATGGGCAAATAAAAACAGATGGGAGAATGATTCACTATCCAGCCATGAACTTTATAATATTGGCCATCTTTATGAAGCAGCTGTTGCCCATTATCAGGCAACAGGTAAACGAACTTTACTTGATATTGCTTTAAAATCAGCAGATCTTGTGAATAAGGATTTTGGATGGGACAGAATGAAAGTCTATCCGGGCCATCAGGTCATCGAAATGGGGCTTGTTAAACTTTACAGGGCTACAGGCGAAAAGAAATATCTCGATCTTGCCCGTTTCTTTCTCGATGTCCGTGGACCAAATGGAAACCAATACAACCAGGCAAACAAGAAGGTGTTTGATCAGACAGAAGCTGTAGGTCATTCAGTAAGAGCTACATATATGTATTCCGGCATGGCCGATATAGCAGCTATTGAGAAGGATAAAGCTTATCTGAATGCAATTACCGGAATATGGGAAGATATTGTTTATGGGAAAATGTACCTCACCGGAGGGATCGGGGCAACAGGCGGTAATGAAGGTTTTGCCGATCCTTTTGTATTGCCCAATATGTCAGCCTATTGCGAGACCTGCGCCTCAATAGGAGATATTTTCTTCAACCACAGGCTGTTCCTCTTACAAGGTCAGGCAAAATATATTGACATTCTTGAAAAAACACTCTATAATTCTATGCTTTCAGGAGTATCATTATCGGCCGACAGGTTTTTCTATCCGAATCCACTTGAATCGAATGGTCAGCACGAACGCAGTGCATGGTTCGGCTGCGCTTGCTGTCCCTCCAATATCGCGAGGTTTGTACCTGCTATTCCCGGATATGTGTATGCTGTTACAGATAAAGAGCTTTATGTCAACTTGTTCATCTCCAATGATGCAGGTATTATTATGGGTAAGAGAAAGGTAAATATCTCACAAAAGGCAAATTTTCCATGGGATGGGAAGGTTGAAATATCTGTCAACCCTGAAAAAAAGGGAAAATTTGATCTGAAGATTCGGATCCCCGGATGGGCTGTTAACGAAGCTTTACCAGGAGGGCTCTATAAATTTACAGATCAGAATAATGAAACGGTAACTCTTATGGTAAATGGTGAAAAAATAGCGGTTACTCCGATAGAAGGCTATGCTGTTATTTCCAGGAATTGGAGACCGGGTGACAAAGTTGAAATTGATTTTCCCATGCCTGTCCGTAAAGTAATCGCTGACGAAAGAGTAAAGGAAGATGTTGAGAAGATGGCAGTTCAGAGAGGACCTGTTATTTACTGTGCCGAATGGCCTGATAACAATACAGGAAATGTGTTAAATTTGGTTATTAAAAGTAATGCTGTCTTTACAACTGAATTCATCCCTTCACTGCTTCAGGGAACAGAGGTTATTAAAACATCAGGGTTTCAGACAAAAAGAACGCTTGATGGCAAAGTTGAGATACCGGGTGAGGAACCGGTGACCTTAATCCCTTATGCTTTTTGGAATAACCGCGGCGCCGGACAGATGATGGTATGGTTCCCGACTTCTACCCGGACAACTCGACCGTAATTTTTCTAATATATGATCAAATACTATGTTGAACAAATGACTTTCAATCTGAAAATCATAGCTATAGATAATCCGGAGCAGATAAGACCCTATGATTATGAGCAGCAGGTACTAACTAATTAATATTCAAAATGAAAAATGTTCGTTTGTTTGTTTTTATTGCTTTTGTCGTGTTTCTCACGAATTCAGCAGGTTATTCTCAGTACACATCTCCCAAAGATTCTCTGGGAGGAGCAACAGTTCCTCCGGAAATAGAAAACCCCGAACTTCTCGGAATCAACAAAGAAGCTGCCCATGTAACTCTGATGCCTTATGCCAACATCGAAGAGGCTCTTGTTGCTAACAGGCATGCTTCCACTTTTTGCAGAAGTCTTAATGGTATTTGGAAATTCAACTGGGTAGCCTGGCCTCAGATGCGTCCCGTTGATTTTTATAAACCGGCTTTCGATGTTACTGCATGGAAAGATATTCCGGTTCCTTCTAACTGGCAGGTACTTGGCTACGGAACACCATATTATCGTAACCTGGGTTATATCATCAAAAAAGATTTTCCACATGTTATGAGTATGCCTCCAAAAACTTTTACTGCTTATGAGGAGCGCAATCCTGTTGGCAGTTATCGTCGCGATTTTGATATACCTGCAGACTGGAAAGGACGACAACTGTTTTTAACATTCGATGGTGTTGATGCCGGATTCTTTCTTTGGATTAACGGAGAAAAAGTTGGTTTTAGTGTTAACAGCCGGAATGTTGCCGAATTTGATATTACAAAGTATGTGAAGCCCGGAAAAAACACGGTTGCGGTGGAAGTTTACAGGTTTACATCAGGTACCTGGCTTGAAGACCAGGATATGTGGCGGCTGAGCGGTATATTCCGGGACGTGACAATCTGGAGCGCTCCACAACAGCATATTAGCGATTTCTTTATTAAAACAAATCTTGATGATCAGTACCGCGATGCAACTGTTGAAGTTACTGCAAAGGTGAAAAACTATGGAACGAAAGCAGCTAATTCATACAACCTTACTGCAACATTATACGATGGAGATAAGGCAGTTGGTTCCGCACCGGCGGAAGGTATAGTCCCGGCTCTTCTTGCCGGGCAGGAAGCTTCTGTGAAACTTAGTTTCCAGGTTAAAAATCCTGACAAATGGACTGCAGAAACTCCCAAACTATATACTACGGTACTGACATTGACAAGTGGAAAAAAGATTGTGGAGACACTCTCCTCAAGGACCGGTTTCAGGGAAGTTGAAATAAAAGGAAGACTCTTTCTTGTTAACGGAACACCTGTAAAACTCAAAGGAGTGAACCGTCATGAAAACTGGCCCGATGTTGGCCATGCAGTTACTGAGGCGCAGATGATACGCGACCTCGAACTGATAAAACAGGGTAACTGCAACCTTGTCCGTACATCTCACTATTCCGATGACCCTCGTTGGTATGAATTGTGCGATGAATATGGTATGTTCCTCGTTGCCGAAGCCAATGTTGAATGTCACGGCTATTCCGGCAGGTTTGATGAGGAACCTACAATGAAAGCTGCTATTATAGACAGGAATGTTGCCAATGTTGAGAACTTTAAAAATCATCCCTCAATCATTATCTGGTCTCTGGGCAATGAGAATGGAAGAGGAGGATCTAACTTCAGAGCAGCAATGAGTACTATAAAAGGTATTGACAACACGAGACCGGTCCATTACGAAGGTTTTGGCATAGGAAAGACAAATCCTGCTGATCTGGATAGCCGTATGTACACACAACCATCAGAAGTTGAGCGTATTGCTAATGATACTACTTTCAAAAAGCCTTTCTTCCTCTGTGAATATGCCCATGCAATGTTCAATTCTATGGGAGCTATCGGCGAGTACAATGACCTCTTTGATAAGTACCCCGAACTTTTAGGCGGAGCAATCTGGGAGTGGCAGGACCAGGGGATCTATAACCGTCGCGATCCTGATCATCCTGTTATTGCCTATGGTGGTGGGTTTGGTGAATTCCCGAACGACAAGTATTTCATTCATAAGGGAGTCGTAGCTTCCGACCGTTCGCTTAAACCCCATTACCCCGAAATGAAACACGTTTATCAGTGGATCAAAATGTCAGCTAAGGATCTTCTGAAAGGTGAGTTCCTGATTCAGAATAAATACCGGTTCATTAATCTTGATGGTTTCATCTGTACATGGACATTATCTTCAAACGGGACTGAAATTTCACGCGGAGATCTTAAACTGCCGGTTATTTCTCCGGGGAAGGAAGCACTTATTACAATTCCATATAAGTTTTCAAATTCTGAAGAAAATAATGAGTTTTTCGTACGGATATCATTTGCTCTCGCTAACGATCAGCTCTGGGCAAAGAAGGGATTTGAAATAGCTTCGGAGCAATTCGAACTTCCTTTTAGGAATGAAAGTGCATCTGCTCCTGCAATGGATCAGGTCAATCTTTTCCAGGATGAAAAGGAAATTACTGTTAAGGGTACAGATTTTACTGTTGTTCTTGATAAAGTTACCGGAACATTTACCGGTCTTGAAAAAAATGGCATAAACATGCTTCTCAAAGATGGTGGCCCGAGGCTTCATTTATGGCGGGCACCTCACAGGAACGATGATATGTGGACCGACAGAAGCTGGGTGACTTCAGGTTTGAAAGAACTGAAATGGACAACACAAACTATTGCCACTGAGCAGAAATCACTATCGTCTGTTACTATCACAGTAAGACTCTTAGCAGAAGGTAAAGACAACTTCACTGTTAAGCATCATGTTGTTTATACTATTTCAGGTGATGGCTCAATAAAATCTGAAAACAGCTTTAATTCAAGTAATCCGAAGATGGTTTTAGCGCGCATTGGAGTGAGGATGTTTCTGAATAAGCAGTATGACCAGGTTTCCTATTTTGGTCGCGGTCCAATGGAAAATTATGCAGACCGTAAACGCGGATTTGATGTTGGAATCTATAAAAGTACTGTCAACGAACAGCTTACTCCTTATGAGAAACCGATGGATTGTGGAAACCATGAAGATGTCCGTTGGGCTAAAGTAACCACAGCATCAGGTAACGGGCTCATGGCTCAATCTGACAATACACTCATGCAGGTATCAATGCTTCCATACAGCGATGAGGAGATGGATAAGGTTGAATACAGAATTGATCTTCCACAGAGCAGTGCAACAGTCTTTTGCATAAGTCACCTTACTCTCGGTGTCGGATCGGCTAGTTGTGGTCCGAAACCACTTCCTGGGTATATTGTTTATGCTACGCCAACGTCATTTACATATACGCTTCGCTTACTTTAAATGATTTCTTTTCGCGATTATACAACACCAATTGTTTGATTAGCTTGTATTGCATTTATTAAGTTTGGAATTATATCAGGAAGTTTAACATATCAAAATAATTTTTTAAAACCATAAAAATATGAGATCAACAACCATTTTCTTCATTCTGTTTCTGGCTTTGACAAGTTGTCAGAGCAATTCAAATTTAAAATTGCCATCACTGATTGGCGACAATATGCTTCTGCAGCAGAAAACTGATGCAAAGATCTGGGGCAATGCGACACCAGGGCATAAAATAGACGTAGCTGCAAGCTGGAACGTGAAGGGGAGGGCCAAAGCCGGAGTTGACGGAAAATGGATAGTGGTTTTACCCACTCCTGAAGCAGGTGGTCCTTATTCTATCACAATATCAGCCAATGACACCAGTGTTGTAATTAAAAACATACTTATTGGTGAAGTATGGTTTTGTTCAGGTCAGTCGAATATGGAGATGCCACTTGAAGCCTGGCCCCTGGTTGACACAATCATGCATTCAGCAGAAACAATTTTATCGGCTTCCATTCCTGAGATCAGGTTGTTTAATGTTCTGAAAAAAATATCAGGTGAGCCTCTCGAAGATTGTACCGGAAGATGGGAAGTGAGTACTCCTGAAACTGCTAAACCCTTCAGTGCAACAGCATATTTCTTTGGGAGGAAGTTGTACAATGAACTTCATGTGCCCATCGGGTTAATTGAGTCTGCATGGGGAGGAACCCCCGCTGAATCGTGGATCTCATCCACTGCTCTTGAAAATTCAGGGGAATTTATTTCAGACCTTAAAGCAATTAAGGAGTCTATCCCACTTCTAACTCTCGGTCCTGGCACACCGTCAGTTCTATTCAATGGAATGGTTAACCCTGTGTTGAATTTTCAGATAAAAGGTGCCATCTGGTATCAGGGTGAATCTAATGTTGGCAGAGCTGATCAATATGCAAAGATATTCCCTGTCATGATTCAAAACTGGAGAGAAGCCTGGGGAATTAAAGATTTCCCATTCTATTTTGTTCAGATTGCCCCTTATGTTTATTCAGGAGTTGATTCAACAGAATCTGTGTATTTGAGAGAGGCTCAGGAGCAAGCGCTTAAATTGGCCAACACGGGGATGGTTACCACTTTTGATATTGCCACGGTTATGAATATTCATCCTCCGTTTAAAAAGGAGGTTGGTGAAAGACTTGCACTCCTGGCCCTGAATAATGACTATGGGATAAAAAATCAGAGCATTGGACCGGTCTATAAATCAATGTCAGTTGAAGGCAACTCAATAAAATTACAGTTTGAGAATGTTGGTGAAGGACTAATTTCAAAAAATGATAATCTGAGTGAATTTGAAATAGCCGGAAACGATGGAAAATATGTGAAAGCCAAAGCAAAAATTATTAACAACGAAGTTCTGGTTTCTTCTTCTTCCGTGTCTCAACCTATTTCAGTAAGATATTGCTGGCGCAATGGCGCTGAAGCATCCTTATTCAGCAAAGCAGGCTTCCCTGCGTGGCAGTTCAGGACAAAGTAAGTATTTCATTGTTTCTGCTATTGAATTGAAACATACTTATTTTAGCCTGAATTATTCACGAATATACATAAAGTGCTATTTTTCTTTGTGTTACTTTGTGATGTACTTTGTGTACCTTCGTGGTAAAAAAATATTAAACACAAAGTCGCACAAAGGTTTACACAAAGGCTCACAAAGTTTATGAATAAAAGAAGTTAGGAGACCGGCCCCTCCTATATGGAAACTTTATTAATTTAGCGAAAAATTATCCCTATACATGATGAAAAAGATTCTATTATTATCACTAACGCTGGTTGCAGTTATATTCATGGCTTGCAACCGGTCAGCAAAAAATAAGGAAATGGTTAAAAAAGAAGTTTTTGGTACACATCAGGGTAAAGAGGTTTATATGTTAACCCTCACAAACAAAGCAGGTAATGTTATCAGGCTTACCAATTTCGGAGCTAAAATAAACTGGATTGAAGTTCCGGATGAGAACGGGAAGAAGGATAACATTACTTTTGGTTATGACACTTTTGATGAAACTGTTAAAGGAGATATGTCATTCGGATCGATTGTTGGAAGATATGCCAACAGGGTCGCTAAAGGAAAATTTACTATAGATGGCGTTGAATATAATACGCCTCTCAACAATGGCCCAAACACTCTTCACGGCGGCCCCGCGGGGTGGCATAGTGTTGTGTGGAACGCAGAGATTCTGAAAGATAGTAAGGTGCCAGCTGTTAAATTTACCTACGTGAGTCCCGATATGGAAGAAGGCTTCCCCGGTACTGTTACTGTTTCGGTTGTTTACACGTGGACAGACAACAACGAGATTGTTATGGACTATACCTGGTCAACTGATAAGAAAACTGTAGTGAATGTAACCAACCATGCATATTTTAATCTTCACGGAGCCGGTAATGGTGATATTCTTGATCATGTTGTTACATTAAGGGCTTCGGCTTTCACACCGGTCGATTCAGTAATGATACCAACAGGTGAGATTCGTCAGGTAGCCGGAACCCCGTTTGATTTCACTTCACCTCACACCATAGGAGAAAGAATTGGTGAAAACTATGAACAGCTTGTTCTCGGTCGCGGGTATGATCACAATTTTGTCCTCGATAATAAGGAAGATGTAGATGTGACAGTATATGAACCCGTTAGCGGTCGTGTACTTGAGGTTATTACAGATCAGCCGGGAATGCAGCTATATACCGGTAACTTCCTTGACGGAACAAAGATTGGCCACGGAGGAAAACCTTTCAACTTCAGATCGGGTATGTGCCTCGAGTCAGGTCATTATCCCGACAGCCCGAATCATCCCGATTTCCCGACAACAACAATTAACCCGGGTGAAACATTGAAATCAACCACTATCTACAGATTTTCAATTAAGGGTTTGTAATAAGATAAGTTGTGTAACCATATTTACTAACAGTTTGATAATAAATATTATATGCATGGCAAATAAATAGGTATTCTATTTCACAGCCTATATAGGTTACCGGTATTCATTTATTTTAACAATGAAAGAGGAACTAAAAAACAACAACTTATTGCCATTAACTATTGTTGGTATATTATTCTTTACAATAGGATTCTCGTTAGGTATTAATGGTCTGTTAATTCCCTATTTAAAAAAGGCATTTTCGTTAAGTAATGCCGACTCTTATTTAGTACTTACAGCTACATTTAGCGCTTTTCTTGTATGCGGTTATCCGTCTGGATTAATTATTCAGAAAATCGGGTATAGAAAAGCAATGGTTCTCTCATTTGTTTTTTTTGCATTTGGACTTTTTTTATTTGTTCCATCTGCAAAATTGGAAAGTTTTGTCCTGTTTTTAGTTGCGTCATTTATCAGTGGCGCAGGAAATACCCTGTTGCAGGCAGCCGTTAATCCTTATGTTACTATTTGTGGCCCTGTTGAGTCTGCTGCAAAGCGTATTAGTGTTATGATAATATTCAATAGAAGTGGATGGGCTATTGCTCCTATCTTTTTATCGCTCTTTTTGGATTTAAGCCAGGCTAAGATTAATCTTTCAGATATGTTTCTTCCTTTCTATATTATTGTTGGTGTGTTTTTACTTTTAGGTCTGTTTACCTGGTTTGCCCCACTACCTGAAATTAAAGCAAAAGGCGAAGAAGCAATATCTGAGGAATCTTCTGAAATTTTAGAGTTTACATCAACCAAAACCAATGTTTTTCAATTTCCTCATTTGCTTTTGGGAGTATTGACTTTATTTATGTTTATAGGTTTAGATACTTTAACATTGGTTTCACCGGTTGATTTTGCTCTTTCATTGGGGCTGGAGCATCCCGAAGTATATACCATGCATACTGTAATTGGAACAGTTTCCGGCTGTATCCTGAGCATTATTCTTATTCCTAAAGTAGTATCACAAACATTAGCTCTGAAATGGGGTACCACATTGGGGACTGCTGTTTCTTTACTGATTGTAATGCTTCCTCCTGATATTGCAATACATTTTGTTGCTGTAGTAGGGTTTACAATCTCCATTGTATGGGGCGCTGTATGGCCACTGGCTATTTCGCATTTAGGTAAATTTACCAAGGCAGGTTCCTCTTTATTGGTTACTGCTATTGTTGGTGGAGCTATTTTCCCGTTGCTGTTCGGATGGTTGAAGGATGTGTTTGGAGATATACAACAGGCTTACTGGTTGTTTCTTCCTTCTTTACTCTTTATGATGTTTTATGCATTTAAGGGACATACCATTGGATTGAAAAGATTCAGGAAACAGGTGTAACCTTAGCGCCGGGTTGTATCCGTTTCACTGATAAAACATTTTGGAAAATTGAAAAATAATGACAAGACGTGAACGACTGATTGCCACCATCAACGGAAAAACTGTTGATCGCCCGGCAGTAAATTTTTACGAAATAGGAGGGTTTTTAGTAAACCCTGACGATCCCGATGAATATAATATTTACAACGCCCCTTCGTGGCAACCATTATTGTGTCTGGCCGAAACTCGCACCGACATAATCAGGTTGGTAAGCCCCGTCAGGGCTCAATCACACTTATCCTGGGATGGAAGCGAACATACAGTCATCAGAAAGCAATTTGTTGAAGAGAAAATATGGGAAGAAAACGACAGTCGGTTTACTCGCCTGACATTCAGAATTGGCAGTAAAGAATTAACAAGTCTTACCCGTCGCGATAAGAACCTGGATACTGTATGGACGGTAGAATCGTTATTAAAAAATACCGACGATGTAAAATTGTTTCTTGAACTGCCTGACGAAATATTTGAAGAAAAATTCGACATTGCCCATCTGGAAGAACAGGAAAAAATGTTAGGCGACAGTGGAATAGTTATGGTTGACACTGAAGATCCTGTATGCGCGGTAGCTGCTCTCTTTAATCTGGAAGATTTCACAATATTTGCATTTACTGAACCGGTGCTTTGCCATAAACTATTGGAGAAACATGCCCACTATATCCATAAACGTACTGAAAAAGTAGCAAAAGAATTTCCCGGCAGGTTATGGCGTATTTACGGGCCCGAGTATATCACGGAACCGTTTCTTCCACCTTCTTTTTTCGAAGATTATGTTGTAAAATACACCGGCCCAATGGTGAAACAGATTAAGAAGCATGGCGGTATTGTCCGTATCCATGCTCATGGCCGTATAAAAAATGTACTCGATTATATTGTGCAAATGGGAGCCGATGCAACCGACCCGATTGAACCGCCTCCTCATGGCGATGTTGAGTTGAAATATATAAGAGAAAAATATGGAAAACAATTGGTGTTGTTTGGCAATATTGAAATTTGCGATATTGAAAGCATGCCTTCCGATATGTTCAGAAGAGTTGTAAAACAGAGTATTGCTGATGGGACATCCGGTGAAGGGAGGGGTTTTGTACTTACGCCAACATCTGCTCCATACGGCAGGACTATTTCAGAACGTACACTGCGGAATTATCAGATAATGGTTGAAGAAGTTGAAAATATTTAGCAGATATATCAGGCAAATAGAAGTTGTACTTATCATTTTGCTGAAAATTGATTGTTCTATTATGTAACTTATTTTTAAAAAACTCGGGTAAATGCAAGATCGTACGATAAAAAACGAGTCACTGATGGTACATAATTTATCAAGAGGTAATCTTTTGGCGTTTAATACCTTGTATAAAGAGTATAGTGGCCGTTTGTACCGTTTTGCATTGGGGTACTTGAAATCCGAAGCTGAAGCAGAAGAGTTGGTTCAGGAGGTCTTTACAATAATCTGGGAGAAACGGGGAGATCTGAAAGAGGAACTTTCTTTTAAATCATTTCTCTTTACAATTGCCTTCAACATTATCAGGAAGCATTTCAGGACAAAAGTATATCTGTCTGAATATTTTAAAACCGGAGCCGGTGATGATCTGGATATGCAGACTTCTCAGAAAACTACTTATGATTCACTATACCAATATGTAACTGAGTTGGTCAATCAATTACCAGAGCGACGTAAAGAAATATTCATAAAGAGCAGGTTCGAAGGACACAGCATAAAAGAAATAGCCGGGGAATTAAAGATAAGCCACAAAACCGTTGAAAATCAATTAACAGATGCTTTAAAATTCATCAGGACAAATCTTAACAGGGAGAGTGTACCGGTTATTTTATTCTTCTTTCTGTTTTTCTCATAACTATTCAAACTGACCCGGATCATTTCCTGACTGATAAGCATAATAAATTGGAAGGAATACCAATTTCTGATCGGGCAGTTTGGCATACGGCGCTGTTGATAACACTATACCATACGGGCATTCAGGAAAGGTTTTCAACAGCAGGTGCAAACTGCGGAGGCGACCTGCTGACCCACTTTTAATTTCAACAGGGTATATTCTTCCCTTACTACTTATTAAATAGTCAACTTCGGCTGTACTGCTCTTTTCTTCCCTCGACCAGTAATACAACGCATCATTTCCTGAAGATGCAACTAATTCCTGGCCCACGAACTGTTCAGCCAGCGCCCCCTTATGAATAGCAAGCAGGTCAGACTGGTGTATTTCAGCATCAACAGGTAACCCGCATAATTGCTGCATGATGCCGATATCGAGCATCAATGATTTAAATTTTTTTTCGGACGCTGAAGCTTCAAGTGGCACTCCTGCAGGACTGGCTGCCGGTATTTTCCTTATTACCTGTGCCTGCCTCAATAATTCAAATGCTTTCTTAATGGTAGGTATGGAAAAATCAGGTGATAAATGTGAATACTTTATTTGCCTGCCAATACTTTTTGCAACAGATGAGAAAACAATATTGAGGCTATGCTTATCTGCATAAGGAGCATATTTTGAAAAATCCTGTCTGAATGTATCGGCCAGGTTAATCTGTATCTCGAAAGCATCCAGCAACCTTCCGGTACTGAAGAAAATTTCAACACATTCCGGCATTCCCCCGATAAAGAAATATTGACGTAGTTCGTTCAATAGCGATTGATGTATGGTATCTGAAAGTTTTTCAGGACGAGTCATAACGATTTCTGCAAACCCGGGCTTCCCGGTTGCAAGTAAAAACTCAGGGAAACTCAACGGAAACATATTCAAAAACCTGATTCTCCCAACAGGAATCGGAATATCGCGGAAAGCAAATTCAAGGAGTGACCCTGCAGAAATGATATGCTGGTCAGGCAAATCCTCATAAAAATACCTTAATGTCATTATGGCACGTGGACAACTCTGAACCTCATCAAAAAAAAGCAGATCCTCTCCGGCAACTATTTTTGTATTTAAAACAACCTCTAATTCAGAAACAATTCTTTTTACATCAAAATTAAGCTCAAATATTGCATGCCAGTCCGGGCGTTTCTCAAAATTCACAACATGAACACGCCCGTTAAAATAGTTTTTCCCAAAATCATTGACAATCCAGGTTTTTCCTACTTGTCTGGCTCCCCTGAGGATAAGAGGTTTTCTGTTGGCTTGGTTTTTCCATTCAACCAGTTTTTCAGTAATGAACCGTTTCATATTATAACTATATTTAGAAATACAAGGCAAATATGCAAAGAAAAATATATAAATACAAGGCAAATATACAAAAGAAAAATTAGAAATACAGGGTAATTTATTAGAAAGTCCGAAGTCCGAAGACAAAGACTTTTATTATGTTCATCCGGCTTCCGGCTGATCAAATCTATGATGTAACTCGTATCTTTAAGATTATATAAATCATTTGTGTATGTTTGCAAAACATGCCCGGTTCATGATAAATCAACAGGGCACTCACGAAAAAAGTCTGCATGAAGGAACTGCCCACAATTTTTCATCAAGCTTAATGATCTGATTACCACGATAAACTAACAATCCGCACAACCAGTTTTCCTGTGAAGCCTCTTGTAACCGTTTCAGGGATGAATAATCACTCCTGTCGATAGTTTGCCTGTTTTTTACTTCTATACCTATTAACCCTCCTTCGGTTTCAAGGCAAAAGTCGACCTCCATCCCGGAAAGTGTGCGATAAAAACTTAAGGCTTCTGTTTTTTGAAAAGATCTGAGATATTTTATCATTTCGGAAGCAACGTAATTTTCATATAACTGCCCGTTCATCACATCAAACCCCATACCGGAAAGTTGTCGCAGTAAGCCGTTATCGAGCCAATATAGTTTCGGGGTCTTGATCAGACTGCTTGTCAGGTTTTTGTGGTAACAATTCTTCCCCACGAGAAAGTACTGACACGCGACAATTGCTCGCGGTACTCAATGGCATCAAGGTTAAAATAAGTAAGTAATGGATAGGATAACTTCAGCAAGGTCGTTTTTCCGGTCTGGCGGGCTCCTGTAAGCAGCACCAACGTCCGTTCTTCAGAGGATGGAAGAATATCCTTAATAAACCTATTTACCTGTTTATTTTCCCACATAATGAGCAAATATACAGGTAATTTATTACCTTATCAATATGATTCCTGATTATTTTCTGTTTTTTTCTTTTTGCGCATAGGTGTAACAGGGCAGAAGTGGATATTACTGTATATTGAACATAAATTCTATGACTAAACGGAATCTTAAATATATAAACAATTATGTCTGTCAAAATACTTTAAATTGGTTGAGGTTAGTTTTTAGGTCATGGTTAGTTGATTGGGGTAAAAGCGGTTCTTCTTAATTGGAGAACTGCTTTTTTTTTCGACAGAATCAGATTTCAGCATATATTTGGATATTAAGTAATGATTTATTAGAAGAAATATTATATGACAGAGATTGAATTTGATAGTGAAAAGTTGGAAGGCTTTTTCAAAGGAAAGTATTCTGATAAGGATAAGTCTTATGTTGATGAAGTTTTTTGTGATGATAGTAAAGAGGATGACTTAAGGCATTTTTTATACAGACAATTCGGCGAACTATTGCCGGAAGATGATGTGGACATAAATAATCTTGATCACATTCTTTACAGGATTCATTATGATATAAACACCAGATTATCAGAACAAAAAATACGACCGTTTGATAATGTTATTAAATGGACATTACGAGTTGCAGGTGTATTAATCCTTCCCCTTTTAATCTTTATAGGTATACAAACTTATAAAGAGACTGGTTTGAAAAAAGAGACCTGGGTTGAAATTAAAGCCCCGGCATGGACACGGGCGCAGTTCAGTCTGCCTGACGGTACTACCGGATGGTTAAACAGCAGTTCGAGTGTGAAATATAATGGAAATTTTAATGCAGATCGCCAGATAACTCTGACCGGAGAAGCATTTTTTGATGTTTCTAAGGACAAAAAAAGACCATTTACAGTTAACACAAATGATGTTATTGTTAAGGTCTTAGGCACCCGGTTTAATATAGCCTCTTATGAAAATGAAAAGAATGTCGAAGTGGTTCTTGAGGAAGGGAAATTAATTTTCAATGATAAGGAAATGAATAAATCCTACACAATGAAACCCAATGATATTGTTATATATAATAAAACTCTCAGGGATTTTTCGACAGGAATGGTGCAACCTAAAAAATATTTATCATGGACAGAAGGGAAGCTGGTGTTCAGAAATGATCCGCTGGATGTTATTGCCAGGAGGCTGGGAAGGTGGTATAATATTGATGTTGAGGTTAAAGGCAATTTTAATGATGATCTAAGGCTGCGCGCGACCTTTATTGATGAGAGTCTCGAAGAAGTTTTGGGTTTATTGAAACGCAGTTTGCCGGTAGATTACAGAATTATAAACGGGGATATTAAACCGGATGAGACTTATGCAAAAAAGAAGGTGATAATTACGCTTAGAACTAAATAATCTGATTACAAACTTTATAAAAACAATTGCCTATGGGACAACCTTTTACAAGCAAAAACAGGAAAGCGATGGAACCGCTTTCCTGTATCAATTGCTAAGCTACTGTTTAAATAATAACCTAACTAAAAACATTTCAAAGTTATGAAAAAAATTTTTGATTTATGGGTACATTCGCACCCAACCCTAAAAAAACTAATCATGGAACTTAAAATTGCATTCCTTATTATCGTGGCTTGTGTTTCATCTGTTTTAGCTACGCCTGTCTATTCCCAGGTAGCTAAGGTTTCGCTTGACATGAAGAACAGAAGCCTTGAACAGGTGATGGATGAAATAGAAAGACAGAGTGAATTTTATTTTATCTTCAACCAGAAACAGATTGATGTCAACAGGGTTGTTGATATTCAGGAAGAAAATAAACTTATTTCCGATATTCTTCCTGAATTATTTAAAGGAACTGATGTCAATTATATAGTTTTTGACAGGAAAATCTTATTAACCACTGATCCGCTAGAGAATAACTTACTGTCATTTGCATCAGGTACTGAACAACAGCAACAAAAAGTCACCGGTACAGTTACAGGGAAAGACGGTACCCCACTTCCCGGCGCAAACGTTGTTGTTACCGGAACAACTCTGGGGGCGATTACTGATATCGAAGGCAAATACAGCATAGACATTCCCCGGGGATCAAAAAGCCTGACTTTCACATTTGTCGGGATGGTACCCCAGGAAATCCCTATCGGGACCTTAACCAGGATTAATGTAACTATGTCTGAGTCGGCTATTGGGCTTGATGAAGTTGTTGTTACAGCTTTAGGGATTACACGAAAGGAAAAATCACTTGTGTATGCAAATAAGATCGTGATAGGAAGTGAACTTACGGATGTTAAAAGCGACAACCTGATGAATTCGTTAAGCGGAAAGGTACCCGGAATGATTATTTCTCCGAGCGCATCAGGTGTTGGTGGATCAGTAAAAGTAATTTTGCGAGGCAACAAAAATATTTCCGGAAGCAATCAACCATTGTATGTGATAGATGGTATACCAATGTCTAATATTTCTAATGCAAATGGGCAGCCAAATTCTTCTTTTGTGGGGGGGCCGGATGGTGGTGATGGTATCTCAAATTTGAACCCTGATGATATTGAAAGCATCAGTGTGTTGCAGGGAGCAGCAGGTTCTGCACTCTATGGTAGTTCAGCTGCAAATGGGGTCGTAATAATTACTAGCAAGAAAGGTAAGATAGGCGCACCTAAGATTAATTTTTCATCATCTTATACTATTAATGCGATTTCCTATAAGCCCAAGTTTCAGAATAAATATGGTGTAACAACCAATGGTAACCAAAGTTGGGGAGCAGAATTAACGACTCCTCAAGAGAAAAATAATTTATCTGAGTTTTATCAACATGGGCAAAATATTACTAACTCATTTAACCTTTCTTCAGGCTCAACGGTGGCTCAAACTTATTTTTCTTATGCCAACACCACTACAGACGGCGTTATACCCACTAATAAATTAAAGCGTAATAACTTTACTTTTAGAGAAACCGGTCATTTTTTTAATAATAAGTTGACAGTAGATGTAAATACCAATTACATTAAACAAAGGATAGATAACACCCCTAGCATGGGGCTTTTTCTTAATCCTATTACTGGTCTTTATTTATTTCCCGTAGGTGAAGACATTACTCCATATAAGAATGAATATGGTTTACCGAATCCTGATAGAAATGGTCTTCTTAGGCAAAATTGGATTACAAGTGAAGATCTTCAGTCAAATCCATGGTGGTTACTTCATAAAGATCCGAATTATTCTACCCGCGACCGCTTAATTATTAATGCAAGCATGAAATATGATTTCACCAGTTGGCTTAATTTTCAGGTACGGGGCAATATTGACCGTACTTTAGACTCTTATCAAATCAATTTATTTTCCGGCACTAATCCTGTTAATGTAGTAGGTTCTAACGGTGCATTTACTGGAAACCAACAAATATACACACATAAATATGGAGATGCAATTGCAAATTTCAAAATACCATCTACCTCGTTGTTCAGATTAGATGGGTTATTAGGTGCCAGTATTGTTGATAATAATTCTGCTACAAAAGGTATTGGACAGGGATTAGGTCTTTATATCTCTAATATATTTCTTGCACAAAATGTAAGGCCTTCTGTTTCCGGTTATATATCGTCTGGTACAAGTCATAGCCAGAGTCAATCGGTTTTCGGGAGCTTAAACCTATCCTATAATGATTGGCTATTCATAAGCGCAACAGGAAGAAACGATTGGTCATCAAGTTTAGCATTTACATCAAATTTATCTTATTTTTATCCATCTGTGGGGGCGTCCCTTGTATTGAACGAGGTTTTAAATCTTCCTAGCTTCATCACTTTTGCTAAAGTTCGGGGTTCCTATGCAGAAGTTGCGACAACAGTTCCTCAGTATATTCAGAACTCCTGACTTCGTTCCCCAAAAATAAGTATTTCCTCGCATATTG
>JBAXXU010000072.1:0-21766 GCA_037127735.1 Bacteroidota bacterium
TTCTATTATTTTTTTTTGCTTTTTTTCAAATAAATTCCTTTACTAACCATTAACATTATAATATGGATATGTTACATAGCTGTTCCCAGTGAAGCCCTGATAGTATGAACCGTCACCATCTTCAGCATCCATATTGATATGTATTCTCGAGTAGCTACCACATGAAGCATATTCGAAAACAGCAACTAGATTCCCACCGTTCTTCACGTAAGAAACTTGTTTGGAGTAGCTAGCTTCAAGTTCAGCGTTTACTTTGTCTTTATACGCTTGACTAGCATCGGTCTCTAAAGTTTTTATTGCATTAACTCCTTCAATCTTAACATCACCCTCCTTATAAATTGTTTCTATTTTCAATAGTTCATCTGATTGTAATTCAGCATAATAGGAGTCATGTAATTCAGAGTCCTTATTGCATCCGACGAGTAATAACAAAAATAAAACTAAGCTACTGAATAAAATCTGTAATTTTTTTTTCATAGTTTTAAAGATTAATTTGTATTGGTTTGGCTAATTATTTGTAATTACAAATTTATTGAGACTCTAACAGTTATCTCACCGTTGGTAATCAAATTAATTAAGCCTCACTTTTTTCGCCATAAGTAAGTAACTCCAGATATAAAATGATGGTCGTATCATTTTACACACTTAAACTAAAATTACTAAGAATCGGTTTTTTCCCATATACAGAGTATTTATTGATTAATATCTTTATTTAATTTTTGTTCTCTTTTCAGTAACTGATGATGCACGGAAGCATCCAAGTGCTCCATTATTTATATTTGTTGGAGGAGATCCAGGAGAAGGTTGATACGCCCCACCGTCATTATAAAACTGCGCAAGAAGAGCCTTATAAAAATCAAAAGCTTCCTTTGTCAAAGAAGAAAAGGCAACATAAATAGAATCTCCCTCATGATAAATTGGGTAAATAATTCCTCTAGGTGTTTCTCCTAGACTAATATTTAGACCTCTTACATAAGGTTGTAAGTTTTCGTCTGAAAGTACAGAAAACTGCCAAAGCGTATTTGAAGAGACACTTCTGGCACTTATTTCATCCATAAGTTGAATTAAATAATAATTCAAAGTCTCTTGAGGTTCATCAAAGAAAAGTAGTGGTATATAGTATGCTTGACCATCCTTTTCTGAAATCTTTTTTTCGTATTTTAGTGAATCAATATCAGGAACAGGTGGCATATATGCACTTGCTTCATATTTTTTACCTTCTGAACTGATTTTTAGGAAATAAGTCCGCCCGGGTATGCCAATCAAATGCTTTGTTTTATAAAATCCTCTAGTGTAATTGAATGCCGGAGGATCCTTTAAGAATAAGGTATCAATTATATTTCCGATACTATCATAAAGCAGTTTATAGTATCCATACCGATCTAAAGTATATTCATTCAAATTAACATCAACAGGGATTAAAGTGTCAATTTGGTTTATATTATCTGAGATAATAATTTGAGCATCTTTAACAGCAATAGCAGCATCAGTATAACCATAATCAGGTTCTTTAAAACTTCCGGTTTGACTTTTTGTAAGACGTATATAGTATGGCCCTGGTTTGTTTGTAATTAAGCCTTCAACAACCAACCTTGGGACAATTTCATCACGATAAAGGTCGTAGTCTTCAACACAACCTGAAAATAACATTAATAAAAGGTATAGAACAATTAATTTTCTCATTTCAAAATCTGAAATTGTATGTTAAATAGGGGGTTATCCCATACAGATACATTTTATATGCTCTTGAGGTATCAAAATTATAATCATCCTGTCTGATAAATAGCGAGAATATGTTCTTACGACCATATAGGTTATAAACTCCAAAATTCCACTCTGGTTTCCTCCTTTTTAATTGCTTTTTAGGGTTTTTATAAGTAAATGATATATCAAGCCTGTGATAAGGTGGTAATTTATACCCGTTACGTGTTGTGTAATAGTTGAATGATGCTCCATAATAGAGGAATGATCCCTCCGGTATTGTAATATATCCTCCTGATGTGTATTTAAAGGTTGATCCTATATCCCATGCTTTGGATAATTTATAAATTAAAACCACCGAGAGATTATGTCGTTTGTCATAGGTCGCCGGATAGGGGTTATTATTATTGATCCCATTTATCTGCTTTGTGGTTTTGGAGAGAGTATAACTGATCCAACCTGTAATTTTGCCGTATTTCTTTTCTATATAGAATTCAGCACCATATGACCGGCCTTCCCCTTTCAATACCTGTATCTCAACATGAGGATTTAAGAATAAGTCAGCATTATCTCTATAATCTATTAAATTTCCTATTTTTCTGAAATAAAACTCAGTAGAAACTTCATATTTATTATCCGAGAAAGACCTATAATATCCAATAGAATACTGGTTTGAATATTGTGGCTTGATATATTTGTTTACAGGAAGCCAAACATCGGTCGGAAGTCCAACTGATGAATTACTTAATAAGTGTTGATATTGCTTAACATAAGTGTATGATATCTTGATGGAGTTATTATTATCAATTAAATATCTTAAATCAAGTCTGGGTTCTAATCCGTGATAATATTTTACCAATTCATTGTTTCCATAGTGGATCGAATCAATTACTGCCAATTCAGGGGAATAAGAATAAACTGTGCTTTCTCCTAACAAAAAAAACATTGAATATCTCAAACCATAACTCAGCCTAATTTTGTCACTGATTTTTTGTTCGTTTGAAATGTAAATAGTGCTTTCAAATGATTTTTGTCTGTTAAGTTTGAAAGGTTTAGTTAATGAGGTAGAATCGCGAGGCTCTATTTTGCCGGGGAAGTAAGTATGATTTTCCAGTGAAATGCCATATTTTAGATGATTTGAAGGATTAACAAAATAGTCAAAATCTGCTTTAAGATCAACTTCCTGCAAGTTAGATGACCATTTAAATTTTCTTGCGTCATCTTTGAGAATATACGAATAATCATATCTGCTATATACAATCATCGTGTTTGAAAAAACTCTGGAGTTGAATATATGATTCCATCTTGCAGTGGCAGTTTGATTCCCCCAATCCATGCTACTGTTTTTGTCTATTGAGTAGTAGAAAAAATGATCCCTCCCTGCATAAGATGAAAGGTAAAAGTGATTATTATTTATTTTGTAGTTGACTTTTGCATTTATATCATAAAAGTTAATTTCGTTATGATTATCAAAATCACGCAAACTGCGTATGCCAATTTCCTGCCCCAATGATCCCAAGGAATTAGCAGTTAATCCGGCATAACTGTATCTTCCGCTGATAATAAAAGAAGCCTGATCTTTTTTAATAGGTCCTTCCAAGGATAATCTGCTGGCAATTAATCCCATGCCACCATTACCGGTTAATTTTTGATTGTTCCCTTCTTTCATTCTGATATCAATTATTGATGATAATCTTCCTCCATACTGGGCAGGAAATGCAGTCTTATAGATTTTTATGCTGCTAATTGCGTCTGGATTAAAAGTTGAAAAGAAGCCTAAAGCATGTGATGGATTATAGATAGGTGCATCATCAAGTAGAAATAAGTTTTGATCGAATGATCCTCCTCTTACAGATAAATTTGTAGTACCTTCATTTGCTGTTTGAATCCCAGGAAGTAATTGTAGATTTTTTATCAGATCAATTTCACCAACTGCGGAAGGAGTAAGTTTTATTGTATTTAAATTTAATGTGTGACTACCCATCTGGTTGATAAAGATATTGTTACTATTTTTAGCCTCGATAATCACTTCATTAAGTGAAGTTATTTCAGACTCTAATCCAACATTAATAGTTGTGTCGTCCGAAAGATCAATTCGATAAGTAATAGTTTTATAGCCTATAAATGAAAAGTTGATATTGTAAATTCCTTGAGGGATAGTAAGCGAATAAAAACCGTAATTATTTGAAAGAACACCAATATTTTTGTCCTTTATTGAGATGGTGGCCCAAATTAAGTGTTCGCCGTTCTCCAAATCGCTGATGGTGCCAAAAATGGTATGTTTCTGTGCTGCCAGTGAGAAACAGAAATTGAGAAAACAAAAAGTTGAAATAATAATTTTACTCATTTTTTTCAAATAATGAGAATAGCACGGAATCTTTACACATTTACATAACTACATGTTCTAAAATACCATTTTGTGACACGAAAATCTTATTTATTTTTGAATTTTAGGCTAATTTATAATCATTCTAAATTTGTTCTCTCAATTACTAGGTGGAAGTTGTCATATTTAGATAAAACTAACAAGATGGCGGAGTCTGGGTAGGCAAAAAAGCATGTGTTTGGCAGCTGCTGAGGCCGTCGAGGTAGCAGGCTGCCAAACTCTTGCTTGCGCGTTGGCTATCACGGTATTATGACGAAAATCTTAAACATAACGGCCAGCGGGTATGAGCAGAAAGCGTTGGTGGCGCAGCCCGCCGTTACGAGTCCCGGTACTTTAGCCAGAAAATTGTCCCGGCGGGCAAGCCACCATGGCGCAATTTTTGCAAGTCGCGGCGAAAGATATAACTGTCTCGGTTGAAGGAACTGTCCAGAGCCGGAATTACGGAACTGGTAAACAGACGATAAGCTTTGTGTCACGATAAAACTGTCTTGGTGTAATGCAAAAATTGTGACAAGTCTTTTTGCTCATACCCGCTTGTTAGGTTTTCGTTGCAGTTTTTTTTGTCGGGGTGAAATATTGTCTTAAAAGTCATTTGTCCCGGTTGTCTGAGTTCTCTCGCCAATATTAGTCTTAGTGGCCAGAAATCTGATTGTCAAGGTATAAAACCACTTATTATTGTTAATGATGTTATTTAATTATCTTATTGTCAGGATTTTGTCTACTATCCCAAATTGTATGAATAATGATCTTATCATCAGTAATCTCATAGTAGACAATGTAATTCTCAATAATTAGTCCCCGTGTTGAATCCTCGGACGTTTTTAATCCAAGATCGGGTTGTTTTAAAAGAAGGTTGACCTCTTTAGAAATTAGTTTTTGAAGTTTGATTGAATAGACTTTACTCTTATTTCTTACAATGTAGAAATCAAGAATGGTATAGAGTCTAATCTTGGCTCTATTTGACCAGACTATTTTGCGTTTAGCCATTGTTTGACTTCTTTTTCAAAAGCATTGTTTTCGATGAATAATCCCTGTTCTATTTCTTTTTTTGAAGCGACTATATCATCAAGTTGTTCTTGAGTCAATTGGATCACTCCACTTTCAGTTTTAGAGTCAAGAATTGTTTTTAATGCTTTGAGAAAAGTAACATCGTTAATTTCCGATATCCTGTGAATTAATAATGTCTTTAATTGTATAGCTGTCATGGCTTCAAATATGTATTGCAAAGATAGGAAATTTCAGAAAACCAACTATTATTCGATTAAGGACTCGTCATAAGAAATTTGTCCAGATAATAAATCCTTATAAATGGATTGGTACTGTCTCGGTCAAAAAATCTTGCTTGTTAGGTTTTCGCTGCAATTTTTTTTGTCCGAATGAGATATTGTCTCAAAAGTCATCTGTCCCGGTAGTCTGAGTTCTCTCAGCAATATTAGTCTAGTGGCTTGAAAGCTGATAGTCAAGGTATAAACCCTCTCGACGCCGTTAGGTTTCGTTGGCTTTAAGTCCCGGTAAACGGCACTAAAGCAGGCTTGCTATGCAATGGCAAGTGGGCGTCGGGGCAAGCCGGACTCGTCAAGATAAAACTTGTAGATGGCGAAGTCCTGATAGATGGACGAAAACTTAGTGTCAAGATAATTTGTCTTAAAAGTAGATAGTCGGTCTTTCGCACTGCCAATGAAACCTAACGGCCAGCGGGTATGAGCAGAAAGCGTTGGTGGCGCAGACCGCCGTTAAGAGTCCTGGTACTTTAGCCACAAAACTGTCCCGGTGGGCAAGACACCATGGCGCAATTTTTGCCAGTAACGGCGAATGATTAAACTGTCTCGGTTGAAGGACCTGTCCAGAGCCGGTTTTACGAAGCTGGTAAACGGACGATAAGTTTCATGTCACGATTAAACAGTCAAGGTGGCGAGCAAAAATTGTGACAAGCTTTTTGCTTATAACCGCTTGTTAGGTGGTCGTAGCAATTTTTTTAGCAGAATTTGGGCTCTGAAGGAATTGTAAAGGACCTACAAAAAGTATTAATACCCCCCTAAAAATTTATGTCCATTAAAATGAACCATATGATCTGGGTTATCCGCAGTCCATACTTCAGATTCCCATGCAATGTCGTTGTCTCCCATTTGTTTCCGAAATTCTTCCCTTGATCGAAAAGTAGTAACAAATATTATTTCGGCAGTACAATTCGCTAGGTTCTTTTTCAATTCTTTCATGCGAATTTCACTGATAGTTCCTGTCGTGAAGAAGGCTTCAATAAGAAAAAGCCAATTTTTTTCAGAGCTATAAGCAACAATATCGGGAAGCATCCCATGCGAGATATCAAAAAATTTAAGTTCTTTTAAATCGGCCTCGATTTTTAGAAGAGACTTATTTGCTCCATCCCCAACATATAGGACCTTACATTTTGCTCCGAATCGTGGGAGGAAGCCTTCAATAATTTGTTTTTGTAACTCATTATGCGCTCCTGCACTAAAATGTAATTCTTTCCCATCAATCTTTACAGGAAGCATGTTTAAATTACGGAGTCGTTTTATTTCTTCTCGTAGTAGGGGTTTATTGGTATTGAATTCTTTTAATTTTTCTTCCCAATTATCTGTTTTGTAATGAATAACTAAATCCTTTACAAATCTAGGAACAGTGTATTTCCGAGTTGGACTATTGTAATTTTGTTTTGGATTAATACCGCTTCGGGTTACAAAATCAGCAACCAGTAGAAGTTTAATATAATCTCGAGGGACGTCATCATAGGATCCGACACTTGTCTTGCCTTCAAAATTTTTATTAAAGTATTTAATTATTTCTTTTGAGGAGAGGCCATAATTATCATCAACACACTTTGCATTAGTCCAATCTTTCTTTACATCCAGTAAAGCAAGAAAACTCATAGCCATTTTCTCCAACCCTCGCTCAGTTTTAAGTTCAAGTGGGATTCCTATATTATCTAAAATATTAAGAGCCTCATTTAGAATTTTTTGAACTGATTTTTTCTTAGTGCTTTTAGTTATGTAGTTCTTCATTTTAAAAGAGGGTAAGTACCTGATTTGGCTGAATGTTTTTTTCAAGAATGTTTTCAAATGAATAAAGTTCGTCCATTTGGTAACACTCTTTGAGGGCCAAAGCTAATTTGTAAGCTAAAAGTGGAGGAACAGCATTCCCTATTTGATTAAATCGTTGTGTTTCATTTCCAGAGAAATCAAACCAATCTGGGAAGCTTTGAAGTCTTGCAGCCTCTTTATGTAGTAGCCTTCGACGTCTCCCATCTTTCAGCCTAACTCGTTGCATATCACCAGTTGCCCCCGCTAAATTTCTACAAGTCAATGTACGTGCAGGTTTGTCCTCATATAAATCTCTCGGATTTATACAAGAAGATGCCTTTTCATACTTTGCAACATAAGTATCCATTGAAACTGTGAAATATTTGCTTTCTGGAGGGGTTGTGTACATTATATCTCCAATAGCTTCGCCAACGGTTACTTTATTATGAATTGGTTTTGGAAAGTTAAATTTTGCTCTATGCCCAATAACAAATAGTCGTTCACGATTTTGAGGGACACCATAATTAACCGCATTTAGTAACTTAAAGTCAATTAGATATCCTAATTTTCTAAGTTCAATAAGAACTAGGCTAAAGTACCATTTATTTGTGTAAAGGAGTCCACGAACATTTTCAAACATAAAAACTTTTGGCTGCAATTTTTTAATAGCGTCGATAAAAATTGGGAAACCATCTCTAGCATCCTCCATTCCTTTTTGATGACCACCTACACTAAAAGGTTGGCAAGGTGGTCCTCCGATAACTATCTCAGCATGAGGATAGTCAAAGCCAAGTTCAAGTTTTATTGGAAAACACTCACCTGTTAAATTTTTATTGTAGGTATCAGATGCCGCTTGGTCCATTTCATACCCAATAGTTTTATAACCTGCTGCTTCAAAACCTAAGGATAAGCCTCCACAGCCAGCAAATAAATCAAGGACAACTTCTTGTTCGGTTATCTTTGGTCTCAGAATATTATTTATATGATCTAAATAATTCGTCATTTAAAATTTTCAATTCTTCAAAGTTAACTAAAAGTAAGACTGTTTGAATTTCAGTTTATCAACAATTTTTATATTGTTTTGATCAGAAAAATAAAATTTAATGTGGCTTTTTTCATTGGCTTGAGTTCAAAGGAAGCGCCTCTTTTAATTTTATGGAGTATCTAATATTGTCAAATTGTTGTAATTGAGATAATGAGATTATTGTATTTTTTTAATTTGGATGAGATTTTAAATTTTAATCGTTAGGTGGCGTAGCTTTTAAGTCTTGGTAAATGAGCAGGAGTTGTAATGTCATAAAGAAATTGTCCTGATTGCTGAGTCCCGGTAGGTGGATGAGGTTTGCTTGTCAAGATAAAAGTGGTAGGTGACTGAGTCCCGGTAGATGGACGAAAGTTATGTGTCACGATAAAACTGTCAAGGTGGCGCGCAAAAATTGTGACAAGTTTATTACCCCAACCGTCCGTGTTAGGTGGTCGTAGCAATTTTATTTATCTACATTGATTTAGTTTACCTTGATCCCATATTAAATAAATTGTGTTAATCATTATCGATAGTCATACTAAAAAAAATGGAAGGATTCATTTATTTCTTAAGTCAATTACGTTTTACAATTAATTGCTGTCTGTATATGTTTAAACCATCCGTTACTTCGATAATATATAATCCATCGTTTAAATTATGTAACGGAATATCAAACTTATTTCCGCCTCTTGAAAGGGATGTAACTAATGAACTTTGACTGTTATAAATCTTTATTTTATGATTTTCTGAAGTTCCATCATAGACATTTTCTGAAATTAAAGAAATATTAGTCGTATCTGCAGTATTACTTCCTAAATTTTCCTGTTCAATAATCACAGTGACGTAATCCGAGGCAGGATTAGGAGATAAGATCATGCCAAAAGAACATCCGTATGTCTTTTTTGTCAAATAAAAACTAGTGTTAGATGTAGTCCCACAGCCGTTATTAGAAGTAGCTGTAATTGAAATACTTGACCGATTCGACGGAAAAGTAAAATTCAATTGATTATAACCAACCGAATAAACAATGCCGGGAGGTACTGTCCATGCTGCATAACTAGCACCTTCTCCAGTAACCGTTACGGCTAACCAATGATTCCCTGGGCATATCTGATATCCAGTATAATAATTATAACCATCCACTTTTTGGTTTGACAATACTGGTTTCCCCACATAGAAATTTATAGTATTTAACCAGATAAAACCAGATGGGGTATTAATCTGCAAACTAACATTGCTATTACCGTTACCTATTCCTGTAATAGTAAATTGAGGAGTACCAGATCCAACATAGCTTATATATGGTCCGGGAGTCCATGAAAGTGAGGCACCTGGCATATTTGTAATATTTGTATTATATGGTCTCTGAACACCAGCGCATAATAGGGATGAACTCCCAGTCATGTTTGGATTAAGCTCATAGTATGTTAGACCTGTTGAAATATATGGACAATCACTTACAAGATGTTTATATAATGGTAAATAGCCCCACTTTGATCTTAAATAGCCGGAAGAAGAGGTTGTAATAGCTGAATGATCATCATTTGTAAATCTTACTTTTCTTCCATTTGCATTTGTATAAACTTGAATATATGATTGTTGTCCAGTCCAATATTTAGGAAGTTCAGGAGTATTAATCCAACAGTGAGTGCCGTTTTCTGAAACATGCCATGCATAGCTGTGACAATTATATTCATGAGTTGCTGGACCTTCTCTGGTCGCATCCCAATGATTCTGAGAAATCCAATAAGCCCCCAAGTTTTCCCAATATGTTACCCATTCTGACACATCAGTATATGTTGCAGCATTTATAAGCTCGTTTTTTGGAGTATATATTGTTATTGGTGCTGATGTCCCAAAATTCTGTCCACCTGGAGGTATTGGCTGTGAGAATGTTTCAGTTACAATTCCGAATAATGAGAATAGCAATACAAGTTGTATTATTTTGATCCTAATTTTTGGGTCCATAATCTTTATTTTTTTATTTCGTTTAAATAATTCTCTGAGTCAGAAATAATTGTTTGAATAATGATATCAACATTATTAATTCCCGTGAAATCACAGGAATTAATAAATTTATTAAGATCTGGTATTGTTGTTAGTCTATCCATAAAAGGTTTGTAATTGTGTGAACAAAGAATCCTGCCTAATAACCCGACTGTACTCATTGCTCCTACCCAGGAATAACTTTGTACGCTGGCTTTATCACTATATTTTTTTAAGGCAATCTCCAATAATGATTTGGTTTCTTCGATCGTTAGAAAATTTACAACATCGTATTGGGATAAAGTTATTTCAACAAATGTAATGTATGACATGTACTGACCCCTTTCAATTGGATCCTCAAAATTGGTCACCCTTAATGGATCAATATCTTGATATACTTTGATAAATACTCTGTTTTTATCATTCCTATAGAATAATTCCGTGAATCCGTTAAAATTTAGTTCAACATGATCGAATCCTTCCTGTATTGAACTGTATAACCAAATAATCCCGATCAAGGGATAATTGAAACAAGTTGTTGTCAGGCTATCAGTAGAACTACATTCTAAATATTGATCAGGTAATTGCAATGATTTAATTCTTTCTTCCCAGCAATTCACATTACTAGTACCTGGGCATATATAATTCGGATACAGGTAAACGCTATCTTCAAAACAGGAACATGCACTTTCATGTTTACATGAAAAAAGCAATAAGGACCAAATGATCAATAGAAATGAATTTTCAAGAATCTTCATTATTTTAAATATTTTTCTGAGGTTTTAAGAATAAGTTTAAAAAATTCAGAATCCTCAACAATACAACTTTTGGTAAATTCTTTGATAGAAGATTTCTCCTTTAAGTTAAGTTCTAAATTATTATCATCATACTTATCTATAATCTTAGCTATTATTAATGCTGTTGTGGACAGTCCTACAATCCCATAATTATGTTTGGTAGCTTTCTGATTGAACTTTTCTAATGTTGTATTAAGTATTTCATTTTTAGTTTCATCATTTAGTTTGAACAAGATTGAATCTTGAGCCAATAGGATCTCAATAAAAGTAAACTGTGCCATATATTGACTGGCTTTTAAATGGGAAGACTGATCTGAAACACCTGCAGGATCCATATTCTCATATTTTTTTAAGATTAGATGTCCAGCATCACGACGATTTTCTAATTCTCGAAATCCATTAAAGTTATTTTTTATAAATTCATAACCTTGTTGTAATGAATTACGAGTAAATATTAATCCGAAATAAGGATACTCAAGACAGGTATTCAATAATTTATCGGTACTCATTGATTTTATTGTGTCGTCTGGAATATTTAGGAGACTTAACCTTTCAATGAAATCAGATTTAGATAACCATTCTTTTGATCCAGGTTTTATTGGATAATCCCAGGTTTTTTCCGAATACTGGGCAAAGGCACTTTCCCATATTACTACAAATAATAAAATTGGAATTAGTAATTTAAATCTAATAGAATTCTTCATAACTTAAAGTAGTTAAGATTTAACATATAAATTGGTTACATTGACAATGATCTTTAACAAAGTTACGAGATAAACACTATATAAGTCAAATATATTTTTAATCATTCACAAAAGCCGCATTTTGTGAGACTTAGCTGTGATTTACTCTACTGAATTTAATGGCTTTGGAGTTTTTATCGTTTGATGGGATCGTCTCCAAATAGCATAAATCATGTCCCTGCTAATATTGGAAATTGAACCTAAATTAAATATACTTGATCAAGTTGTTGTTGTCTAAAAAATTTGCTTTTCTGTGACGTAGCAATTTAAAGTCCTGGCAGATGATTAGGACTAGAGGTTTGCCACTAGTCACGATAGTCAGATTTTTGTGTCAAGGTGGCATACCGGTTTGTCAAGCAAAAATTGTCCAGATGACTGAGTCCCAATAAGTGACTGAAGTTTGTCACGTAAAGCAGGAATTTGATAAGTAGTGAATCAAGGCTCAATAAAAAACCAAAATATTATTGTCATGGTAAACTCGCAAAGTTAGACCCTGTCACGGCCACGCGCTATGCCACCTAACGGCCCGGCGGTTTGATTAGTTGCCGTCCGTGTCAGGGTTGGCATGTGTTTTTGCAAAGTCCCGATAGGTGGACGAAGGTTTGGTGTCAAGATAAAATTGTCCAGATGGAGTGGTCCCGATAAGTGAGCAGGATTTCCGTGTCACGATAAAATTGTCGAGGTGGCGTGCAAAAACCATGACAACTCGAGGGGAGGCTTGCAACCCTATTGACTTTGTCTCGGCAGCAGGAACTGTCCGGGTGCAACAAAATTTGATAAGTTGAAATGAATTTGCTCGCATAGACTTTGGGGGCTGATCAAGAAGTAGTCCGGGTTGCAAAAGGCAATTAATTAAACCGTCCGTGTTGCACTAAATCCCAACCCAAAAAAGGGTCGGGATAGCTATAATCAATATAAAAATCGTAAAATGATACTGAACGGGAGAATGTGCTCCTTATAAAACTACGTCCAATAATTTTAGCGTCCAGTATCATGAGAAAAAAAAGCGAATTTACTACTGTTGAACGAGCTATCCAAACTATTGATGGCTTCCAGAAAGTGTATAATACCCTTCAACAACAGACTATTCTTCGGGGTCAGAGTCAGAGTACTCTCGAAAACTATATCAGGCAGATAGCCCTTATCAGCCTTGAATTTAACAAGCTCCCTGAAGATCTCTCTGAAGATGATATCAACGGCTACCTCACTGCCCTTGCTCTGAGTCCAAAATCTCCTTCACGAAGCAGTTTCAAACATGCTATCTATGGTCTGCGTTACTATTATCGCCATATAGGACAAACCAAAAGGGCCATTAACCTGCCATCCCTGAAAAAGGAAGCAAAACTACCGGTAATATTGAACCGCGAGGAACTACGCCGGCTCTTTAAAGCACCAACACTTCTAAAACACAGGATAGCTCTGGCTTTTATATATTCCGGCGGACTACGTTCTCAGGAAGCCAGCAATATGAAAATATCCGATATTGACACTTCGACAAGCTCAGTACAGGCTTTGTACGAAAAACCATTCACATCCGTCAGAGCAAATACAAGAAAGATCGTATTGTACCACTGTCTGATTTCATTGCAAAGGGATTGAAGAAGTATCTCGCAGTAGAAAAACCTCACATCTGGCTTTTTAACGGAAGGGGTTCAGATGGCTGTTACAGTAGCAAAGGATTGAACTGGGTAATGCGGGAGGCTCTGAAAAAGGCTGGTATTATAAAAGAAGTTTCTCTTCATACCCTTCGTCATAGTTATGCAACCCATTTGCTCGAAGACGGAGTAAATATTTTACTTATCAAGAAATTATTGGGCCATGCCAAAATAGAGACAACAATGATTTATCTCCATGTAGCCCAATGCCCCATTGCATCTGCACATAGTCCACTGGATACTCTCTACCCCGAGAAATAGTGCCACGTACTGAGTTCGAAGTTTCCCAAATCGTAGTTCGGTTTGGACAGCAATTTATGGAGAGGTGCCATCCCAACAGTTTTATGGTACGTACTCTCGATGCCCTTCAGAAATGCCGTACATCGGCCCTTGGTGGACACATAGAATATTGCGACTGCTGCGGTGAGCAGAGGATAAGTTATAACAGCTGCGGTAACCGTCATTGCCCTAAATGTCAGGGTGCCAAACAGGCCCTTTGGGTAGAGGACCGGATGAATGATGCCCTCGATTGTAAATACTTCCATATAGTCTTTACAGTTCCTGAAGAATTAAACCAGATCTGTTTACTCGACAGCAAGCTGTTTTATAAATCATTGTTTGAGTGTGTATGGAATGTATTGCAGCAATTTGGATACACAAAATACGGTGTAGAAAGTGGTGCTATCTGTGTGTTACATACCTGGGGACAAAACCTGAGTCTCCATCCTCATATCCATTGTATCGTTCCCTCTGCCGGGTTGACAATAGCGGGAAACTTAAAACGTATTACTAAAAATGGCAAATATCTTTATCCGGTGCTAATGCTTAGTCCGACATTCCGGAGTGTTCTGCTCAAAAAACTTAAACTCCAGCTCAGGCAAAGCAATCAATTGCCGAGGTATCACACTCTGCTCGATGATGTCTGGAGAAAGCCATGGGTGGTGTATTGCAAACCTCCCTTTGGCAATGCTCAGCAAATTGTTAAGTATCTGGGGCAGTATTCCCATCGGGTAGCTATCAGTAATCACCGTATTAAAAATATCTCCTGTTCAGACGTCACTTTCTTTTATAAGGACTACAAAGATGAAAGCAGGGTAAAACCAACAACATTATCAGGGGTTGAGTTCCTGCGACGGTTCTGCATGCATATTCTTCCAAGGCGGTTTGTTAAGATCAGGTATTACGGCATCCTTAGCAGCAAGCAAAAAGAGAGGGTTAAATCGTTGCTGGCAAAAAAGCCGGAAACAAAAGTCAAAGAAACCAGACAGGAACGCATTGTACGACTTACCGGGTTTGACTCCCACCTCTGTCCGGTTTGTAAAGCAGGGTTTATGCATACGATTGAATTATTGCCAAAGATCCGTGCCCCGACAAATGTGCTGTATGGAACAAGGATATTATCGTGCTGATTATGGTTGTTTTAAACTACCCGCTTTGCCGGGAAGGGAAGAGTATGTCCAAAAAGTAAGAAAAACACACTAAAACGAGTAAAACCAGCTGATTGAAAAGAAATAAATCAATGAAAATGTAAAGACAACACCAACAGAAAACCCAAAAACCACCAACCTGGCCTGAAATCAGGTTGCTAATGGAACACAAATTACGGCGGTAAGTGCATAGAAAAAGGTCAGGTGACCGGATTTAGAGCAACGTGAGACTTCATGCTGGGCATTGCATGCCACATGAAGTCCTCTTTATTATGGTTAGTTATGAGGTTAAAACTGTCACAAAGCGCGAATCTGTCAAGGTTTCCTATCTGGGTAGAATGGTAGGATTAGTCCAGTTTAACGAATTTGTAACGAGTTCAAATCCCGGGAGCGAAGCAGAATTTGTCACGATATCTGAACATCGCTTTTGATATGATTAGCAGTAAAATTTTTCTGGTCAATTACTTTGCGCCAAATAGTTTTAAATGATACTCCTGCCTACCTTTTGTAGAATTTTTCCAAAAACTTATTGTGGAATCTGAAACACTTTCGATAGTATACTCTCCGATCAAAAGTGACTCATTTTGATGGTCAGTAATTTTTCCATTAGGGGGTTGAGCGATTTTAATATCGAGGAAAGAAATTGTACCCTCACTTAATTTGTATGTCCCTTTAGTCAAGGCACAATTTGGATATTTTTGATATATAACACCTCCTGAGGCATATTCCTCAAAGTAAAAATCCATAATCCCAAATGATTCCCAAAGCATAAGGGTATCATAATGAAAAGAGCCTTCATATATTCCTGTCTTTAATCTCAACTCTGAATTAATGAGATTATCCTCTTTGCACGAACTTAAGAAAATAGGAATTATTATTATTAGAAGCCTTTTCATGGTATTGATGCTTTTTATGATAAGTTTTTATTTTATTTTTCTAAAAATCAGGGTTGGATTTTTTACGCTAAGTCTACCTGTAAAATTTGCTACAGTTAAAGTCAGATTTGGCTCATCAAAATTGAAATAGAAATTCAGACCATACGCTATTTCCGATGAAGAAGAAGTTGGATCACTAATTTTTATACTATCTCCTAAAATCTGGTATTCATAGATCCCAATAAAGTTCATATTATTAAAATTATTCTTTAAATATAAAAGACCTGTATACTCACTGTTATAGAAAATAATAGTGTCAATTCTTAATGTAGTTTCAAGCCATGTTCCTTTTAGTCCTGGTGGAAGAGTACTCGGATCAGGGAAAACGTACGGTTCAGTATCTTTCTGACAGCCAACAATTATTAATCCGGTTGTAAGTAATACTGTTAAGATCAGAAGGTGCAAAGTCTTTTGTATTTTCATATCTGGCAATATTACTGAAAGTTAAGCCATTTTTTTCTGGAATGATTAGTCTAACCTTAAAACTTTCACAAGGCGCTAATCTGTCAAGGTTTCCAATCCCGTAGAATGGCAGGATTAGTCCAGTTTTACGAATTTGTCACGGTTACTAATCCCTTTGGAATAGCAGGATTTGTCATGGTAAAGACCCTCGATTTTGAGTTATGGTTAGTTATAAGGTTAAAACTGTCAAAAAGTAAGAATCTGTCAAGGTTCTAAATCTTGGTAGAATGCTACGGTTCGCCCAGTGTTTTAAGCTTGTCAAGATTAGTAGTTCCTGGATTTAGTAAGATTTATCACAAAATTTTAAAACTCTCTTTTTGAATATGATATTAAACCCTAAATTGATTTATATATCTCTTTGCCAGATTACTTTAAGCCTTTTTCCATTTTCTTGGAAATCAGCTGTATTTTTTTCTGTCCATTCAACTTTTACTCCTTGGTAATCATAGAATTCACACATTCCACATGAGGATAAACCAATTGAGATTAAATAATAATAGTCTTTATTCCATTCGTATGCATATACAATTGTCCCAACGTAATAGGCTGGGGTTTCCATTTGCGAAATCTTTTCATTTAACCAATCTGGATTTTCGGGATATTTCTTATCCTTTTCGCATGAAAATAACGTTAGGGAAAGAATAAATAATAAAGCTACTTTTTTCATGATAATTTGTTTAGTGTTAATATATTCACAGCAAAAATCACACCAATCATTCGTCGATCAATCCTCAAAGATAAAAAATCCCGGAAAATGAACTGGAAATCACAAATCGGAACAAATTTGTCATCACTAAAAGTCCCGTTTGATGAGCAAATCTGTCCTGTTAAAAGAATGCTTTATAGCTTTCAAGTCCCGGCACATAGGCAGGATTTGTCCAGTTTTACGAATTTGTCACGGTTACAAATCCCGGTGGCGAGCAGGATTTGTCACGATATCTGAGCCTCGCTTTGTGTTATGGTTAGTTTTTTAAGAGTTGTCAACGTGCAGAAACTATCGAATTAACCATAACGGTATGAGGCTAAATATTGTGCGGGTTTGCGGGAGATGGAATTGTCGTGGTAGCAGAAAACATGCAGCGATGATCAAATATCCGAATCGCTCTGAACCCCGCATTATATTTAGCCTTTGTTGAACTAAATCCCGCCTCCGCGGGATAGCTCTTTAAAAGTACCCGATTCTTTCCTTAATTAGAAAATTATTCACTTAATATTTCTGATTATGAGAAAGAAATCGGGTTTTACTATGATCGAGCAGGCCATTATGCTTGTTCCTGAATTTGAAAATGTTGTCCGTAAACTTGAGCAACAGGTTACTCTGCGCGGACAGAGTAAAAGTACATTAAATAATTACATCCTGCGCATCGCCATGTTTGTGATTCACTTCGGAAAGCTGCCTGAGCAGATTGACACCGAAGAAATCAACGAATACCTTGCCGCCCTGGCACGCGATCCAAAATCCCCATCACGAAGCAGCTTTAAACACATGGTCTACGGTCTTCGCTACTACTACCGTCTGCTGGGGATGAACAAGAACGCCATTGCACTGCCTTCCCTGAAGAAAGAAACAAAGCTTCCTGTTATCCTTAACTATCAGGAGCTGAGGGAACTCTTTGCCGCCCCAACCCTTCTTAAACAGCGTATTGTGCTGACATTGATCTATTCTGCCGGTTTGCGTAGTCAGGAGGTTATTAATCTGAAAATCTCAGATGTTGACTTTAATCGCAAAACAATCCATATCCGTCAGAGCAAATACAAGAAAGACCGAATTGTTCCACTTGGCGAAATCATGGCATTAGGACTCAGAAAATATCTCAGGGCCGAAAACCCTTATGTGTGGTTGTTTAATGGTAAAGAACCAGATGGTCGCTACAGCGTCAAGGGACTATCGTGGGTGATTCGCGAAAACCTGAAAAAGACCTCTATAAAAAAAGATGTAAATCTTCATTCGCTCAGGCACTCTTATGCCACACATCTGCTCGAACAGGGACTAAATATAGTAACCGTTAAAGAACTCCTGGGTCATGCCGACATTACCACAACAATGCTTTATCTGCATGTGGCACAATGCCCGCTGCTAAAGCCTCACAGCCCTCTGGACAGACTTTACAACTATCCGAAAAAAAAGAAACCCGGTTCATCTGAAAATGAGTGCAAGGTTTGAACTGGCCGATGTGGTCAGCCTGTTCGGCGACGCTCTGCTTGCCGGAACCAGGTATACTCCCCTGCAATTAAAGGTTCTGGGCAAAATATCAGATTGCCGGACTGCTTCACTCGGGGGACATGAAGAAGTCTGTGATAACTGTGGCACGGTTCGTTATAGCTATAATAGTTGTGGCGACAGGCACTGCCCTAAGTGTCAGTCGGCCAAACAAGCCTTCTGGATCGACGACCTGATGCAAAACACGCTGCCTGTTAAGCACTTTCACATTATTTTTACAGTGCCACATCAGCTTAACACCGTTTGTTTGCATAACCAGAGGATGTATTACGACATTCTGTTTGCTGCTGTCTGGAACACTCTCTATTCATTCGGATACTCGCATTATGGTTCTGAAACCGGGGCTGTAGCAGTACTTCATTCCTGGGGGCAGAATTTGTCGCTTCATCCTCACATCCACTGCATAGTCCCGGCAGCCGGATATACACTGGATGGACAGTGGAAAGAAATCGGTCATTCGGGTCAGTACCTTTATCCTGTTCATCAGCTTAGTGCGGCCTTTAAAGGTAAATTCCTCGATAGTTTAAAACGTGCGCTGCGAAAGCAAAATGAGCTTAACCTTTTTGACGACAGGGTGCAGGCAGCATATAAAAGCCCGTGGGTGGTACATTGCGAACCTTCGATGGCAAGTGCTGAACACGTTGTAAAATATCTTGGGCAATATACACACCGGGTGGCTATTACAAACCAGCGCATTTTAAACATTGCTGATGGTAAGGTTACTTTCATCGCCAAAGATTACCGCGACAGGGCCATCAAAAAGCCGGTTACCCTCGATGGAGTTGAGTTCCTGCGAAGGTTTACCCTGCATATTCTTCCTAAGCGGTTTGTTAAGATCCGTTGTTATGGTATTTATAACCATACCACAAAGCGTAATCTCGACTTACAGTTTATTGACAGGAAAAAACCAAACATTGATGAATTAATAAAGGAGAAGTTACCACCGGAGAACAGACTGCAGAGGTTCGTAAGGCTTACGGGGGTAGATCCATGCAAGTGTCAGGTGTGCAAAGCAGGAAGAATGGTTGTCATAAGAGAACTTCCACGAATAAGATCGCCAGTGTGGTTCTCTGAAATCCAACAATCACTCCAGGCCTAATCTCATATCAAGTTATGCGTTATGTGCGCAATAGGGAAAGGTATGTCCGGGCGAAGTCAAAATGGCTTTATACTAAGGAGTTCATCCGACGAGAACCATAAAAAAGCGGTTTAAAAAGTCCCGGAATCCTGCAAAATGTCAAAGAACACGGTTCGGTGCTTTCACCAAAATCATACAAATCCTTCATTAAGTACATAGGCTCTGGCCCGGTTGATGTAGTTCAACACGTAATATTCGCTGGGTGCTGCGCACCGCTCATATTCCTATTTATTAGGTGCAGGCTTACTGTCCTTTTTAGTGAAGTAATCTGTCTACATCGATTTTAAGTTTTTCAATGTCTAAGTCAAGTTTATTCCTTTTAACTTTTTCTCTTAACAGGTTTAGCTTAATCTGAATTGTTGTCAGGAAGAACTTTTGTCTGTCCTTCTCATTTAAGATAAAGAAATTATTTTCGTCAATAATAATTGGGATTCCAATGGACTTTTCATTGCGTCTGTAGCTTTCAATTTCTTTTAAAGCATTCCTTAGATATGGGATAGGTTTTACATAAATTTGAAATAGGATTAAGTGAAAGTCATATCCATAATTCTGCCATTTTAAAGGCTTCAAAGTTTCTCTAAGTCCATTTTCACCCCACAAATATGACTTGACTTTGTCCTGTTCGGTCTCCCCAGATATAAAGTTTGCATAGAAACCAAAAATATTATCCTCTACGATTGCTGTCATGGGTTTTGTTTTAAGCTTGCACCTAACGGCCAGCGGGTTAGGATTAGTTGACGTCTGCGTCGGGGTTGGCATGTGTTTTTGCACAGTCCCGATAAGTGGCGATAAGTTGGCTGTCATGATAAAATGGTCCAGATGACTGAGTCCCGATAAACGGCGCGGATTGCTCCCGGTGTAAAAATTGGCAGATGACGATGCAAAAACCATGACAACAGCGCGTCGGCCGACAGCCCCATAGACTTTGTCACGGTTGCAGGATTGCTCCCGGTGCAAAGGTTTAATAAGTGGATGTAAATTATGGTGATAGACATTGAGGTTATTGATGATTTGTCTGGGCTGGCGAAGGCAATTAAGCCTACCCGCTTGTTGCACTAAATCCCAACCCAAAAAAGGGTCGGGATAGCTATAATCAATATAAAAATCGTAAAATGATACTGAACGGGAGAATGTGCTCCTTATAAAACTACGTCCAATAATTTTAGCGTCCAGTATCATGAGAAAAAAAAGCGAATTTACTACTGTTGAACGAGCTATCCAAACTATTGATGGCTTCCAGAAAGTGTATAATACCCTTCAACAACAGACTATTCTTCGGGGTCAGAGTCAGAGTACTCTCGAAAACTATATCAGGCAGATAGCCCTTATCAGCCTTGAATTTAACAAGCTCCCTGAAGATCTCTCTGAAGATGATATCAACGGCTACCTCACTGCCCTTGCTCTGAGTCCAAAATCTCCTTCACGAAGCAGTTTCAAACATGCTATCTATGGTCTGCGTTACTATTATCGCCATATAGGACAAACCAAAAGGGCCATTAACCTGCCATCCCTGAAAAAGGAAGCAAAACTACCGGTAATATTGAACCGCGAGGAACTACGCCGGCTCTTTAAAGCACCAACACTTCTAAAACACAGGATAGCTCTGGCTTTTATATATTCCGGCGGACTACGTTCTCAGGAAGCCAGCAATATGAAAATATCCGATATTGACACTTCGACAAGCTCAGTACAGGCTTTGTACGAAAAACCATTCACATCCGTCAGAGCAAATACAAGAAAGATCGTATTGTACCACTGTCTGATTTCATTGCAAAGGGATTGAAGAAGTATCTCGCAGTAGAAAAACCTCATATCTGGCTTTTTAACGGAAGGGGTTCAGATGGCTGTTACAGCAGCAAAGGTCTAAACTGGGTAATGCGGGAGGCTCTGAAAAAGGCCGGTATTATAAAAGAAGTTTCTCTTCATACCCTTCGTCATAGTTATGCTACACATTTGCTCGAAGAGGGAGTAAATATTTTACTCATCAAGAAATTGTTGGGTCATGCCAAAATAGAGACAACAATGATTTATCTCCATGTTGCCCAATGCCCCATTGCATCCGCACATAGTCCCCTGGATACTCTCTACCCTGAGAAATAGTGCATCGCCCACAGTTTGAGGTTGCCCAAATCGTAGATCGGTTTGGACAGCAATTTGTTGAGAGGTGCCATCCCAACAGTTTTATGGTACGTACTCTGGATGCCCTTCAGAAATGCCGTACATCGGCCCTTGGTGGACACATAGAATATTGCG
>JBAXXU010000073.1:0-21440 GCA_037127735.1 Bacteroidota bacterium
ACTTTAGCTCACTTTAGCTCACTTTAGGCACTCCAAACTCCAGGCACTTATTAGTAACGAGTTCAGAAATAAATATTTTAAGAAACCATTGATTATGAACGACAAAAAAAAACTTACAGTCTGCTCCTTTACCATCCTCCGGATAGTTATTGGATGGCATTTCCTTTTTGAAGGAATCTCAAAATTATTTAACCCAAACTGGTCCTCAACTTCATATCTGATGGAGTCAAAGTGGTTATTCTCAGGATTCTTCCACTGGCTGATCAGTAATACTACAACACTGCAAGTTGTTGATTTTCTTAATATCTGGGGATTAGTAATAATAGGAGTTTGTTTATTTATAGGTATTTTTACCCGTGCAGCAGGTATTTCGGGAGCCTTTCTGCTTCTTTTATATTACATTGCAAATCCACCCTTTGTTTTTTCGTCAATACCTTCAACAAATCATTTTTACATCATCAATTATAATTTAATTGAAGCTATCGTTCTTATTGTGCTGGCCTCATTCCGGAAGGATTACCTCTGGAGCGTACAGAGATACATTCTCTATCACCATTCAAAACTAAAGGATCAAAAATTCCCGCCAAAAGATAATCACGAAATTTTGGAGACATTTGACACATCCCGTCGCGAGATGATTAAAAACCTCGCTGTGCTTCCGTTGTTTGGTGCGGTCTTCTTTGGTATGGCTAAGAAAAGAGGCTGGATCAGTTTTGAAGAAAAAAATCTTGCAGCGAAACCTGAGGCAATATCCGGCGCTTCACTATATCTCGGTAAAAACTTCCAGATAAGTGAATTAACGGGACAAGTGCCTTCAGGTAAAATAAATAATACAATATTAAGCCGGATAATGTTAGGTGGTAATCTTATCAGCGGATTCGCTCATGCACGCGATCTTATTTATGTCTCTACCTGGCTTAAAAAATATTTTAATGATGAAAAAGTAATTGAGACATTATGGATCAGCGAGGCCTGTGGTATCAATACTGCAATTTTCAGATGTGACGAAAATACCATCAGAATACTGGAAAAATACTGGAAACGCGGAGGTAAAATCCAATGGTTGGCCCAGACTTATCCCAAAGGGGTTGATCTGTCGAATATTAAATTAGCTATCGATCATGGAGCCATAGGTTCATTTGTGATGGGTAATATCGCTGATCAAATTGTTTACAATAAAAAGATTGAGGAGCTGGTAAAACCCATCGAATATATTCAAAGTCAGGGATTGATCGCGGGAACTGCCTGCCATTCAATAAAGGTTCCGGCAGCTTGTGTGGAAAACGGAATTAAAGTTGATTTTTTCATGAAAACTTTTCATCACAATAACTACTGGTCTGCAACACCAATTGATCCTGCCAATACTGAACTCCCTGAACAGGGGAAGGAACATAATATGGCAAACGATAATATCTGGTGCATGTCGGATAAAATTACTGCCGATTTCTTTAAAGAGAATACTACTCCATGGATCGCATACAAAGTGCTTGCTGCAGGTGCAATAAAACCTGAGGATGGTTTTGGCCATGCATTTAAAAATGGAGCCGACTTTTTATGTGTTGGGATGTTTGATTTTCAGGTGGTTGAAAATTCGAATATAGCTTACAACATTTTAAATTCCGATTTGAAACGCGAAAGAAAGTGGTATGGATAATATCAAATAGAGAGAAATTACTAAATAGGAAAAGAGTCAACGTTTTTTTAAATTTTGAATTGAGGAATCTTCATCAGCTCTCCATTTTTTAAGGCCGATTGATGAGCGACAATACCGGCAACAGTCATGTTCAAGGCCATACCAATATCCACTGCCGGTTTGCGGTCCTGAAGAAGTGAAGTGACAAACTCATCCATTAAATAACCGTGCGAACCACCATGTCCTCCCTGAGGCACCCCCGGAGGCAAAGGAGGACGATTCATGTTTGGAAGAATCTTTTCGAGACCTTCATATACTCCGTTAAAGGAACCCATCTGCCCGCGAATACGGCCCCTTTCTCCTTCATCACCCGGGGTATCCAAACTTACTGCCATCCTCGACATTCCTCCTTCACTTGTACGAAATTGTGCGATTTCAGTGCCAAATAAATTTTTATACCTGTTATTTTCCGGTTTCAAATGGTTTAGAATACTTGGCATCCCAAGGCATGTAACTTCAGTAAAACTTCCACCGGTTACACCTATGTAGTAAGCATTAGAATGAGTCGGATAATATTGAGGAGGCAAACCAATACGCCACCCATTATAGGAATCCAGTGGTTCAGCCATATAGTGATAGTACTCACCTTCTGAATACATTAGTTTGCCGAGTCCGCCGACTTCATAAATTTTGCGCATGGCATAAAGATCCTCGCGGAAATATGAAGTTTCGAACATCATGTACTTAAGTCCACTGCTCTTAACTGCCTCAAAAACTTTTTCAGCATCTTCAAGTGATCCAAAAACTGCAGGTACCGCTGAAGCTACATGTTTGCCATGCTTAAGTGCGTCAATGACATGTTTTGCGTGGCTGGGAGCATCAGTAGCTATGAATACTGCCTCAATACTATCGTCTTTGACCAGTTCTTCAAGCGAGGGATATGTTTTTGAGCAACCCGATTGTTTTGCCATATCTGAACAACGATCAGGAATAAGGTCGCTGACTGCTACAATTTCAACGTTTGGATGGTTCTGAAACCCAAACTGGACACCAAATTGACATAACCCATGGCCTATTATCCCCATTCGGATTTTCCGGTCTGAAACAGATTTCCATCCTTTTGAAATGTCAGGGCTTTCCGGTATGACTTCAAATCCCTGAATCGTTTGCTTCTTTTCTCCTCTTTTGCATGCAAGATGTGGCGCTATAGTTAATGCAGCAATTCCAATGCCAGCCATACCTAAAAATTTACGGCGGCTTGAGAGCTGATTTTGATTTTTCATAAATTTATAATGTCTTTTGATTTAATAAAAAATAATTTTTATACTAACAAAATTAAGTTACATGAACTTTTGAAAAACTACTGCATTTTCAATCTGTAACAATATATTTGCATAGTTCGATCTTATTATGCTATATTCTCCGCAATCAGGAGCAATAATATGCAACCGAAATTTGAAAAAATATTTCCAAACTTATCTCCTTCACTTTTATTTGCCACCAGTAAGGCGGGCAGATCGTTGGCAAACTCAATTTTCCCACCTTGTGGATCAATTGTAAAGAACAGGTGATGTATTTATTTTGGGGCGTATTTGTATTTTAATGCCTCCAGATAATAATAATCAGCGTAATTCAGCGGGACATCCACTTCCGATTTTCCAGGCAAATGGCCCACGCAATGTTTGATCAAAAATCCGCCATTAGCCCCGATTTCAGCCAGATATCCCGGTGTGCTTAAACTGGCAAGAATTTTATCGGCTAAAGCAGCATATTCAGCTTTCCCTTCGTTGTTGAGCGTACTCAACATATAAAGCGCCGAAGCGGTAATTGCCGCAGCCGAGGCATCGTGATATGTGTTTGGTTTTGCAGGATCGTTGAAGTCCCAATATGGAACATGGTCTTCAGGAAGGTTGGACTGAATGTAATCAGCAATTTTTTTAGCTGCTTCGAGGTATCTGGTATCACCGGTTTCACGGAAACATACGGTATAACCATAAAGGCCCCATGCCTGCCCTCTTGCCCATGAAGAATTGTCACTGAAACCCTGAACTGTAAACTTCGAAATCGGTTGACCGCTTATAGTATCGTAGTTAACTACATGGAAGGAACTCATGTTTGGGCGGAAATGGTTGGCTAAAGTAGTATTAGCATGTGTAATGGCCACATTGCGGTATTTGGGATCACCGGTTTCTTTTGATGCCCAGAATAACATTTCAAGATTCATCATATTGTCGACAATAACCGGAAATTGCCATTCTTTAGCCCAGTCCCACGATTTTATGCATCCTATTTTGGGGTTGAATCTCGATATAAGCGATTCGGAAGCCTGAATAATTACCTTTTTATATTCTTCGTTTTTAGTGATACGGTAAGCATTTCCATAACTACAAAAGACCATAAAACCAAGATCATGCGTATCTCTCCGGTACTGCACTCCGTCAAGCTTTACTGTATTCTCTGTGGCTATCTTCTCCCATTTCTGATCGCCGGTTAACTCATACATGTACCAATAACTTCCGGCAGGAAAACCGCAGCACCAGTCACTATTATTTATCAGGTCATATTTTTCAGCTTTAAAGGAACGGGGAACCAGGCTGTCGTTAGCCGAATTGGTTACCAGGAATCCGAGTTGTGCAGAGAGATGACTGACCAGTTTTTCCTTATGTTCGAAAACGTTTTTAGTTCCACAAGCGCTCAAAAGAAGAGAGATTAATAAATAAATTGTTAGTTTTTTCATGTTGTATGTGTTTTGTTTAAGTTTTTACTTTAACAGAATTATTGAAACAGAGGTAGAAATATGTCACTTATTAACAAAAATCTGATATGAATAATAAATTATTGATGATTGTATAATACCTTTCCAAAGTTATTATACTTAAAATGACATACATTATAAATTTCTGAAAATAGATTAAATAATTTTTAGTTTTATTATCTTCAACAATTTCTTTTTAATTCCTGAACTTTCTTTGGCTTTCGGGGGGCGCAAAGTGCTCAAAGTAAAAACTTTTCATAATCCGGTAGTTTTTCGAGTGTTTCTGTTTTTTCATACCTACAGTTGGCATCGAAATAAACATAAGAAGTGTGATAAGTCTTATAGCGTCCAACTGCTGTTCAATCCAACTCTTGCTGGTTTAGAGTTGTTTATAAAGCTCATGCAATTCAAAGGCAGTCATGTCATATCTAACTGCCTATTAATTAAACAGCCTTTTAACAGATGCAGTGTTATACCAGATTTGCTTAGGGATGCCATTGGTCACAATTTCCAGTTCCATTTGTGATGCTCCGATTTCAGGTTTACCAATGATCCGGACTTTAACCTTCGGTTGCGATCCAGTATAGGGCACTACTACCGTGACAAAACGGACTCCATGTTTTTTTGAATCCTTACAGACACTGTAACAAAAGGCCGGCCGTGGTTCTTTCTTTGCATATACAAAAGAGACCTGTCCCTCTTCCTCTTCCAACTTCATGCCCTTTTGGTTCATGGCCTGCACAAGGACATTCCAACCGTCGGCAAAATCAGTACGCACATTGAACTTTTTGTTATCGAAAAGGGCTTTACCTGCCGCCAGATGAAAATGAAGGTCAACATCACCCAGGCCATCACCAAAAGCCTCGTCTATTATAACAAAGAATTTTTTATCCACAAAAAGTACAGCGCGCCGGTGAGTCAGGTCCGGGTAACTTCCATTTTCAACCACCAGTACATCCAAATCCATTCCCGGCTTCCAGAGTACCAGTTTCGGTGAATAGGCTGAATTTTTACCGTTAAGGGTCAGTGTTTGATGAACTTTTGTTTGCTGAAACCATGCGCGATTTTCAGCATCGCCAGAATAGATATAGCTACCCGCGTCAGGCATCAGATGGCGACCCCCGGCATAAAGTTCAAAAGTCCCGTTGTCAGGCTGGCAATGCCATCCCCCATCAGGGCCACACTTAAGAACCATGAAAATGTCATTTCTACCCCAACCACTGCGCATGGAATATAATCCACTCTTGTCAAATGCGAAGGCAGTTTCCTTAGGCTTTCTTCCTTCCTTACCCTCGGTGGCAACATAACGAAAATCCTCTCTCCTTAATAATTGCGCCCAACTCAACATACCGGGCCACAGCTGCCCGGGAGTCCCTGTCCACGAATCACCGAATTGAGGTGTGGTTCCGTCCGGGAAACCGAGTTTCATGGGCACTTCGCACATCTTTTCAATTATTTTAAAATAAGATTCCGGGAAGGCATCTTTCTGTCCGTTCATATTAGCCATATCATAGGTGTGAGTGAACCAATCGATGCAGCCAAGGTGATAGTCGAAGGATAGCTCGCGCTGTTGACCGTCAGCATAGACCTGGTTTTGTATCTCTTTATTCAGACGCAAGATTGCTTCATCTCTCCATTTTTTTGAATCCTTAAATTCGGGAAAGGTTATGGCAATGAAAGCAAGACCCTCGGCTTCCATCAAGGCCCAGTTACTCCCTTTGGTGTATTCGGTCATCAGATAAGCTGAATGATCGTTACAACTATTGAGGAAAGCTACAAGGACCTCCGGGGTGAAGGAAGGTGAATCGAGAAAACGCTGGAAGAGCCCTGTCCAGCTATAGCCGCGTATGCCGGCTTCAATTGACCTCCAGGCGTATTCATGTTCACTGTCGCGCGGATTTTTCCTGATCCAGTCAACTAGCTGGAAACACCACTCGCGTGCATACTTTTCATCATTGGTGTGCCAATAGGCCAGTCCCATTGATTCCCAGAAATACATGCGGTTTAATTGCCATACCCATTCGTTGTCAGGAACTGCCCTGGTATCCCAATTGATGTCATCGCCGCAGAAATAGGAAGGGTAATCGGGTTGGCTAAAAATGTGTTTCAGTGCATCATCAGCCACCTTAATATCCTTTTCGCCGGCGCATTTACCCAGCATGTCAGGTTTGGAAGATCTGTCAACAGGATGTTTTACTGCAGTGCGCGAACGGTAGTACTTCAGGAGTTCACTTGCTGCAAGGAGAGGAGTATTAATCGCTGATTTAACCTTATCCAGACCGGGTGCGTTAAGATCAAGACGCGATAGAAGTTTACTTATTTCAGAGGAATTACCGATTGCTTTCTGGTATTGTTGATCCTCTCCTGCTTTTACTTCAAAATTGTTCTGAGCATAACCAAAAGATATTGCATTCAGGAAGAAAAACGTAAAAAATACTTTTTTAAGTTTCATATATTTCATTTTTAGATCTTTGTTTCTTAGTATGATAATCAGCCATTAAATTCGATAACCAGTCTCTTTTCCCATTCAAAGACCAGCGCATTTATTTTTCCTTCGGATTTTTGCCCTGAATGTTTCGTAACAGAGAGCCGTAACTATGAAGTTGCGTCGGGATAGTTGCATAATGGTTTATTTTAATAATCAAATGTTGAACGGGTTTAACATTAGCATTTCTTTAACTTCTCAAAGACGGGATTGCCGGTAGTCTGAATTAACAGCTGCTATAGTTATGTTGAAAGAGGCTACAAACGCTTCGGAAATGAATAAATCATTGCTACCCTTCACACAGTTAAAAACTAATTTTCATATCTCTTCCGGTGTGTGTAATCTGCAATTCACCCCCTGAGGGCAGAGGATTCCATCGGTACCCTTCAATATTCTCTGTTGTAGTTTCTTTCACATCATTCCCATTACAGGTAATTTGCACAGGTCTCCTGGTTAATCTGAGGATATCCTACGCTGAATCGTAAGTTGAATAAGTTAAAGTTTATTTTGCCTCCGGCCACATACTGCTGATAAGTTCCACGGTGCGATCTACCAATAGTTGTCCTCCTTCCGGGCCTACCAGGTAGCTTTCCACGATGGCGCTGTAACTGCCGCCCCTGACTGCCTTTTCTGTCGGAAGATAGTACCCTGCCGATCCGACAAGCTGGATGACAAATGTCTGCAAAGCTTTGCTGCGTGACTGGATGCGTATCCCATAGTCAGTAAAGAGTTCGAATTCGTTGGTACACAATGCCACGTCACCGATACGCAATACATGTAACTCCATGTTGTACTTCGGCTGCCTGTCTGTTTTCTGCTTCCCGAACCTTGTAACAACACCTCCGTACCACTTCATCCGGGCATATTCCTCTTCTGCTGCTTTTGGATTGATTTTAATCTGGTCAGCTGCTTCTTTCATTACAGCCTTCGCTTCTTCACATTCTGCCTGCGTTACCAGATGTACCGGTAATGTGAGTGTCTCGACCTTATGGATCAATTGGACATCGGTGTGACGGTCGTCTTTCACGGCCTCGTATGCTTCATCAACGGCCCTGACAACGCGGCGGGAAATTTCATCCAACCGGTTCAGATTGCGAAGTTCGCGCATCCGGTCATCGGCTGCTTTGCGATACATCAGGTGTGGCGACTGGTCTCCTGCGGCGCCTATCCAACCCAGTACACAAAGGTCGGAGCCAAAACGTTTCCGTAGTGCTTCACGTACCGGATGCCAATAATCAGCATTTACTAAGGTGTCATTTTCAACTTCCTGGGCAGGGCAGGCCACTTCGATATTTACTGCGATCAATTTTTTTGCCTGGTTCCAGAAGAAAAGAGTATTAATGCTATGATCTTCATAGCCTTCAAGGTTTCGAATCTCCGGGACATTGGTATTTCCGTACATCGTGGCTGTGCCATCAGCGTAAACAGCACGCCGGTTATAACCTATAACGGCATCGCTCAGGCCCCAGGTAACACTCCCCGGAAGACGGTTGTTCCAGGCCTTCACAATCGCATCAGACACCCGTTGGGCGAAGAAGGTCCGGTAGTCATCAACCTGGGTGACTCCAGTCTTCGGAATCGGGTAGCCCCATGATAAATCATCACCATTTTCCAGTACCGGTGCTGTATGAGTATGAATTCCGTTCAGGAAGATCTTCTTCACATCCATTAAAGGCAGTCGTTTATGAACCTCATCGCGTATCATCGCGATCAGATCGTTGGGTATCTCTACAACGTCGCAGGAAACCATAATCGCAATGTCGAGTGACTGATTGCCGTCACGCGATTCCAATGCTACCACGTTAGCCGATAGCGGAGTTGCCGTTGCATAGGCGATTCGCATATTGAACTGACCCGACAAAGCCACTGGCAGTTTAGGGGTAATATCGGCTGACGACACCCCTATGTGCAACTCTGAAGCCTCAAGGTTGGCAGAAAAAAAGAACATTAAAATAATACCGGTAAGTGTTAGCCTTACATAAAACAATTGGAAATTTTTCATCATATTAAATTTATAGATTAATCATTATTTTTGTGTTTACTACTCGCTCCTGGTTGTATTCCATTCCGTTCTCAATGTATGCAAACTCCCAGATCCAAAGGCAATTTATTCCGGTAAGCGAATATTCCATCCTGCTTCTTGCCTGTTCACCTCCTGGTACTTCTTCCTTAGGTGCTACAACCTGAGCATCTTTCAAAGAAAAGGTTTTTCAATTGATTTCTACTGAACCGCTCATCCCTTCCAAGGCTATCGGGCTGACAACAACCGCTTTTATGTTGAACTCCCTGTGATCAGGACTCCAGTTCCATTCTAATGCTTGTTGGCTTCCGTTAGAGTTGCTCTGTCGAACAGACATGGCCTGGTCTCTTTCATTTAAAAGTGGTCTGCCTGGTTTTGCTGCTTTTTCTTGTGCCCCGGACACGAAAGGCAACATAGTCAGGGCCAAAAGCCATGTAAAGCATTTATTTCTCAAATTTTTCATATCTCATTCATCCTTTGGGGAACAGTGAATAAAATCCACCAGTGGTTCAAAATTTAAAGAAACATTATCTGCTTCACTTATATTTGCCACCAGTAAGGCGGGCAGATCGAAGATAAATTATATGCCCGCTGATTCTCCGGCAGGGTTTCGAGTAATTCCTTTGCCTTCGTGCCTATCGCGGCAGCCGCCAGTTCAACATTCCGTCTACCAACTTCAACTGAAGCATGTACCCTGGGGTCAAGGCCCCCGATCCCGTCAGGCGGCTTCATATCGGGAGCAAGGGGAGCTGTTCCCAACTCCTTCATATCCACAAGGTCCGGATATGAGAACATCATGTCTGATGTCTCCCACTTTGCCGCATGGCCGGAACTGGATTCCCCGCTCAGGCTTAAGGATACTTCCCATAAACCCGTACCTGTGATAGTGCCATCGGCAACTACCGGTTCCAACGCCTTTTTGATCCATGCGATCTGTTCTGGGATATTGTGTCCCGACACACCGACAATTACCCTTGTCCCTCCCATGCCATTCAATAAGGCCAAAAGGGACATAGATTACCGGGAATTTGCGCAACGCCTCCTCCAATTGACGAGGACGCATAAACTGCATCTGAACTGTTTCGGATAAATGATTATTCGACTTAGTTTCCTTTTTTTCAGGGGTACAACTGGTTATTACTGAAGGAACTATTGCTCCAACAACTCCAAACGTTGTTGCTTTGTCAAGAAAATCCCTTCGTGAAATACCTAAAGTTCTCATAATAAATAGGAATGAAATTAAATATTGGCAAACTCAATTTTTCCGACTTGTGGATCAATTGTAAAGAACAGATGATGTATTTATTTTTGGGTGTATTTGTATTTTGATGCTTCCAGATAATAATAATCGGCGTAATTCAGCGGGACAGAACGATACTGGTTTCGCATCTGAACAACCTTATTATATCTTTTCGTACAGGCTACCAGCAACTCTGCCTCGTGAGGATTGTGGCTGCATGGTTTCTCTACATAGACATGTTTGCCAGCTGACATAGCCATCGAAATCGCCTGGTCATACAATATATCCCTGTTTCCGAGTCCTATTACTGCAACGTTTAGTCTGTCGCCGGCTCCGATAATACGGGAATAATTTTTTGCCGGAAAGCCAGAAGCCGCACCACCGATCGCTAAACCAGCTGTGCCCACTGTAAGATTTCTGATAAAGTCTCTTCGCTTTGTCATGATGTTTGTAGGATTTAATCAGTATTAAATATCAATTCAAAATTGTCTGCTCATAATCGGGGAGGCAATGAGTATCTATGAGTATGGACAATAGTGCAGATTGATCAATTTTGATTTTTGATCTTCTCAGAATTTTTATAAATTCTTTCGATTGCTGTTGCAATGTCATCCAGATCGGATTTTTCGGCAAGCAGCATATTTTGTTGAAACCATACAGCCTCCTCACATAATATATCATTCTCCGGGCATTGATTTCTCTCTTTAAATTGATCGAAATCAAGCATCTCTTTCGGGTACATCTTCTTGAAATTTTTCGATTGAAAAGCATTTTCCAGGTATGGCTGTTTATTTAAGAAAGGAGCATATCCGCTTAAATTAGGAATTCCCTCGGCGCTTAGAGCTTTAAGAAATTTCTCTCTTGACAAGCCCTTAAATTCTTCTTTTTTGTAACGGAAGGCAAACATATGGAAAGCAGCACGGGTCACGTTATCGTAAAGTTTATATGGTAAAATTCCAGGTATATTACTGATTTGAGATTTAATGTACGCTGCATTTATATTCCTTGTAGTGGTTTGTCCATCCAACCTGCCCAGTTGAGCAAGTCCGATTGCAGCCTGATACTCTGTTATCCGCAGTTTAGTTCCAAGCATAACTGATCCGGTGCCTATTGCACCAATGACTCCTCCGTATGGAAAACCCACATTATGATAAGAGTAACATCTGTCAATAAATTTTTCATCATCGCTTACAATAGCGCCTCCTTCACCCAGAGGTAAATGTTTCGAATTTTGAAAACTAAAACAACCGGCATTACCGAATGTTCCGACTTTCCTGTGATTTATCTCCGCTAACCATGCCTGACAAGCATCCTCGACGACAAGAAGGTTGTGTTTCTTTGCTATCTCCATGATTCTTATCATATTGGCAGGCATGCCTAAGATATGGACAGGCATGATTGCCCTGGTACGGGATGTGATTTTCGCTTCAATCTTTTCAGGATTTATTTGAAATGTTTCAGGATCAACATCAACAAAAACAGGTATGGCCCCTGCCAGTAATACTGCCTGAATGCTCGAAATCCAGGTATATGGAGTTACTATTACCTCATCTCCGCCCCCTATGTCAAGTTGAACGAGAGTAGCAATCAAAGCGTTCGTACCATTGACGACTGCCAGACAGCGTTTTGTACCAATTGTTTCTGCCCATTTGTTTTCGAATTCGGTCACGACACCGGCCCGGGACCATACGCCACTACGAAGAACCTTAAGAACCGGTTCCTCATCTGTTGCAGGGTTCCACATTGGCCAAACCGGCCATGGTTTTGTGCGAACTGGCTGACCACCAAGAATTGCCGGGACTCCGTTATCTTGTGTGAAGTCAGGATAAAAGGTTGGAGCCACTCCCATAGCGAGAACTGCCCCGAGGCCTGTCAATGAATTTTGTTTAATAAATTCACGTCTTGAATAATTTCTGTTTGACATTTTGGTTTATATTTAAATTGTTATATAGCCAGATTCTTTGCCATCATGCTTTTAAGCTTATCCGCATCTCTTTTCAAAACCGCGAGCGCTTTGTCCGTTTTAGCCTTCATCGGAAGGTTGACTTCTTCACCTGATAAAACAGGATATTCAATACCTAATGTAATGTCTCCATTCAACTTAAGTTCCTTCACCAATTTAAAGTAAGTATCGAAATTAATTTGTCCATCGCCTAAAGGAACTGGTTCAGGTATCATTTTACCATTATGGCTAATCCAGTTAAAATCTTTTATGCAACGCGTTTTAATATACGTACTTAACAACCTTAATCCGGTCTCCCAGGAGGTGTACCCTACAACGGCCGCATGCCAGATATCGTATTGACAGCTCATCCATATCGGGTTTATCTCTTTTAAAATATACCATAAATCCCAGACAGGATTGCCAATTCGGGGTTGAGAGTAGTGATTCTGGTAAGCTCCGTGGATGCCGGTTTTTTCGTTAAAAACAGCTAACTTGTCGAAAATTTTGCGGGTGTTTTCGAGGTTTTCGAGGATAGGTTTGGAATAATCGTAGTAAAGAGGACCCGTTCGGTAATAAACAACTCCATTATCAGCAGCTGTTTTCAATACTTCCTGGTTCAATATATTGTCTGCATCAGTTATTGATGTGGTTATCATAGGTACCTCTATCCCATTTTTTCGGGCAGCTATTACAGCCTTGGGCAAATCAGTTTTTACCCTTTCCGGTTCAATATGTCCATCGGGTCTAACAGTCAAATCAATTCCATCCAGTCCTGCAGCTGCAAACACCGTGGATAACTGATCGAAATCCAAAAACTGAAAAAGTTTAGAAAAAGCGCATATTTTACCTTTTTTCGTATTATCGGGTAATTCCTTATTTTCAAGATGTGCTGAAAATCCGTTCATCGGAATTATTACGCTTGCGGCCGCGACCGATTTTACAAAGCTTCTTCGGGAAATTGGCTCGATTTGCTTATTCATCTTTGTATGCTCATACTTCAAAATTAAACAAATTATCTATTCCATTTTTACAAGATTGCCATCCCTGAACTGATATTTTACGATCTCTTTACATACAGGGCAATCAGCTGCAGGAGCATCTGCCGGAAATTTTGAGATTTCGGCAAAAATTATCCTGTTTTTTATTTCTTTGATTTTCATATTGCCTTCAATAACCTTGGTTAATGCGAACTCTCTACCTGTGTTTATCAAAATCAAATGTTCGGTCTTTATAAGAAAATTACCTTTGTACGAATTGATCATAACTACAGCATCTTCATCTGTATCATTATCAATCAGTCCCGACACTATTCCTGCAGGGTTAATTATATAGGATATTTGATTATCACCTATCCTGACGGTACCATCATTTAAAACTGATTGCTGTGCATCTCCAAATTTCTCACGGGCATAAGCGACTGCTATACCCATAACCTGCTTTTCAATTTTGGGGTTCCCTGCCCCTGCTTTGTTATCATTCCGGGTACACGATAACAATAAAAATATAAGAAATACTATTAATCCTCTCCTATTCATCTATTTAATATTATTAAACCATAAGTCAAAAATAAACTGCCAAATCACAAATTCAAGCTTTCGGGAAGGTCTCAATATTGACAAACGTACCCTAACCGGTCATAATGAAAGAAACAAATAAAAGGCTGGTAAAAACCAGCCTTTTATAAAAAATAATTAGTTACCTCCGTAACCCGGAATCTGAGTCAGCACGCCCTTTTGAATGTCGATCTGAGTCTGAGGAATCGGAAAGTATTCATTCCTGCCGGCAGTGAAATGAGCTGGTGTTGTTCCGGTGAATAAATATCTGAAACCGCGATCCTGCTCATAGTAAGCATTAATGGTTTCCGCAGCAATACCCCAGCGAACCAGATCGAAGTGACGATGACCTTCCATTGCAAATTCCAGCCTGTTTTCCATCTGTATAGCTTTACGAGCATAATCAATATTCGGAAAGTTCGAAGTATATTGGTTAATTTTATAGTTGGCAGCAGGAACCGTATAATCAACATTTAAGGAAGTCTGATCAAGAAGTTCAAATGTACGGCACCTGCCCATAACCTTCTGATGACTTGCTCTTTCACGGATCTGGTTGACAAGAGTTGTTGCTGTAACAAAATCACCGGTTTCAGCAGCAACTTCAGCTCTCCATAAAAGTATATGTGCATAACGGATAGGCTTGTAGATATGAGCGTTTACTCCTGATGCCCAGCCGGTATTCGTTATATAACCGGCATCTGCATCTGCCTTCGAAAGAAACCCTTTTTTGCCGTTATAAGGGCCTCCATAAGCCTGATCACCGATCCACTCTGAACCGCGCATAATTCCATAATCGTAGTAGGGAACACCGCGACGGCCAACTACGTAGTCTAATCTCGGGTCAACAGGGGTAATTGTGTCCTGTACAAATGTTTGGGATGAAGAAAGACCCATATCATTTATAAATTCCGGAACTGTGCCTGTCAGTATTGGCAAGCCCTGGGCATCGACCTGGTAAGCATTCACCAGGTTTTGTGTAGGCTGATAGGCTCCGCAGCAAGAAACTACACCATCGTAGCCTCCCGCTGGATTAATGCCCCAATCGCTGTAATTGGCATTACTTGAATTTTGGGCTCCATCATTCACAGATGCCTGGATCTCAAAAAGAGCTTCGTTATTATGCCTGTTGGTAATATCGAAGTTGTCCCAGTAATTTGGCATCAGCGATTTTCCGCTGTTGGCAATGATATCATCCAGCAAAGTTTTGGCCTCGGGCCATTTCTTCTGAAACATATAAACTTTTGCCAGGAAAGCCATGGCTGACCATTTGGTAGCGCGGCCAGGATCCGCTTGAGACGGCGGCAAATTTTCCATGGCAAACTTCAGATCGGCTTCAATTAATGGCCAGGTATCTACATCATTTTTCACTTTCGGTGGGTCAACTGATTCTGTAATGTACGGGATCATATTAAAAATCTTTTTTAGCTGAATGTGAAAGTACCCTCTAAGGAATAAGGCCTGTGCTTTAATGTTGTCTGCATCAGGATGGGCAGGATTACATACTGCTAAAACTTTCAGAACATCGTTGGCCCGGGCTATTCCATCATAACAGAACATCCATTTATTTTGACAATAACTGTTTGTTGGAGTTACAGTAGAGTTCTCAAGAGAGTTAACAGCGCTCTCATTACTGGAGCGCATTCCTTTTGTAGCTTCATCGGAGCAAATACCGCCAAATACCCAGTTCTCGGGACCATCAGCAACAGCGCCCCAGATACCTGTTGTATGTTCCATTATAGCAGCATAAGCGCCTACTAACAGGCCATTCACTCCTTTTTCGGTTGCCAGCACCACATTATTCATTGAACCTGTAGGTACCTGTTCAAGGAATGTTTCTTTGCACGCGTATGAAATTGTCAATAGCAATGCTATAGTTGCAATAGAAATCAATATTTTATTTTTCATAATCAATTAATTTAAAATGGTTTTCCTCATATCAAATATTCTATAAATCAAGTTTTATGCCAAACATCACCATCTTCGCAGTCGGCCATTGTGCCGCCTGAACACCCTTATCCATTCCTCTGGTAACAATCTCAGGATCCCAGCCTTTGAATTTGGTGAGGGTAACCAGGTTTGTCCCTTGTAAATAAACCTGCAATTTTGATACTGTTAATTTATCGCAGATTTTTTTTGGCAATGTATAGGACAACTGAAGGGTCTTCAACCTCAGGTAAGAGCCATCCTGCAGGAAGGCAGTGGAAGGAATAACACTTAAATCATTATTGTCAGCCAAAGGTAAAGTTGCATTCGCATTGTTACTCAGATATGGACTGCCCCATGATTTGTACAATGCATCTGTGCTTAGGTTAGAGCTGAATATCCCATAATCGTACCACCTTTTCGTATAGTCGGCTATCTTATTGCCGTAGCTTGAATAAAGAAAAACACTCAGGTTGAATGCTTTATAACCAATATCAAAATTCAATCCTGTAGTAAATTTAGGATGAGGGCTTCCGATATAGGTAAAGTCATTCTCATCTAAGATACCATCCGGTACACCATCAGGACCGCTAACATCGCGATACTTGAAGTGACCAGGAATATTATAACCGGTTCCCGGTATAGCCGGAGCGGCATCTGCTTCAGCCTGGGTCTGAAAAATTCCGTCAACTATAAGGCCATAGAATTCAGGATAGGCTGTTCCTGCCTGTGCACGGGTATAAGTCTGATACCTGTATGCAGTACCACTAATAAATTCTTTGGGGCTATCGGAAATTGACACAACCTTATTTTTGTAATGCGATACGATGAGACCCAGGTTATAAGTAAAATCACCATTCATGGCCTTATTGGCGTAATTGATACTCAAATCGAACCCGTTATTGTCCATTTTACCAATATTTACAGCAGGCGGCACGGCATTACCAGATACATAGGGGACAGCCATCTGGAAAAGCATGCCTTTGGTTTTTCTATTCCAGATATCGAAAGTAGCAGTGAGTTTGTTTTTAAAAAGGCCTATGTCTATACCGAGATCCAAAGTTGATGTAGATTCCCATTTGGCATCAGGGTTACCGAAAGTGGCGGCAGCGAACCCGGGTGTGGCTGTATTATGGGAACCATCGATGGCATAATAAGTCCGGTCCATTGAAAGGCCATAGAGACTAAAGCCATTATAATCACCTATCTGATCGTTACCAGAGAGGCCATAACCACCCCTGAGCTTGAGCGAATTTCCCTTATCTTTCATTCCTGACAGAAAGCCCTCTTCTGAAAGTACCCATCCGGCTGATGCGGCAGGGAAATTACCCCAGCGGTTATTTTTTCCAAACCTGGAGGAGCCATCGCGGCGTACTGTAAACTCGAGAAGATACCTGCCTGAATAATCATAATTTATCCGGCCGAAATAAGAAACAGTAGATGTAGCGCCGGAATATCCGGAGTTCATAATGTCAGCTTCACCGGAGGACAATTCCATGTAAGTATTAGAGTTTGTATAGAAAGTTGAACGTGAAGCGCCAATACCGCTATAGATATTTGATATTGCCTCGGTACCAAGCAACACGTCAACCGTATGGGGGCCGAATGCTTTAGTATAGTTAAGTGTATTGGCCAGGTTCCATTGGTAACTTTCGCTATTGGCCTGATTCAGCTGATCAGTATAAACCGGCTCCTGAGATTCAGGTGACTGACGAGTAAGCCCCCTATAGCTTGAGGGGCCCAGGTTAAACCCAAAGAGCGATTTAAACTTAAGACCCTTAAGTATCTGAAATTCACCATATAAATTCCCTACAACGCTTAAATTTTTTGAAGCGTTGTCTTGGCTGCGACTGAGATAAGCCAAGGGATTAGTTCCATTATTGCCGGTTCCAGCGGTACCTGCCCAATTGCCATTTATATCCTTAAGCGGAATTATTGCCCACATGGTATTGGCATATCCAACGGCTGTCCATTCATGACCCTCGCTTAAATCTCCTTTACCATTTGAAAACGCCACACCGAGGGATTCTCCGATTTTTAGCCAGTTATTTATCCTCATATCGGAGTTGGCGCGAATAGTGTACCTGTTGTATGAAGTATATTTGCATATACCTTCCTGAGTTAAATATCCAAAATTCACGGCATAAACCCCTTTTTCCCCGCCTCCTGATATCGAGAGGTTAGACTCACTTAATGGTGCACCATTATTAAGAATTGAACCATACCAGTCAGTCCCGGTTTTATTTGCCTTTGTAATATTATTAAATCCGGCCTGATTATAATTGTATAATGATGGGTCAGTCCTGGGATCTCCTTCCATTGCTCCTGCCGGAACTATATAGTCAGGAACAACAGGGGTAGCGCCACTTCCATATAAAGGGCTAATTGCATTTATACCCTGATTTTTAGCCTGAAGCCACAACATTTCGCCCATTTGCTTTGGATTCAGCATTGTAAAAGGATTGTGAAAGCTGCTGACACTATAACGGGTAGAAAATGAAACTTTCAATTTGCCTGCCGATCCCCGTTTTGTAGTTATGATAACAACACCATTGGCGCCGCGTGCTCCATAGATGGCTGCTGATGTAGCATCCTTAAGAACTGTAATTGATTCAATTTCATCAGTGTTGACCATGGACAAACCTCCTGCAGGAACTCCATCAATAATAATCAATGGTGAGGAATTGTTAATAGTGCTCAGCCCACGAATGGTAATTTGAGGATCGCTACCGGGAGTGTGCGAATCAACAATAGTTACACCTGAAGCCCTTCCCTGCAAACGGGAAATAGGACTTGCTGCAGTTCCATCGGTAAGTTCGGTAGTTTTAACTGTTGAAATTGAACTTGTAAGAGATTTCTTTGTCTGTGTGGAATAACCAACAACAACGACCTCATCGAGGCCTATTGCCGATTCAGTCATAGTTACATTGATAAGGGTTAGTGCCCCTATACTAACTTCCTGCGATTCCATCCCGATGAATGAGAAAGTCAGAGTTTTAGATCCCTGAGGAATTTCGATGCTGTATTTACCGGAAATATCGGTAAGCGCTCCTATCGTAGTTCCTGTAACAACAACGTTTGCACCGATAACAGGATTACCATTTTTATCGGTAACAATACCAGTGACTTTTTGTGGTTGCAGGCTGCCAAGCTGTGCAAAACCTCTTTGATTGGCTGTGTTGGTCAAAACAACCTGCCGGTCAACAACAGCATAAACAACGTCGGTCCCCAGGAACATATTGCTGAGTATTTCGCTGATTTTTTGATTATTAACGTCAACCGATACTTTGCGGTTAATATCAACAAGTTTACTGTTGTAGAGAAAGAAGAATTCGCTGTTTTCTTCAATCTTGCTTAAAACCTCTTTGACTGTTGCATCTTTAAGTTGCAAAGTCATTCTGGTAGTTTGTGAGTAAACTTCAGAAGCCATCAGATTAGTGATAGCCAGAAAGAACAATACCGTCATTAGCTTCATTGTCATCCAGATTTTTCGGAGATGTAATTTTTTTTGACATCCCCACATAACACACAAATTTTTTTTCATAACTTTGAAATGGTTTAGTATTAGTACTATCAATCACTGTTATCTTTCGAACAAAAAGATAACAGGTTCTTTTGCCGGGAGGGTGGGGCCAACCATCATTCCCGGTATTTTTTAAATTTTTTTCTTCATGAGGTAAATTTTTTGTTTCGTGAATTCATTGTCATGCAGCGCTTTGCTTTCCATTATCCGGTAATCGATCGGCGCCGATAGTTTTAATAACTTCAACACCTGCTCAAGGTTTTCGTTTCTGAAAGTTGCTGTATAGATATAACTTTTTATCTCAGGATCATTGACAATAATCTCAACATTGAACCAACGGCTTAGCCGCCTGATCACATCTTCCATCGTGTCGTCGCGGAAAATCAGATTGCCATCGAGCCATGAAATATATTTATCAACCTCCACTTCGGTAGTACTAACTTCCCGTGATTCTTCTTTAAAAATGGCTCTTTGCCCGGGATGTATAGTACCATATTCTTTTTTAACCTGCCCTCTTTCTGCCGATAAACTGACCTTTCCTTCAATAAGTATTACTTCCGATTGCGTGTCGTCATCATAGCTCATGACATTGAAAGAAGTACCTAAAACGTCAACTTTAAGTTCCTTTGCATTCACCCTGAAAGGTTTTTTTTCATTCTTTACCACCTCAAAAAATGCCTCCCCTCTAAGCTTCACCTCCCTCATATCTCCCGTAAAACGGATTGGGAATTGCAATTCAGAACCTGAATTCAGCCAAACCTTTGTACCATCTGCAAGTGAAAACTGCGTTACCATTCCCTGCCGGGAAGTGATGGTTTGCATCATCACATATTCTTCCTGCAGTGTTTTCATGGAGAGATTTCGTATTGTAAGATAGCCGGAATAGACCAATAATGGAAGGAGTAAAATTGCGGCTGCAAGCTGAATATTAACCCACCATTTTGAAGAATATGGTTGGGATAATCTTGTATTGACTTTTTTCAATGCTTCGAAAGAGTTGAACTGTTCCATTTCATGTAACAATGGAATGGCATTCCAGGCTTTCAGGCTTTCATTGTAGAGCACTTCGTTTTCGCGCGATCCCTTTCTCCATTCATCGACTATCGACCGATCTTTATCAGATAAGTCGCCTGACAAATATCCGGGCAATAATTTTTCAACTTCACTAAACTTCATCTTTTTAAAATTTAAATTTGTTAAATCAGTCCGAAGTTGGAAGTCCGAAGTCAGGGTAATAAAGATCCCCTTTCCGGATCCCCGACACACTTTAACTCAATATCATACCCTGAACTTCATTCTTCCTTCCACTGTACCTAACTTAACCTAACCTATTCATATCTAAACCAAAGAAAACAATCACCTTCTTTTGCTGTCTGGTACTAAGACGACAAAAGTCCTTGGAACACATATATAATAGTTTGTATATTTTTTGATCAGGCAATAAGTAAACCGGAAATCCGCACTCTGCATTAGCCGGCTATCCTATCAGCCAAACAACAAGCCAAAGCGGAAGATATTCAATAAGTTCCTTTCTTAGGATCTTCAATGAGTTACTAATCTGTAACTCGACAGTTCGTTTAGAGATTCCCAGTTGTTCGGATATCTCCTGATTTGACAAGCTCTTGAGACGGCTCAATTCAAAAATCTCGCGACAGCGGGGTGAAAGTTTTTCCAGGCTTTTTTGGATAGCCTGACGAAGTTCGGATTCCGCGTAATATTGATCAGTAGTATTCTCTCCTTCTTCTGTTGTTAAAAGAATATGTGCCTGGAATTTTTTAATAACCTTGTGATGTTTCCGGAAATCAAGACATCGGTTTTTTATACAGGCAAAGAGATATGATTTTAATGAAGACGTGATTTTCAAATGGGGAGCTTCTACCCAGAGAGAAACAAAAAAATCCTGTACAAGATCCTCACTGGCATCATGGTCATCGAGATACTTATTGGAAAAAGCACAAAGAGACGAATAGTAATAATTGAAAATATAATCAAATACCACTTTATCCCTTCGTTGGAGTCCTTCTGTCAGCAAAAGATCGTTCAAAACAGGTCGGTTAGTATGACAAAAATAAGATTAGTTTCTTTATGCCAACAATCTGCGATTTAAAATTTTGCAAATTGGTTTGATCTTTTTTAAGATTTCAACAATAACATCATCAGGTATTATGCTCAATTAATTTTAAGCCGCATGGTTCATTTTTGCCCTAAGTAACGAAATATTATATTCTACCTGCAAGCGCATCCAAAACTCAGCGCTTATGCCAAGAATGTTTTCAAGTTTAAGGGCAATATCCATTTTTTAAGCTCCGCGATAACATAATTGTCAGCCTCACTGTCGAAGCCAAGATCTTTTATCAGAGTCA
>JBAXXU010000074.1:0-21438 GCA_037127735.1 Bacteroidota bacterium
ATGAAAGTCACCCCATGAATTAAGACGTCCTGTAGGGACGTAATAAAATAAGGGGGTTCAGTAGTTTTGTAAATATTTAACCGGACAGTAGTGTAAATGAATATAAGAATTAATTTTAACCTGCTTTTAATTAGATACATGAAATGAATTGTTTTCTAACTAATGCCGGATTGATTATTTCAGAATTAGTATCAAAAAGTCAAAATATATTTGTAGCTTTTCATCCTATTTGAGAACCGGGCTGACGCGGTTTAAAATTCTTTTTGTCATTAACTATAAATTAATCCTATGAAAAAGACCGTCCTTTTGATTTCAATCCTTTTTGCCATCACATTCTTCTCATGCATAATGAAGGACAAATTGTCTGAAGATAAGGGGGTGAAGGTAATGGCTTATTATTTTCCGCACCGGGGAAATTTCAATCCTGAAAATCTTCCACTGGGCAAGCTGACTCATATTATTTTCTCTTTTACCGAGGTGATAGGCAATGAAATGAAATTCGTTAATGATTCCACCGGCTTAATGCTTAAAATACTTTCTGACCAGAAGAAAATTCACGCCAATCTGAAGGTTATGATTGCCTGTGGCGGCTGGGGCGGATCAGGAGGATTTTCGGAAATGGCCAGGTCAGTTGAGAACCGTAAAAAATTCGTGAAAAGTGTCATTCGTTTTATCAAAGAATATAATCTTGACGGTCTTGATATTGACTGGGAATATCCCGGGATGAAAGGTATCGGAAATCCTTATATCCCGGAGGATAAGGAAAATTTCACATCATTGATGCGCGAGTTAAGAGAAGCAATGGATAAAATAGGGAAAGATCAGGTTTTGACTTTTGCCGTGGCAGGATGGGAAGAATTTTTTAATCATGTCGAACTTGACAAAGTCATGCAATATGCCACATATATGAATGTCATGTCGTACGACCTGGCAGGCGGTGACGATACCTTTACATCGCACCATACCAACCTGGGCCGGGTGAAAATGGAAGATATTGAAGGAACACCGGCCTCTGCCAAAATACGTGAAGAGGGAGATCTCACAAAACCCTACTCAGCTGAAAAGATCATATCATACTGTATTGAGAAGGGAGTAAAACCCAACCAGATTGTTATTGGGGCAGCTTTTTACGGCAAAGGATGGAAGGGCGTTTCTCCTGAAAATAACGGACTGTATCAGTTGAACAGGGGTTCATGGAGAGGAGCAGGCCGTTATTCATCGATCCGTGAAAAGTTTGAAGATAAAAACGGTTTTGTCCGCCACTGGGATTCAATTGCCATGGCTCCATTTTTATATAATGCCAAAGACAGCATTTTTGTTTCATACGAGGATACTGTTTCCATCAGGCTTAAAACGAAATATGCAGCCAATACCGGTCTCGGTGGCATCATGTTCTGGTCGCTTGGAGGTGACACAGACAAAGACGGCCTCGTTGATGCCATTTATGCTGAAAAAATGAGACATAAATAAATTTAGGCTTTTATCTTTACCGTTCGCAAAAGAGGAAGGAGAGAATCAATAACTGTCAGGGATGTAAAACCCTGTAAATCGAATTCAGTAAACTGATGCTATCAGCCGGAGCGTCCTGGGTGATTTCCCAGATCATTATTCCGGAAAATTGGTTATCAACCACATATTGTGTTTTTTCAGCCATGGTATTTATACCGTCATAATATATATTGTTCACACTGTCAGATTTGTATGCAGCCGGATGCTGCTGAATGATATATGCATAGCTTAGTGATTCCCCGCCTCCCTGATCGAAATCCTTGCCATAAAAAGGAACTCCAAGCAGAACCTTCTGTTTTGGCCAGCCCCTGTAATTCACCCAATAAGCCAGACCTGTTGAATTGACAGTATTCCCTGATCCGATGGCATCTTTAAACGAGGAATGAGGACCGGGGGCAGTCCATGTTCCAGTAAAATCATAACACATCACCTGCAGATGATCCACGTAATCAGGGATTTCATTCAAAAAATGTTTCCCTCCCCAATCAGAGGCGCCAAGATCTATTGATATACCCAGATTAAAAGGAGCCAGCTCTTTTTTAAGGTCTTTAAGGAGGGTCACCAGGGCATTACTTTCGGCAGAAACAACAACATTATTGGAATACCCGGTCCAATATTCCCAATCAATATCCACTCCATCAAGACAGTTTTCAAAAATATATTGCCTGACTTCCATGATGAACTTTTTTCTTGTCTTCTCATTGGTAGCTAACAGCGGGAAATTGTGGGACCCATCTCCTCCTCCGATTGAAAAGTAAACTTCCACGCCATGCGCGTGGGCGCTATCGACGAGCTGACTTGTATTAACCAGGTCGCTTTTATTAATTGTACCGTCAATATCAGGTATTGCAAAAGCATAAATAATCCGGGTCAGCTTATCCCAGGGAATGGTCTGAAGTGGCATTGCATCTCTCTGCCATGATGGATAAAAGCCCACAACCTGGCAGGCGTATGTTTTAGGTACGAATGAGGAAATACAATTGGGTTTATCGAGGTAATTATCGGAATTGCTTTCATTTTTCCTGCATGCCGAAAGTATCAATACGAATAAGACGAAGGCTAAATAATGGATGTGTGATTTCATGATAAGCTTGTTCTCAAAATTTATTCATTTTTCATTTATCAAAAGTATCATAATCATTTAATAAAGTCAGGTATTTGCTTCTTTTCTGACAATTCAACTCTTGTGATAAAGAAGACCAGATCAATCCTAAATTATTATCTTTGCCCTATACCAACGTGACTTTAAACAATCTCATGGCAAAACGAACACCCATGGCTGCTAAAGCTGCTTCGGAAAAACTGCCACAAGCGCCGGTTAAAATATCTTATCTTGTCCTGCTCATTGCTTATGGTTTTGTAACAGTACTCACGCCCAACATGAAGGCGCTCGACTCTAACGGCCCAAAATTCCTCACACTGGCGCTCCTCAATCTGGCGACTTTCCTGTTTCTGTTTACCCGCAAGGATGTGAAGACCCACCCCGATTGGTACCGTGCCTTTTTCAGGAATGACATTGGAATCGCGTACTCCGGATTAATGATAGTATCGCTCCTCTCATTTTTCAAAGCCATTAATGTGCTGGAATCGGCGCTGCACTTTGCCAAAATCTTTACTACATTTTCGGCTGCTTTCATGGTTTCCATACTTATAGCGGCAGATAAAAGAAATATACGATACCTGTGTGCAGCAATGACTTTGCTTTTAATCTACGACAGTATAACTGTTTTTTCGGGGGTTAGCAAATACCTGGAGGGGAAATTGCCTTCTATCGGTGTTATCAAGTCTGTTTACTCCAATAAAAACATACTGGCCTCTTCCATTTTTGTTAAGATCCCTTTTGCTCTATGGCTAATGGTATTCACCCGAAAATGGTTAAGAACATTGGGTATATCAGGGACGTTCGTGGCCATAACAGCTATTCTTTTTATTAGTACCAGGGCCTTCTACCTGGGAATTTTCGTACTAACGATCCTGATCATTACCTATTTAATTATCAGATTTATACAATCGCATGACAAATATCATCTGAGGCTAACCGGTATTTACCTGATTCTTTTAGTACTTTCTTTACTGGTCTATTCTGGAACAGAGCGTTTTTTATATCCCAAAACGGGAGACATATATTCTGTGAAAGTCGGGGCCCGTATTGCAACTATTACTGATCCGGGTGGAGGAGGAAGAGTTGATGGCTGGAAGCGATCCTGGAACGTTTTCAAGGAAGAACCATTATTAGGTGTTGGACTTGGCAACTGGAAAATTGCCACCCTAAAGGAAGAGAACCTGACCAGCCAGGATTTTACCTACCACTACAAAGCGCACAACGATTTTATTGAAATCACCACGGAGACCGGGATCTTCGGGGGTCTGCTTTTCATAACCATTTTTCTTTTGGTGGGATGGGCCTTTCTCCGTACCCTTTTCAGGAATTCGTCATCCGAATGGTTAATCATCCTCTTCCTGCCTGCCTTTGGGCTGCTTTGCTACAGTTTTGATGCCTTTTTCAATTTCCCTCAGGATCGCCCTGAAATACAGGCATTGTTCGTTTTATACGTGGGAATGGCAGTCGCGGTAACTTCTTTATATACCCGCGAAAGTGCAAAACCAACCGAATCCGGTCCAATTGGAAAATCCGGCAGAAGTTTTTCCCGGCTTCCCATGATCATTGTTTATGGGCTGATACTGATTGGTATCATCTTCATTTTATACCAAAATTATAACTCCCTTTTACTGCAACGTTTGATAAAGGAAGATGTTATTCGAGGAAAATATACACACCCTGCCTCATTGTTCCTTAACGGATTCCCGGCCATCCCCGATCTGAATGCAATAGGGGAACCGATTGCCGCGCAAAAAGCCCGATACCTTCTCAACGAACAGAGGAACGATGAAGTTATCGCTTTGCTGAAAAATGATAAATCGAGCCCTTTCGACCCCATGCCGGAATGCCTTATCGCCGCGGCGTATAATAATTTAAAAAACCTCGACAGTTGTCTATTCTATTCACAAAAGGCATACAATTTGAAGCCTAATTTTTTCAAAAATATTGCCCTCTTATGTAACGTGTTGCAGCAGAAAGGCATGCAAAAAGAAGGAGAAGCCATCGTTGATAAATATTTGAGTAATACCAAAACCAACAAAGAAGCATGGTTGTATGCTTCCTCTTTTTACGACAAATCTGGCAATACACTGAAAGCGGCATCTGTTATCGGTGCTGCAGCAAATAACTTTCCTGCCGACAGTGCGGTATTGAAACAAAAGGCTGCACTGGACCGCAAAGCTATGCTCTCGTCTCACCGGGCATTGTATGATGCAGCTATCGGAGCATATAATACTAAACGTTACGCTGACGCTGCCCGGTATTATTCCGAATTGTTGATCGAGGTGCCCGGATTTACTGAAGCCCTCAATTACAGGGCAAATTGTTACTACGCGTTAAAAGAATACGTTAAAAGCAACCTGGATCTCGATTTATTAATGTCCAGCGGACCAATCGCTTCGAACCTGTACAACCTGAGGGGAGTAAATTATTATAAACTGGGCAATACCGATGAGGCCCGCAAAAACTTTAGGATAGCCGCCGACATGGGTGACAAGGATGGAATAAATAATTATGCCAGATTAAACCCACCCGCAAAGAAATAGGAATCTGGCTGTTATCGTCCTATGATCAGTTACTGTTCTTAATACGCGCAAGGTAGTGTCGGCGTGATAATCATTTTTTACAGCCTGCTATTGTACCAGGGTAAATTTCAGGCTGAACCCGAAGTTGGTATTTGAGGTAGGAAATGTGTTGGCAACAAACGGATTATTCATGGTATGATCAGCAAATATCTGAAGGTTAAACCTGTCGCTGAGAACATAATCAGCGCTTGTACCGATGGTAAAAACTTTTTGTCCCACAACCGGCTGATTAACATCTTCTATCAGCTTTCGCGCCAATGTTTTATTATCGCGTATTGAAAGGTCGAGTCGCAGATTAAGATCGCTTTTCAGCGCCCTTTGTCTGCCGCCTGTTTTGAGAATTATCTGAACATTATCAAATCTGTAACCTGCCCCGAAAACAAGCTCATTGATCCGCGCATCAGCAATCTGATTACTGGTCAGGTTAAGAGAAACTGTACGCGATTTTTTCCATTCAAATCTTGTTGTGAGGCTGTTTTTCCAGTTCATATCTATATTTATCAGGGGACTGAATTGTTCATTTATTGTCACAACATTTATCTCATATTGCTGGATATAATTGTTCTGAAGGTCCCTTATCCTGTTTATGCCGTCTCCATCTTCTTCATAACTCAGGTTCGTGGTATATGATCCTATCTGATAAGTACTTCTGTACTGGTGTGTCAGGGTTACGGAACGGAAGACACTCTGAACAAACTCAAACTTCGATAATCCGTCGAAACTAATTCTCCAGTTTGGCATCATTTTAAGAGCCGAAGGGAATGTTTCAAGTCCTACGGTGTTGGGATTTGACTTTGTATAAGCTGCAAGAAATGCAGGTATAAGAACTTCCCGCGATGTACTCCCGTATCCGCTTTTATACGGCCCTTCAATCGGGTTACCTGTTAACGGATCAACATCAGGGTTATAGGCAGGGTCTGTCTTTTGTCTTTCAGCAGCTCTCCTTCCCGATATTATAATTGCATTCCCCTTAAAAGCTTCGAATGTGGGAGATACATAATCATTACTCTTTGATATCTTTTCGAAGGCTGTCCCCCACGAAATAACAGAGATTGAGAAGTTACCGGATATTATGCGGTTACGGGTACTGTCAGGGAAATGTCCATTATAATCGGCAACATAATATGAACTAACGGCCTCTAAATATCTTCTGTCGGCGTTAATATCAATTCTCAAACCGGGAAATGGCTCAACCAGGCTTCGTAATGACAGGTCGAGTTTATTGTTATACGATGCCGGAGTATTAAGCAGAGTATCTGTTGAAAGCCAACCGTTTGTAACAGCTTTATCGAAGAAGTTTTTGTCGCTGTATCCAAGAATAAAAGGCCACCCCGGGGCAAGGATATCATTAGATGTTGACATTCCAAGGTATTTTGTTCCGGGGGTATAACCGGGAAGGAATTGCCCCTGGGCCGTTGTATAAGTCAGACTTACCGATCTTATTCCCATCATAGCCCTGATAAGATACTCACCGGCAACTATAAATGGACTGGGGTTTTTCTTAATCTTACCCTCAACTGTCACTTTTGCGCCATCAGCCTGCTCAGACGCTGTGAAATTAACCCTGTTTTCATTGATTATTTCCATCTTGCCTTTCACTTCTGCTCCACTTTTGCCGGTAATCTTAACTATTACATCCTTTGTTTTAAGATTATGATTAATAGCCCTGACAACATTCGGTTTGAAGTTTACGTTATCCCTGGAATATGAAACGGTTTTAAATTCAACCTTCATTTTTCGCGTCGCATCGGGACGCGTATTGTTCTCAATGTTCTTAAGAAATTTCAATTTCCCATAGAGCGCTGTCAGGCTCGCCATTGCAGTCAGAGTAAGCTCATTATGATTCTTAATTGAGTTCCCAAGATTTATTTTCAAGCTATCGGGGAAAAGAGGGCCGGCAAGCCAGGTATAATCAGCGCCATACCTGGCGTTGGCATTTAACCACGAAAGCAGTGGAAGCTTATTTATAGGAATTGTGTAGGTAACATTAATAAAATGATTATAGGAAGTTGTTCTGCCGAAATTCCTCAGGTTAGTCTTTACGGAATCGCGCCAGTTATCATAGCTGTCGCTGTACCTCTTCTTGTCAACACCTCCGGAGGGCTCATCAATACGGGCAAGATTTGTTGCCGTAAAATCAAATTTCAACTGCCGGGTAATATCAAATTTAAAATCATAAAGTCTGCTCCATTCAAAATCTTTTCTGAATGAAGGAGTAATCCTAAGGTATGGGTTGTTAATATTCCTGGTTTTTATTTCATTATAAAAGCGATTCAAGTCAGTCCTGAATGATAAGCTTTTCGGAAAAGCATAGAAATTAAAGTCTTTAATAAGCTTTAACACCTGGGAATTTAAAAATCTCACATTCTTAAAGGGCATAATATTGACAGGTTGTGCTTCGTAATCGTAATTTAAACCTCCCCTGTAGTTTTTCTCAAGATTGATTTCCGTTTTAGTATTACTACTATAAATTTCGTTATAAGTATAATTAACACTGAAGTTTGCAGGATCCCATGGATGGGGTTTCTCACCCCGTTTTGTTATGCCGGCATTGCTTACGGTAATTGTCTTTCTTCTTGAAAAATCTTCTGAAATAGCTAATATTGAATCTCTGACGGTTTTATTTTTGGCTGCATCAAGAGCATCCTGTAAAGGGATATCGGGATCTAAGGGATTATACTGAGGTTTAATTCTGGTTTCTGAATAACCTACATAAACAGGTAATCTTACTCCAAGTTTTTCAGGAAAAAATTTTCCCATATCAATACTTGATGATAAATCATATTTCATTATCTGTTCTTTGCTCCGCTCATTAACCTTTTTCTCGATACTTCCCCATCCGGGCGTACTGGTCTGTCCAACCATATCAATAGTACCCAGATCGGCAAGTCGCGCCTGTAAATGAGCATTGGCGGCCCATCCTCCGTTTTCAATAAAATCACTAAGCCTGAGTTCGTTAACCCACACCTCCCCATATTTTGGGTTACCGTCGTCTGAAGATTGGTTTCTGGTTTTTATCGGATTCCTTACCCCTATCATAATAACTTTTACATTACTGAGATTAGGGTTTCCCGAGACTGAAACCCTCGCACCTCCGTTTGAGTAAACAAATACGTCGGATACACCTAAAGATGAACCAGGTAACTGCATCTGACGGTTACGCTCCTGTTTAGCTTCCTGTAATACCGACAGATCTATGTTAAAGGAATTTTCCACGGGCCACACTTTAGTCCTTTCCACATCTGAATTATTATCATAACGACCCGGCAGAGTCAGTTTTAAAGGAATTTCATATTCATAAAAATTTCCTTTATAATCTGATCCGATTCTTATAAATGCAGTTAATTCATCATCATGCAGGGGTTGCCCTATCAAGGCTTCAGCATGTACCTCCATCCGCAATCGGCGATACTGTCGTATATCGAGATTCACATTTCTGAAAGCAGCCCGGGCATCACCGTCTTCAAGATTCTGAATCTTAAGCACCATCGCCTGTTCATTGAGCTGTCTCAACTGGGGGTTCTGCGGGTCAGTTATTCTGTCAAATCCGGGTGGTAAAACATAATTAACCGGCTCTTTCCCCGAATTCTCCTCAATGCTTACCGAACTTATTTCAAATGTCCCGTCAGTTGCTTCGGGTATTGTAACTCTTTCACCTCCTTCCATGAATGAAATGTTGTACTTCCTCCATTCAGCGCGTACAAGGTCAAGTTTGGCAAAGCGCATAATGACAGATTCACTGAAACCTCTAAGGAACATCCTCATGAAACGTATTGATTTGAAATCCTTAATAGGTCCGACAACCTTCTGATAATCGGTAATTGGTATTTTAAACTGATACCATTTTACCTTGGATTTTGTGCCATTTGCCAGGGTAGCTTCATACTCAATCTCATCAACAACATAATTTGAACCAACCTTAATATCTCCCGGACGAATACTAACTTTATACTGATAATAGCTTTCTGTTTCGCTTAAGGTATTATCACGGTTAATATCCTCCATGTCGGGTAAAGTTGATCCGGAGGTGGGATATGATTCCTTCGACATTTCGGATGTAGGAGAGTTACCTTCCTGCCCATTATATTTTTTATACCTGTCAAGGATACCCAACTGTTGAATATCATAATCTGATCCTCTGAAATAATGAAAATCATCGTTTGAAGGGTCCTTCAATATCTCCTGATAAACATCGGGGCTTGTAATAAGTAATGATTTTTGAAGGTATGATGAAAAAAACGTCTGTTCATCCTGATTTCCTAATCCATCAAATCCAACATCCTGGTAGAGCCGCGATTCCAGCGCATTGTCAAATGCATGAACGACGGCCTGAACGGTGGGTACTCTTCCCCAGGCCGTTGTATCAACATTTTTTACTACAGGTGAGCCCGGGAGCCCATTCTCAAAGCTTTTTCTTGAATCGCGTAAAATATCTTCAGAAATATTTCCGAGGTTAATATACAGATCGCCACCTTCGTGGGCAGGGTTTTCAACAAAAGGATCCATAACCCAGAACTTAATATATTGAATATTGGCAGTTTCGAAATCACTTGTAAGTACCTCTCTCATTATGCCACCCCATCTCGATTTAGGATCATTAAGCTTCCCGTCGGTTTTCATCCCTTCAGAGTAGGGACCGGGGTCGGTATCGTAGTTATACGAACCTTTTTCGCCCGGGTAATAAGCGAGGTTTAAAACGGTTATATTCGTGGGTATTCCACTCGGACTTTCTCTGAAAGGGAATATCTCATTTTCGTACACCTCTCTTACGAAATGGCTCGATTGTTCATCAGAGTTTTGTCTTATATTATCGGGAGTTGATGACCCGTTGCGTAAAAATAGAGGGTCTATTACATACCATGCTAATTTTGCCCTGTTAAACCCGCTGACAACATTGTTATTAAGCCTTGCTTCAGGGAAATACTGTTCCTGCCCCTGCGGAATACTGGCAATCGTCCAGGCGTTAAATGATTTAAGATCAAGAGGTATTTCACTGGATTCAAAATCATCGATATATGAATTACCGGCATTTGATATTGCCTTTGAATGACCCGGGATCAGGTTAGCAAACTCTCCGAAGAATGAGAATGTTGAAGGCGTTTTTGTATTGAGAAAAGGCAGTTTGTCAATGATTTTTGTAAGTGCCTGCGATTCTGTTTTATATGAAGTGTTCAGGCCCCATATTGTATTTGATATCGGTTCTTCGCCGAAGTTAACTTTTTGGGTATATGGTCTTTCTGTCAGGTGAAGAATTGTTCCCCCGATATCGAAATTATTAGAAACTTTGTAATCGAGATGTGTTCCGACAAGGGTTTTTGTCTGGAATCCAAAAAACTGATTGCTCTCGAGAGAGACCTGAATCGGAGTCTGCGATTCTATCAGAGCGGTGTTAATAATTCGCACCGTCCCCATATTATAATCAACGGTATAATCGGTGTTTTCTGTAAGAGGAACACCTCCTGCAGTAACCTTGACTGCGCCCGGGGGAATACTTGTTGCATTAAGCCTTATCTCAGAACCAGATTCAGATGAGTATTGTCCCTTCAGTATGAACTTATTTTTCTCAGCCATTTGGCGGGCAACAGTCTGGGTGGAATCATAAAGTTCCTGGAAGATATATTTATCGGCGAGAGCAGGATCTGCAATCATCTTTTTAAGATGGCTGCCAAAGGGCTCAATAACAGGGAAGACAATTTTTCCCCTGGAAATCATAATCGTGACGCCATCAATAAAATCAAAAAAACCATCTGATTCCCTGTCGAGCTGGGAATTCAGATTATCGAGCCCCATTACCTGCAGGAGTATCTTGTCTGCAAGCTTTCCTTCAGGAAGGTAGTTAATTGAATTGCCGGTCTTATCATCCTGATAAAGAACATTCAATGCAAAATCTTTACTTTCAAGCTTCCCTGAGCCGAGGGAATAAACGTTTTTCATCATCAGGTTCCAGGTAGGCAATTTTGGACTTAAAGTGGTACCTTTAATAAGCTTAAGTATCAGAGACTGCGGGGCGCTGATTCCATCGGTTGAAAATTCCCCTATTTTAAATACCTGGCCTCCAAGAGTATATTCATAAGCAACGGCAAGAACCTCATCGGTATTCAAAGAAGTGTTTAACGATATATACCCTAACTGCCTGTTAAAATCATATTCTCTTTCATTTAATTTTCTTGCATTTTCAATCTTCTCAAAATCGCGTCCAATCTGAAATCCGGGATATAAAGGGTCAAATGCATTCGTTACCTGGTCAACATTACGGATCATTCCATAGGAGGTCGTAAGTTGCTCATACATTTTGTTTGCACTATTATCAGGATATATCAGGACTCCCGGTGTTGCCTGAAATGCCGGGACTTTATTAAAAATGTGGTTCCCGTTTTCAGCGAGATCCATGAAAGCAACTATATTCCTGTTGCTCGCTTCCTCAAAACGGCTTGATTTATTTGTAACCCATACTTCGATCCGTTCAATGTTAACCCCTGAACTGACAATCGGCATGTTCTTCAATGCCTCATCATAAGTGTCCCTGAAATATTGTGAAAGAAAGAAATGCCGGTTTGCTTCATACTCATCGGCATACACCTCAAAATCTGTTAATTGAGCGCCTCCCTTAACATCAACGACAGACGATTGTCCCTTTTGTTGAGAAAGTACAGTAGTGACTGTCAGCTTCCCGAATTGCAATTCTGTCTTAAGTCCGAACAGGCTGTAACTTCCGGTGATAAGAGTTCCTGTCAGAGGAAGTGTGACATCTCCCGCTTCGACTTTTTTCAATATCTCATCTTCCTTCCCGGCATATTGAAGTTTAGTCCTGTTTTCAAACTCAAACATGGCATCGGTGTTATAATTTACGCCAAGCTCCATTTTATCACCGATTGTACCGGTGACATTCATCTGAATCTTTTCCTTGAAATCGAATGTTGGTATCGTTCTGAGTTTTTCCGAGAGAGTGGGATTTTCAGTCCTTGAAATATTTATTCCAAAAATAAGTTCAGCTGACCCCTGCGGAATAATATTGATTATGTTGCTACCGAAAATCTTATCGAATGCTGCTCCCCCGACCTGTATCTGAGGGATCAGTGTTGATCTGAAACCTGATTCGTCGCCGGCTATGCGCGATTGCCAGTAGTCGCGCATAGCCCTGGTGTACTCATATTTCCTGAATTCTTCGGGGCTCATGTGAACAGGTGTCCGGTAATCGAAAGTACCCGCTTTCTCATACAGAATGTATTCATTCTTCACGGGATCATAGATTACAGATGATTTTAAGTTCGATGGTTTATCGAGGAACAAAGGAGCTTTTTGCTTTGATTCCCAGGGGATTCCGGAATCATCCTTTAATTTCAGAACTGATCTGCGGGTTGTATCTGCTACACCGGTAGCCTGTATAGCAGACTGGCTACTTGCTTCTGTGGACTTTAAGATAAATGAAGCTGACAGTACAAGAAATGAAAATACCAGAAGATTTTTATATGATATCCCTAATCCCAATCCGGCTAAAATTCTGAATTACAAGTTTTTAAGCGCTCTCTTAATCATATCCTCCACTGTCAGGTTTTTTTCTTCCCTGACTATTTTATCGAGAACTTTTGAGACAGCGCTTTTGGCAAATCCAAGCATCACTAATGCAGATAACGCCTCTTCCCGTTTTGTATTGTCTGCAAAGGCAAATATTTCACTACTTCCTGCTTGTTTGCCAACCTTGTCTTTCAGATCAACAATTATCCTCTGGGCGGTTTTTAATCCGATCCCCTTAACACTTTTCAGGATATTTACATCGGACCCGATAATTGCCTTTTCTATTTCACCCGGACTAAGTGAAGAAAGCATCATCCTTGCTGTATTTGCACCTACGCCTGTAACAGAAATCAGCAATCTGAAAATGTCCCGTTCCTCACTTTCGGCAAATCCAAAAAGCTGATGACTATCTTCTCTTATGACCTCATGCACGAGAAGCTTGAATTCGTTTCTGCCTTCAAGTTTCGAAAATGTTGTAATCGAAATATTTATCAGATAGCCTATGCCCCCTGTTTCAAGCGTAATGAATGTCGGAGTGATACGGGTTATGGCTCCTTTAATATAATCTATCATAATTATTGTTCGGCATTAAAAATATCCGGGGGAAGTTCATCATAACGGTCACTATGGATTTCGATATCCTGATGCTTCAATGGATTTTTTGATATCTCAGCATAAATCTGTCTGTTTCTGAAAATATCGCATGCAAGGTATATTGCCTGACGGAATGAATTTTCTGAAGCTTCGCCTTTCCCGGCAATTGCAAAAGCAGTTCCGTGAACAGGCGATGTCCTGACAAAGGGCAATCCTGCTGTAAAATTAACTCCGGAATCAAAAGATAATGCTTTAAATGGTGTCAGACCCTGATCGTGGTACATGGCAAGAATACCATCAAATTTAGTAAATGACCCCGCTCCGAAAAAACCATCAGAAGGAAAAGGTCCAAAAGCAAGTATCCCTTCATTTTGTGCCAGTTGAATTGCAGGGCTTATTATTTCTGCCTCTTCTGTACCAAGTAATGAATTATCACCGGCATGAGGATTGAGTCCGAGTATTGCAATACGGGGTTTGCGGATTCCGAAGTCGAGCATCAGGGATTGGTTCATCAGCCTGATTTTGAGCATAAGCGTTTCAACAGTTATCATTTCTGAAACTTTGCTTAAGGGAACATGCCCCGTAGCTATACCAATTTTCATGCACTCGCTTATCATAAACATAAGTACCTCTTCAGAGCCCGCTTTTGATTTGAGATACTCGGTATGCCCTTTAAAATGAAAATTTTCTGATTGAACATTTTGCTTATCAATAGGCGCTGTAATAAGAACATGAATTTTACCGTTTATAAGGTCTGCAACAGCTTTTTCGAGAGAAATAAGCGCTGCCTCTCCCCCCTGCGGGGTTGACTTGCCAAGCTCAACCCGGGTATTATCATCAAGGCAATTGATCATGTTAGCCTTCTTGGAGTGGGCTTCTTCAGCAGACCTTATATTATTGAAACTGAAATTATTGATATTTAGCGCCTTTCGATGATAAGCTGCAACCTTTGGGGAACCATAAACAACCGGGATGCAAATATCGTTTATTACAGGGTCAGAGAGAGCCTTGATAATAACCTCATATCCTATACCATTTATATCTCCTTGCGAGATGCCGGCAATTATTGCTTTTTTTTCCATAATTAATATTTCTGTTCTACATAATCAGCTGCAACTCTTTTCAAGAATGTTGAGAGCAACCTTAATCCCGACCCCGGGCCGTTCTTTAACCTGTAAAAATCATCCTTCTTCAGCATTTCTATACCTGCAATATCAAGGTGTATAAATGGAAATTCAGCAAATCGCTCAAGAAATTTTCCGGCAATAATTGCGCCGGCTTCACGTCCGCCAATATTGTTAAGATCAGCGATATCGGACTTCAACAACTCTCCATATTCATCCCATAAAGGCAATTCAGCAATTCTTTCATAAACATCTCTGCCACATTCTTCCAGGAGGCTGATATATTTTCTGCCGGCATTTGTCATAACAGCAATAGCCTGGTTTCCGAAAGTCATTGCTGCAGATCCTGTCAGAGTTGCAATATCTATTATAAGTTCCGGAGTATATTTTGATGCATAGCTGATAGCGTCGGCCAGGATAAGCCTTCCTTCAGCATCGGTGTTCCCTATTTCAACAGTTAGTTTATTATGCATGGTAATGATATCGCCCTGTGTATAGGCATTTCCTCCCGGACGATTATCTGTTGACGGAACCAATCCGATGATATGAAGAGGAATACCTGTTCTGGCTGCCGTATGTAAGATACCTGTAACTATTGCAGCGCCTGCCATATCTCCATTCATTCCGGCCATATAATCGCCGGTTTTTATATTCAGACCACCGGTATCATAAACAATTCCCTTTCCAACCAGGATAAAAGGTTTTTTATTTACGCAGTTGGCAGGATGCCATTCGAGGATACAGAAGACCGGAGGATCAACGCTGCCTTTATTAACAGCCAGAAGTCCGCCCATCTTAAGCGCTTCAATCTTACCTTTGGTTAACACTTCAACCTTAAATCCTGCTGAATCTCCGATTTTTTTTATCTCCCCCGCCAGAGCTGTTGCATTCAAATGGTTAACCGGTTCATTAATCAGATCGCGGGTAAAATAGGCCGCATCGGTCAGATCAATGAGCCATTCAATTTCTGAATCATCAATATCACCATACAGAAGAAGCATCGCGGGATAATTATTTTTCTCCCCTTTCTCTTCTTTTGTCTTGTATTTTTTAAACGAATAAAAGCTGAGAAGAAGTCCTTCAGCGAAATCCTCAATAGCTCCTTTATAAGCATTATCAGATGTAATAACCAGTTCAGAATGGTTATTCCCTTTTATAAGGCTTCTAAGATTATAAGCGGTTCTTCGAAGCTCTTCCCTTATTTTATAATGGCTGGTCGTGTCCTTTAATCTGACAAGGTATGTGCATTTATTATAAGAATTAATGAAAATGTATTCTGCCTTTGCTAGTAACTGTTTCTGAGCAAACTCCATTTCTGTTTGACTTAGCTTTAGTCTTTCCGGTATAATGTCACTTCCAAGAACACATATAACCGATTGATCAGCTGATATTTGAGAGATTTTTAGAATTTCAGGTTTCATAATATTATCCCGGAGTTTTTGAAGATGTAAAGTTAATTAAAATATTGATTGTTTCGTTTCCAAAGCTTTACCTTTGCACCGCCTGATTATGAATAGCAGACATTCAGGGGCCAAATAAACTTATTAACGCAGATAGCATCATTTAATAATAAATATTAATGCTGATTTTGGAACAATTATATGAGAAAGCACTCCGCCTCATTCCGCTTACTGCAAAAGAGGGAGTTGCACTTTATACACGGGCTCCGGTTGAGGAGTTGATGTTTGTTGCCAATAAACTGAGGCAATTTCATAATCCCGGGAATATTGCCGGATGGATGATTGACAGGAATGTAAACATCACCAATATCTGTTTTTCAAAATGTTCCTTTTGCAATTTTTGCAGAAAAAAAGGATCATCCGATGCATATATCACATCGACAGATGAATACATAAGTAAAATTGATGAATTATATTCTCTTGGAGGTGATCAGCTTCTATTACAGGGAGGGATGAATCCGGATCTTGGCATAGGGTTTTATATTGATCTTTTCAGAAGCCTCAAAAAATTATATCCTTCTCTGAAGCTGCATACCCTGGGGCCTCCGGAGGTTGTATTCCTCGCGAAAAAAGAGCGGTTATCCTATTCAGATGTTCTATCGCGATTAATCGAAGCAGGGCTTGACAGTCTGCCCGGTGCAGGCGCTGAGATCCTTTCAGACCGGGTAAGAAGAATCGTTTCTCCTGCAAAAGCCACAACTGAAGAGTGGATTGATGTTATGAGAGAGGCCCACAAATTAAACCTGCCCACTTCTGCCACTATGATGTATGGTCACATTGAAACAATACGGGAGAGGATTGAACATCTGATACGATTAAGAGATATTCAGAATAAAAAACCCGAAAACCATTATGGATTTATAAGCTTTATTCCCTGGCCCTTCCAGGATGAAGGAACAGTTCTTTTGCAGAAACAGGGAGTCAGAAGCAGCTACAGCGGAGCCGACTATATCCGGCTTATTGCAATCAGCCGGATTATGCTGAATAATATCAGAAACATACAAGCCTCAATACTCACTGTTGGAAAAGAGATCGGAATGTTGTCGCTACATTCAGGGGCAAACGATCTTGGGTCAATCATGATTGAGGAAAATGTAGTAAGCGCTGCCGGGGCCACCAACCGATTTAATGCCGGTGAGATGCAGTCAATAATAAAGGAAGCAGGATTTATCCCGGGAAGAAGAGATCAGAAATATGAATTGGTGAAATAAAAAAAACCCGCACAACAATGCAGGTTTCCTGTAGATATTGTAAATTTAAAATTACTCCTTGGTTACAACTTCTTTATCATCAGCAGGATCATACTTGGAAGCTTTTTTAAATTCTTTCATACCCTGACCGATACCTTTCATAAGTTCAGGAATCTTACGACCGCCAAAAAGGAGAACTACTACAACCAATACCAGTAATATTTCTGTTAAACCAATCTTTCCCATCTCTTTTAGTATTAGAATTTGTACAAAGTTAAAAATACTTTAAAAATATACAAGTCACAATTTAAATAAAATCTATTTTCTTATTAACCTCAAAATATCATTTCCGTTAGCAAAAATCAGCAACGATAACAACAGAATCATCCCGGCATACTGTGCATATTCAAGGAACTTATCGCTCGGCTTTCTTCCGGTTATCACCTCAAATAGTAAAAACATCACGTGGCCGCCATCGAGCGCAGGTATTGGCAAAATGTTCATAACAGCCAGTATTATTGAAAGGAATGCTGTCAGGTTCCAGAAGGACTGCCAATCCCAGACACCGGGGAAGATATTACCTATTGTAATAAATCCACCAAGTGATTCATAAGCTTTCGTGTGTTTTGAAAATATGAGTTTGAATTGCTTCAGGTAATCAACAACCGTTTTGAATCCTTTATTAATACCGGCAGGAAATGATTGGAGAAATCCGTATCTGATGGTCTTAAAATCAAATATCTGACCCAGAGAAACAGACGGGTTAATTCCAAGTAACCCTGAAGAGGCAGGCGTTACAGAGATATTCAGGGTTTTCCCTTCGCGTAAAAGATTAAGAACTAAAGGATGCTCCTTATTTTCAAAAAGATACTTTTTAAATTCATCGAAATAGATGAATTTTTTATCATCGACGCCAATAAGTTCGTCTCCGGTGAGAACACCGGCTTCTTTACCAGGGGAATCTTTTCCATAGGATCCAACCACGAAAGGTCCAAAAGGTATCCTATAATCAATCTGCCCTTTCCCTTTCAACAGCTTAGGAATATATTCTATTGGAATTTCAATATTCAAGAGCTGTCCACCGCGTTCAACCTGAATTGTTTTGCGGTTGTTCAAAACAATATCGGGTGTGATATGCAGAAAGTTCTCTACATACTGATTGTCTATAGTAAGAATTTTGTCTCCGTTTCTGAGTCCTATTGCATACCCGACCGAGTCGGTAACAATGCCATACTTAAGGTTAGCTGTTGGCAGGTATGTTTCGCCCCAGGCAAATAATACCAATATATAAATCACCATTGCCGAAATAAAATTGAAGATCACTCCTCCTGTCATTATCAGAAGTCGTTGCCACGATGTCTTTGATCTGAACTCATAAGGCTGGGGGGGCTGTTTCATCTGTTCTTTGTCCATTGATTCATCAATCATCCCCGAAATTTTGCAGTATCCGCCAAGCGGAAGCCAACCTATGCCATATTCAGTCTCGCCCTTCTTATACTTGAAAAGTGAAAACCAGGGGTCAAAGAAAAGATAGAACTTTTCAACTCTTGTTTTAAACAGTCTGGCAAATAAAAAATGTCCCAGTTCATGTATTAAAACAAGAAATGAAAGACTCATTACAAACTGCAGGATTTTAATAAGTATTGTCATTTTTATTTATGAAGTTTGTTAATATAATTTTTTGCTGTTTCTCTGGCATTAAAGTCAGTTACTTCAAGGAAATCGAGATCGGGAGATGGTGAATAAGAACTGTTTTCCATTGTATATTCCACAACGTCAGGCATTTGCATAAATCCAATTTTTTCAGTAAGGAATGCATTAACAGCCATCTCATTAGCTGCATTCAGAATGCAGGGCATATTTCCTCCCTCTTTTAAAGCATCATAAGCGAGAGAGAGGTTTCGGAATTTTTTCATATCCGGATCGGTAAATGTGAGAGTCGGATAGTTTTTAAAATCCAGTCGCGGGAGATCGGAACTGAACCGCTCAGGATAAGTTAGAGCATAGAGAATCGGAATCCTCATGTCGGGGACTCCCAATTGTGCTTTTACAGATCCGTCTGCAAAATGGACAAATGAATGAATGACTGATTGTGGGTGTATTACTACCGATATCTGTTCGGGAGTGAGGTCAAATAGCCATTTTGCTTCAATCACCTCAAGACCTTTGTTCATGAGTGAAGTAGAATCGATTGTGACTTTACTGCCCATGTCCCAGTTCGGATGTTTGAGAGCTTCGTCAGGTTTAGCATTTTTCAGCATCTCTTCTGACCAGTTCAGAAATGGGCCACCGGAAGCTGTGAGGGTAATCTTTTCGATTGGATTACCCGACTCGCCGACAAGACACTGGAAGATTGCCGAATGTTCGGAATCGACAGGTATTATACGGCATCCTGATTCTCTGACCAGCCTGCCAATAATTTCTCCTGCCACGACAAGAGTTTCTTTGTTGGCCAGGGCGATTTTTTTACCGGCTTTTATTGCGGCAATGGTGGGTCTCAGACCGGAATACCCGACAATTGAAGCAATGACAATATCAACATTTGATGATGTAACTACCTGTTCAATAGCTTCTTTGCCGGCAAAAACCTTTATGTCTGTATTGCTAAGATTTTCTTTCAGTTTCTGGTAATGGTCAACATTCATGATAACAACCGAGTCAGGCTGGAATTGTCTTGCCTGTTCAGTAAGAAGGTCTATATTGTTTCCGGCAATCAGAACCTCAACAATAAACTCTCCCGGAAACCGGGAGATGATGTCCAGTGACTGAGAGCCAATGGATCCGGTTGATCCCAACAATGCAATTCTTTCCGGCATGCCCATCCTGTTTATTAGAATAAAATATGTTTTTCAGGGTCAAGAGGGCTCCCTTTGTACCAAATCTCAAAATGAAGATGAGGGCCTGAAGTATATAGTTCACCGGAGTCGCCAACAATAGAAATGGCTTCGCCTGCACGAACAAGATCTCCGGTCTCTTTCAGCAGGCTTGCATTATGTTTATAAACAGAAACAATATTATCAGGGTGCTGAACTTCAATAACAAATCCTGTTTCCATAGTCCACCCGGTAAAGATAACTGTCCCGTCAAGAGCAGCGGAGACAAGCGCCTTGGGCCTTGTAACAATATCTGTTCCAAAATGTTTTGTACTGACGTCATACCTGCCTGATACTATCCCTTTTACAGGAGGGAAGAAATGCAGACTTGCAAGACCTGAAACGGATTTGGGTCTGGATGGCCCAAGGGTAAGATTAAACCGTTCTTCATTTTCGACCCTGGCTCTTAATGCAGAATCTTCGGGTAAAGTTTTGAATTTTATTGCTTTATAATTCTTTGTGGTATCTTGTCTTGCATACATTTCAGCAGGTTGATTTCCCGATATTATAGCATTCAGATTGGCAAAATATTTATCTCTTAAAGCCAGCTCACCGTCAAGCGAGTCAAGTCGGATAGCGCTTAGGAGTATATTACGTCGCATTGTAACATCAGGATAGCCGGGGATAAATTCCTTAAGGTTGGTGAAAGAAATAATTGTAGCAGTGGCGCCGATAATAAAAATAACAAGTAATGTAACAAGCAGAAATGCATTATACTTAGTCAGCCTTAATTTCCAGACCTCTTCAAAAGAAGTATCGTTTATTAGAGTAATTCTGAATTTATCCCGCCAATTGTTTTTTTTCTTTTCGTTTTTAGCCATATTTTAATAAATTACCGGCCTGCAAAGATAATAATCCTGCCTCATCAATTCAGTTAACAAAAGCAAAAAGAGGAATATTAGCCATTTATATCACTTTAACCTGTTTATCTTCACTCTGCCAGAGGCCATGTTTTGTACAAATTGCCATAGCAGAGAGGTTCATTGATACCTCAGGAGCTACAATATAAAAATCTATTTCAAAATGAGAAGGCAAATTGCCATAGGCGCCTGCTGTATAACGGGCTTCCGCGAGGAGTGTTTCCCTGTTCCAGAGCTGTATTACACTTATGAAATGGTCGGCATCATCGGGATGGGGATACTCTTCACCAAGCTTTACCTTGATCTCAAACTTCTGACCTCTTTTAACCTCACCGGGGCAAAAAACATGAGGCATGTGCCTGTCAAGATAATCGCGTTTTATCTCTTTTTCTTCATTTTCTATTTCCGTTGCTTTAAATACCCTTGGCATAATAATCATTTTAAAATTAAACAGATACAATTATAGAAACATACAACAGATCAAAGATATTGTTCAGAACAAACATACAAATTAATATTAAAAATTTAATTAATTCGTTTGGTTATTGCAAGATAAATGTTAATTTTGCACCGCATATTGCGGGGTGGAGCAGTGGTAGCTCGTTGGGCTCATAACCCAAAGGTCGGAG
>JBAXXU010000075.1:0-21082 GCA_037127735.1 Bacteroidota bacterium
GCTAAGATACAAAATATATTAATTACGTCATATTAAATGTGACGTGACACTAGTCCTATCTTTAGTTTGTCGTGCCTGAAATTATAAATCAACTCCGTGCCTGATAATTTTGCTGGAAGGTGTGGGTTTAAATATAGCCTGTTATACAGTGGATTGATACCATAAATAGCTTTATATAAGCCAACAAGTGCAAGACTATTGCCTGAAAGGATATCATCTCCCGCACCTTCCTGGTTGACTCTTGCATATCTTTGAAAAGCTAATCCGTCTTTATCATATTGTTTCAATAAATTTTCAATATATTTTAATGCTAAATCAGGACTATTTTTTGCATAACATTCTACGCCTACACCTCCCCACGAAAGAAACAAGTCGCCATTTTCGTAATAAGGAAACGGATATTGATAATCGAGACCTTCGTCAGTTTGGTAAGGATACAAACATATAGGCCAAAAGAATAAGTTCTCCATTTTCATTTGTAATTCAACTTTATTAAGAATGGCATTGCGCCTGTTGGTGTCATCGCAAATGCCATAAGCGATTGCCATGAAATTAACAGGTGTTACAAGATTATTTCCATGAATTGTATTGTCTTTATCTCTCCAGTGGACGTACCATTTGTTTTTGCTGTCCCAAAATCCACCTTCATCAATAGTTTTATTAAAACTTTTTTTAAGTTTTGCGGCATAATCAAGATAATACGAAGATTTCTCACTATCGCCAAGCTGCTTTTCAACATCCGACCACAATGTCATTGCATAATATAATTTTGCATTTATAAAAGCATTTTCAAAAGAAGACCACATAATATCTAGCCAGTCGGAACCTTTTTTTTCAGTATGATAATCAGTCATCACTTCAACCAGATTATTATTATTAGAATCTCTTTTCAGCAAGAATTCAAGTGTTTTCTCACAACTTTTTTTATGTGTTCTAACCCAGTCAATATCACCACACAAATTATATAGTTCGCACACATTGGTTGTCAAATCAGTATTTGAATCAAACATATATCCCCACTGAGCTTCATAGAAACCTAAAGGAGTGACTTCTCCTTGCATTATATTGCTGTTATCATAAGCCCAACGAGCAAAAACTCTTCCATCAGGTTTAATAGCGTTATCTCTATAAAAATTCAAACATTCTTTATATCCGTTAATATAATTAGTATCGTTTATGGCAATTCCTAATTGTCCAATATATTGTTCTTGCAAACAAATTGGGCCATATGGTGTATGCCAGCTATTAGCGCCATAATGTTTTGAATCAATTACTCCAATGCGTGCAATTGTATTTAGAAGCATTGTTAATTTATCTCCATCTATGCCAACAATTTTCCCTCTGTTATATTCTTCAGAATAATCCGTTGCTATAAGTGTAATTGTTTGATTATACTTTCCTGCTTTAATAACAAAAGAATCCCACACATCTGTTTTTTGTCTGATAAATCTCCTTCGTTTGGTATCACTGTCATACCTTGGAACAAGCTCTTTATCTGAAACGGAAATTGAATAAATCAGCTTGTCTTCATTTGAGCGACAATATTTAAAAGCTATTTGCTTTCCTTTAGCTGACGAATTAATTTTTAAACCGATATTCTTTTTATTATTCCAAAAAGCAGAGTAATCTGTGTGAACACCGTACGTACAAAGCTTTTCATTGAAAAGATAAAACCATGCCACGCCTCCATTTCCTAAGGAGGCAGCGTTCCATGTATTCATGTCATTGAAATTAAATGCGGGAAACATTACTTCTTCAACTATTAAATCTTTTTTAATCTCTCTTTCAATTTCCAGAACAATATTATTTTCATTTATTGTAAACTTCCAATTCTCAATTATATAATTTTCTTTATCACCATAGGTTATACATGAAACAAGTACAGAGGTATTTGTAGTATTAACTTTTGGAGATGAAGGAAGAATGATTGATGAAAAAGTGTTGTTTAAAGTTCTTATTTCTGAAAATATACCTGATGTGCCGGAAATAACATTTTGGTTGTTAATATCAAGTTTTGAAATATTACATTTTTCATTATAATCAAGTGTAATCATAATCTTGGAATTACCAAAGACAACTACTTTATCCAACTCATTATTTTTGATAACAATGTTCCCTGCATTACAAAATATTCCTGTCAACAGAAATAGTATCATTAAACCTAACCTACAGTTTTTTAGATTCATAATTTGCTTTTTTATTTATTTAAAAGTTCTTACTAAAAACAAAAATTTCAAAATGGGAAAGTGTACCCACAATGCTTTATTTTCTTATGAGTTGCATTTGGTTTTAAAATATTATTTTTATCAACCAGGACTTCGTCATTTACGAGGATAATTATTAAATGGTTGATTCAATTACTTAATTAGCTTAGGATAATATTTTTTGATTATCGATTTTGCTTCATCCGAAAGGTTGACTAAAGGAATTGGACTATCCTGTTTCCGGGTCTGTTTTTGGTTGATGTCTCCATATAAAGTCCAGTTTCTTGTACTGCCCGATTCCGGTTCCTTTGCATTTAAATCATAACGAGTAAAGTCTATTATGTTTTCCTCTTTTGTTTTCAAATCTTTTAAAATTGCCAGTCTGAACTCTTTATTCATGTACCATTTGATTTCCTTATCCGCATCCGACCCCCCTATTCCCGATCCTTTTTCTTCAAAACGGTAATTAAAATTGTTTGTCTTGTAATGTTCCCGCCAAATCATTCCAAATTCACCCTGGGTTACAAATTTTACATCTGGCCAGCGTTTTCTAATTCCGCTTAGCCAACTGGTCAATCCTTCATAATTAAAATCAGCTGATTGCTCTCCATCTTGCCCTGTGCTTGAGAGACACAATTCCCAACAATTTGTTATCCAGGCAAAACCGTTTAGTTTAAAACCATTATCAAAGTGAATAGCTGTTGTATGAAGCATCTCTTTTAAGCCAAGCTCTAAGCCATAACGCCCCAATGTTTCAATGGGTCCTACTCCCATTCTACTATTAAACCTTTCAGCAAAACCCTTTCTTCGTCCGGCCAAAAAATCAACCGTCCAGCCATCGAGATTTACACAATCAACAAAATCTGCCTTTTCCTGTGCAGGTTTACAAAAATGCTCTTTTGATGGATAATACGGATAACAAACCGAACCATCTCCATCCTGATTATCAATAGCAAATTGGCTCCAGATATTTCCCTGGCAAACATGAATCCCCTCTTTAGTTGCAAGGTATTCCTGGTTTTTTGCTGATAAAAACCCAGCCACAACACTTTTTGGCCGATAACCATTACCGGTTATTTCCGACACTTTTTTCAATCCATCATACAAATCCCTGTTTACCTGCTCAGTTGAATTGTAGGCATTGGCAAAATAAGCTCCCGGGATAAATGTAATTTCATCGCCATACCGGTAATGATAACTTACCACCAACTCACGAATTTTCTTATAATTAGTAGTTGTATCATGCAATGCAAGCCAGCTGAATGCCCAGGTTATCCGGGACCCGGGAAATCCCTTTTCTATTGCTTCTCTGAATTTTATTACTTTTTCAGGAGTATGTTGGTCGCGTTCATCACGTCCTACATTTTTATCTCTGGCAACCTCTATCTGATTAACCCTGATTACCGTATTGAATGTCAGAAACCGATGTCCCATCAAAGAGATCGAATCAGAACCTGCATGATTTTGGGCAGAAGAAAAAAACGGTGAAATCAGAAATGTTAGAACTAATGCAAACTGAAGGCATTTTAAATTCATAGTCTATTATTTTTGTTATTATTAATATTATTATTTTCAAATCCTATGATGGTCGATTGTAAACTTATCTTAATTGAACCATAAATCAAATTAATCTTCTACTATCACTAAATCAATCTTTTTCTATGATATTTTTTTTGTGGTTTATAACGACGATTGAATGTAGCTGTAGTAAGGGACTGCGCACTTCATCGCTGTCGTGGTACACAAAAGTTTATGCTCTGCAGAATACTGGAATTGCCACTGAAACCCTTATTAAAGCTACTGTTTGTGTGCAGTTTTTAATATTGTCGGTCATTCCAAACATTAACTTTTAAATTAATTTGATTGTTAATTGATTTGTAAATTACAATATTTTCTCCATCATTTGTGGTTTGGTCTGTAAATGCCACCGAATTCCAAGTTCCTCTTGTAATTTTAAATTCAATCGGAAATTGAACGCTTAATTTGATTTCCCTTTCAAAGTCTGATACTCTTTCAAGTTTAATTTTTGAAGGCTCCCAATTTCCTAAATTAAGTTGATTACCTACAATATAAGCGTCATCATTTTTATCAGGTACAATAATTTTAAATGTAATTTCTTGAAAATTACCATTTAGTGTATATATGTTTTCTTCGATAAAAGATTTTAGTAGTGTTAATCCTGATATTAGAGAAGGTAAATATGTGTTCCAATGTTCATTTTCAGGAAATTCTTTTGTAAGTATTGTATATTTGCCAAAATCTTCTATTGTATCTAAAAATGATATAATTTTTGAATAACCAATTCCCCAAGGTTTAGCCCAAGTTGTCAACTCATTTGATTGGCTTATATAGATAAATTTTTTTTCGCTGGATTTGTTAAAATCAATTTTTATAAAGTCATTTGCTAACCTATAATTATCGTAAGCTAAATTTGGTGAAATTGCAATACAACCCTTGAATACTTCCGCTTCGTTAATTACTTTATCTAAAACAAATGAAGCACTTAAAGAGTGCCCGATTGCAAATCGTCTGTCAGTTGTCCTATATTTTGTTTCTATCAACGGAATTACTTCTTCATCTACAAATTTCCAAAAATTTTCAGCATTAGGGTTTTGTGTTAAGTAGTCCTCCAATTTTACATTTATTGGTTTAGGTAGAAAATCGTCATTTCTATAATAATTTGTATCATTATACTGAAGCGAAGGAATTCCAACCACAATAAATTTCTTTGAACCCATTAGAAAACTTAATGATGAATGGACCAAATCAGATATTTCTCTATGTTGAACATCAAATACATAAATAACATCAAATGACACCAAATCTCTTTCTGAATAATTCCAAGGTGTATAAACAAATAAAGTTCTTTGTTGATTTAAAATTTTTGAATTGATTTCTAATTTCTCAATTGCTGCAATGTCTTGCCCCAAAATTTGAAGAAAAGGGAATATTAATAAAAGAATTGTCAGATTAAACTTATTTTTCATCTCTGTATTTTTTAATTTTGTATAACTAAAAATATTTATTTAGAACACAACAATTTGTAATTGTGTTTGAACTTCCCGCAAACTTTGGACCTTTGTCAATTTAGGTTGTTTGTTTTGCGGGATGTGCCTGACAGCTAAGTGAGGGATCAAGTAGATTTTAAAAGGTCATGTTTTTATTCATATCGTAAGGACTCCACGGGATTTCTTGTTGCTGCTCGCCAGCTTTGCCAGCTTACTGTTAGTATGGCAATTCCAAGTGCTATAACTCCTGCCAAAGCAAATATCCACCAGCTCAGTTCTGTTTTATAAGCAAAACCCTGCAACCATTTATGCATGATGAACCAGGTAATTGGTGTTACGATGATAAAGGCAAAAAGAACCCATTTTACGAATTCCCAATTAAGCAATGTTATAATTTCGGTAATCTTGGCGCCATTTACTTTCCTTAAGCCAATCTCTTTTGTCCGTTTTTCGGAAAAGAAAGCTGCCAGACCGAATAGACCCATACAAGCTATTAGAATAGCAATTGATGAAAAGATGAAAATGGTCTTTCCAAACGTTGCCTCTTTTTTATAAAGTTGATCGTAAAAATTGTCGTAGAAAAAATATTCAAAAGGACTATCGGGTACCATTTTATTCCAAAGCCTCTGAATATAATCTACTGAACCTGAAATACCAGTTGTACTTAATTTTACGGAAAGGTAGTTAGAAGTACTATCTCTCATATAAAGAAATAGTGGTTCTAACTCACTATGCAATGATTTAAAGTGAAAATCTCTGATTATTCCTGTCACAAAACCTTCTTTCCCATTATGGCAATAAAACCTTTTGCCTATTGGATCTTTCCATCCTAGCTTTTTAGCTGCAGATTCATTTAACAGGTATTCCGTTCCTGAGTAGGGGCAAGCTGTATCTCCAGGCAAGTAGCCTTCTTTAATCTGAACTCCATAGGTATTGATAAAATCTTTATCTATCTCAAGATAAGTCAAGGTACCTGGTGTCTGCTCATTTTGCCCGTCATAATTTATTGAAGCTACCCATACCATTTCTCCCGGCAAATCGGAGGTTGCTCCTGCGGAAAGGATCGATGGATTTTTAGATAATTCCTGTTTAAACGACACTATTTTAAATCTAATCTTATTGTCATTGAGAGGGATGATCATTAACTGATCTTTTGAGAACCCAAGATTCAAATTCTGGATAAATCTCATTTGCCGGTAAACAAAAAGTGTTGATGATATAAGGATAATCGATACTCCAAACTGAAAAAGAACGAGAATGCCTTGTGTCCCGATATGTTTTTTAATCTGTACCAATGGTTTCTTTAAAGTATCCATTGGACTAATTCGGGACGATATCCATCCGGAGACTAGTCCAGTTATCATTGTAATTAATAAAAATAACAGAGCTAATCCTGGTATCAGACTCTTTATCGAATAATTGTTTATTAGATTTAATGCCACTAGACTACTAAACCCAGGTAGCTGGTCACTAATAATTACTGTAGAAATAATTACTGAAATCCCAACCAGAACAGAAGCATCTGATAGGTACAGAAAAATGAGTTGTCTTCTCTTGGCACCCATAATCTTTCGCATTCCCAATTCGGTCGAACGCCGGTTGTTAATAGAAAAAGAAAGGTTTATATAATTAATACAGGCAATGATCAGGATAAGTGAAGCAATGATACTCAAGATATATATACTTTTAATATCACTGTTTGGAGCAAATTCTCCACCCATACTAGAATGAAGATGGATAGAAGTTAATGGTTGTACATGATAAAGTTTATTATCGCCGAAATCGCCACCTTCATCATATTCTTTCGTCGACTGGCTTACGGATTTATCAAATTTCCCCAAGTCTATATCCGGTTTTGTAAGCAGGTAAATAGATACAACAGTATTCATCCTATTTGTCAGGAAGTCATCTCCAAAGATTGTTTTTGCGCTCAGTATTGAAACGACCATATCGAATTTGAGATGTGTATTTTCGGGAATGTTTTTCATTATACCTGTTACTGTCAGATCCACTAAACGGTTATAACGGAGAGTCTTTCCGAGAGGATCGCTTTTTCCGAAGTATTTTTCAGCTATCGATTCTGTTAAAACCACACTATTAGGTTGTGCAAGTACTTCATTCGGATTACCAATAATAAGCGGGAAGGTAAATACATCAAAAATTGAGGAATCTGCCATTATGATTCTTTCTTCAAAGAAATTTTTTTCACTTGATGAGACCAAACCTTTATATAACCTTGCGATTCGAACTGTCTTTTCTATTTCAGGAAATTTGTTCTGAAGAAAGGATGCAAGCGGAGTTGGAGTTTGCACCCATGCTCCAGTTACTCCTTCACGCGTAAAAGTACCATATACTCTAACTATCCGATTGGAGTTTTTACTAAAGCGATCATAGCTTAGTTCATATCTTATGTAAATCAATATGAAGCTGGCAGCAATTATTCCAATAGTCAGACCCGACAGGTTAACAATTGTAAAAAGTTTCTGGTTCCTGAAATTTCGCAGGGTAAACTTTAAATTTCTAAATATCATAACATCCTCCAATGATCTAAGATTATCAATAAATTATTGAATGCTCACTCTTTACTTAATTGTAACCTACTGCCATTACCCGTCATTATAAAGGCCTCTGATAATTTTTTTGAAGAGTTTAATAATTTGAATGTCAAAGTCGTGTCATTAATCCATTTATAGGTTGCTTTATCGTAATCTTCCTTTGCTGATATGAAGTAAGGATATACTCTTAATTTATTATTATCAATACGATACATAAAGGCAACGTAGAATTTCCCTTCCTTATCCCGTATATGCATTCTGGAGATTTTAACCTCTTTGTCCTTGTGGCTTTCAATATTGTCTTGAGCTCTGGAATCCCAGTTATCAATAATAGATATTGTTTTTTCCTTAGTTGTAGTACTACATGCGTAGATTAGGCTGATTAGGATTAGAATGAGTTTCGTCTTCATAATAAATTAAGTTTCGTCTGGAAAATCGAAAAAATTCGAAAAGTATAAGCATCTTTCAATTGGTTTCGATATTTCATTACTATAATGATGCCATAAATGTATGTGTATGATATAAAGCTATTTAAAAATTATCATATTCTTATGGCGTAAATTTATTTTACAGTTAATCGTAAAAGCATTTTACGGATTGTTGACATTATCCTTAACGTCAGGTTTGAAAGTCAGTAGTTTTGATCATCTTTCCCTAATTTAAATTGACTAAGTCAGGTTAAAAAAAAGCATGTGTTTGGCGTCAGCCAAACTCTTGCTTTTGTGTGTTGGCAGTCCCGGTAATACCGACAGCCCTTAAACCTAACGGCCCGGTGGTATGGGGAGTTACCGTCGGAGCCTGCCCTGAGTTGCGCGAAGGGTCAGGGTTGGCATGCGTTTTTGCAAAGTCCCGGTAGCCGGACGCAAGTTTTCTCGTCAAGGCAAAGTTGTCCAGACGGCTGAGTCCCGATAGATGGTACGAATTAGTCATGTCACGATAATACTGCCCAGATGGCTCTGCAAAAACCATGACAACGGTGCATCGGCCGGCAGCCCTATTGACATTGTCATGGCAGCAGGATTTGTCATGGTACAAAAAGTTTTATAAGTTGGATTAAACATGATCGCATTGACTTATGGAGCTGATTACTAAGCAGACCGTGCTGCTGAAGGCAACCGAGGACCGACCACAATAGTTGCCAGTTATTCAAAATTCATATTCGGTCCGAGCTCGGCGAAGCCAATTACCCATACCATCCGTGTTAGTTCTAATCTTAAAACTGTCAGACGATAACAGATTTGTCTCAATAAAGAAATCTGATCTGGCAAATGGAGGAATACTTATCTCGGATTAAAATTTATATATAGCTCCAATTGTGATTGCATTCAAAGAAACAATGTTGCTTAGTCCAGCCCCAATATTTAAATTTGATCCTTTGTCTTTTAAAGTGCCCTCTTTGGTAGTGACATAATTATAACCAAGGCTTAAAATATTGAGGGATGTTTCAAGTAATAATTTCTCCGAAATATTATAGGCCAGTCCTGGGAATATGCTTAAATATGCACGTGTTTGTTTTGGCCCGTCATTTGTGGTTCCTCCTGTTTTTACACTTGAATTGGAGAACTCTACTCCAATGTTTCCCTGACCAAAAACCGAGAACTTATTCCATTTAATTGCATAGTACCTCAAAAAAGGGCTTACCCCAATACCAGAAGATTTGGTTACAGTTTCAGTATTAACATCTGTTTTACTGCCAGATAGAGAAATATCTAATGCTAATCCTATTGCCAGCTTTTCAGATAAAAATTTGCCTGCACTTGGACGTAGGCCAAGATTATAACTTGATGATTTTTGCATGGTGGCTCCTTCGTGTTCACTGTTAGAGGTATTAAATCCAACACTTCCTCCCACAAAGACCTGAGCATTTAGATTGATGAAGACAAAAGAGCAAAAAGCGATTATAAAAACTCTACTAGATTTCATAAATATTAATTTTAGAATTATGCCTACTCTTTGGTTTTTCGGCCTACACCAATCTTTAAAATAATATTAGTTTATTGTTAATATATTCACAGCAAAAATCAAACCAATCTATTTTCACTTATGATTACCAGTAAATCAATCGAAATTGGTGTGCAGGAATTGTCCTGTCATACGAATTTTGTATAAGTGACCAATCCCGGTAGATGGTACGAAGCTGTCACGTCACCGTAAAATTGTCCAGATTGCGATGCAAAAACCATGGCAGCTTGAGCGTAGGCCGACTGGCCCATTGACTTTGTCTCGGTTGCAGGGGTAGTCACGGTACTGAAAGTTTGATAAGGGGGTTAAATTTGCTCGCATAGACTTTGGAGCCGATAATGGAGCTGTCCGGCCTGCCGAAGGCAATTAAACCTATCATCCGTGTTAGAGGGTCGTAGCAATTTTTTTTGAGTCATGGTGTAAAACTGTCCCTGTAGGATTGAAATAGGTTTTTTAGCCATGTTTATTTACAACATAGATTTTATCTAATTCTTTTGATAATTCTATTGCTTCAGTTATTATCTGCTCAGGATAATCATTAATCTCAAGAATCTTGATTGCATTTCTGTTTTTTAATTTTCCTTCCTTAAGTTTAAAGTCAAAATCAACAGTTTTATCCTCCACCTGCTCACTAAAATGGTACAGGTTATAGGTATCCTTTAGCAGTTCAGCTAATTCAATGTCATGCGTGGATACAAAAACAATATTGCTTTTATTATTCAGATATGATAAAACTGCCCTTCCAGCCGATATCCGCTCAATGGTATTCGTCCCTTTGAAAATCTCATCAAGTAAAAACAAATTAGATTCTTTGGTTTGACTTTTTTCAATCATTTCTTTAATCGTAAGTACTTCCTCAAAATAGTAGCTTTTATCATTCATTAAATTATCACTTAATCTGATCGCTGAAAATATTTTCAATCTGGGAAACCGAAATTGTTTGGCAAAGCATGTGTTTATCGTTAGGCCAGTTATTATGTTAAGCCCAATTGTTCGAATAAAGGATGTCTTCCCAGACATATTTGATCCGGTTATAAGAATTGAATTGTCACCAACATGAATTGAGTTTGATACACAGTTTATAATCAGCGGATGATATATTTCTGTAGCATCAATAATTTTATGATTATTCTCAATTTGAGGTAAGCATAAAGACTTAAGCCCATGCCTTAAGGATGATATAGAAACTAGAGTGTCCACATGCCCAACAAAAGAATATACATTTTCAATTTCTCTTCTTTTGCTATCCAATTGCTTCAAAACTCCAAATAAAAGAAGAGGTTCCAATAGAAATAATGCCTTAAATAACTCAAGAAAAGTCAAAAAGGCAGTTCCTACATCAGTTTGAACTTCTGGCTCGAGCTTAAAAAGTGACATATGCCTCTTAACTTTTTCAATACTACTTATTGATTCCGGTACATCTTCATTTATTTCTTTTAGTATTTTGCACTTAAATAGCTTTTTAGCTACTCGGGTTAATATTAGAAGTTGAGGAATTGTCCCTAAATATTCATAAAGGTTTTGTTTATTCCAGTAATGAATACCCAAATTAATAATCATCACTCCCAATAAGACAAAGAAGAATTTGGAGTAAATGGTAGCAGTAATACTGACATCAGACTGGAAAAGGATAAAAGTGGAATTATAAAAAACCATTTAGGCTTCTTAAGATGTTCTTCCTGAAATAATGTTGTTATAAAATAAGAACTTTCTCTTGTTAATTTGTCTAACTGAAGTTGAATATATAATCTCAGATTTGAATCATTTGTTATCTCTTGAATGAGTTTCTCCTGTTCAGTGAATTTGTCGCTGTTTGAAGGAATTGTTCTTAGTGTCTTGTACAGAAATTGTTGTCCTATTTTTGAAGTAGTCCTGTCTACAAACATGAATAATTCATTAAAATCTAAATCCTTGCAAGTTTTATCAGACAAAATTTGAAAGGCCCCAGAATGATCCTTGTTTCTGAAATACTTTTCAATGGAGTCAAAATAGAATGGGTCATCTTTTATCTCTCCAAAAGATTGATTTAGTCTTTGCTTTGTTTTCTTAATGGGATCAAACATTTTCTTGGATTTGCATTTTTTGTCTAGAAATGGGTCAATTTAAAGCTAAGGTACAAATTTTTCTTTTAATAGTTAGGCGCCGTAATTTTTAAGTCCCGGTAGATGGGCAGTATTTGTCACGTCACGATAAAATTCTCCAGATGGCGATGCAAAAACCATGACAACAGCGTGTCGGCCAGCAGCCCTATTGACATTGTCACGGCAGCAGGATTAGTCACGGTAGAAAAAGTTTGATAAGTGAAACTAAGTTTGATCGCATAGACTTATGGTGCTGATTACTAAGCTGTCCGGGCTGCTGAAGGCAACCGAGGACCAACCACAGTATTTGCAAAGTATTTTGAGATTCCTATCTGGTCCGAGCTCGGCGCAGCCAATTACCTATAGCATCTTTATTATGGTTAGTGATTATTTTAAAAGATTTTGGACTTCTACTTTAAGTTTGGGTAAATTGTTGATCACAATACTCCAAATGAGATCATCTGATATCTTATCATAACCATGTGCTATCCGGTTTCTAGTCCCTATTATTTTCTGAGCATTCTCAAGGTTAAAGTGTTTGTCTTTTTTAAGAATACGATTAACACCCTCTCCAATAATTTCGATATTTCGTTCAATAGCTCTTTTAGTTTTGAGGTCAGACAAATATTCTGCGAATTTTCTGGGTTTATCAATATAATAACTATCTATCTCATTGATAGATTGGAGGATGTCATAAAGCCATGTTTTAATCTCATTGTCCATAGATCAGTTGTTTTGTGGAATCAATTGACTGTCGTAAATATGGATTACTAATTGCTTTATCTTCTAATAGGTCAACATTTCTTTTAAACAAAATCTCCAATGAAAACTTTAAATCAAAATAGTTATCAGCATAATCGTAAACATCTATCTCCCCAAAATCAACTATTAGATCAATGTCACTATTTTTCTTGAGTTTATTTTTGAGTACTGATCCAAAAACAAAAAGTCTGGAGACCTTATGTTTTGTGCACAAGTCACGTACAATATCAATATTTTGCTCGACTATGTTCATAAGTCAAAAGTAATATATATTTCTTGAATTTGAAATCAAGGTTTTTCCGTAGAAATGAAGTATTTAAGACCCGGTGGATGAATCTTGTCATGTCATGATAAAATTGTCCAGATGGCGATGTAAAAACCATGACTACCAAGCGATGGTCGGCAGCCCTATTGACTTTGTCTTGGCGGCAGGATTAGTCTCGGTAGCGAAAATTTGATAAGTGGGTTTAATTTTGATCACATAGACTTATGGCGCTGATTACTAAGCTGTCCGGGCTACCGAAGGCCATTAATTAAACCGACCGAGTTATTATGGTTAGTTTTTTTAAAAGAATAAAATGGTTGACGTGAAATATTCTGATTATTCAACTGATATAGAATATAATCCATATCTGTTTGCGAATAAAATTGCATTATTGTCTCTCCATTTTAATTGTGACCAGACTTCGTCAAGGGAATAAATGTCAGTGTCAAAAGGTTGATAGAATTTATAATTTTTAAAATTGTATACCCATATTTGAAGCTTACCATTAAAGTCCGTCAAGAATGCTAATTTTGAGTTGTCGGGCGATATGACTGGTGTACATTCTACCCAAGGTGAACTTAGAACAGGTTCAGGAATTCCTCCAGTTGTACTAATACGATAAATATCATAATGTCCCGGGTTTATATTGGAATCTGTAGAAAACCAGAGAGTAAAATATATGAATTTACCATCTGCAGACCAAGTTGGTCGGATCTGACTATAACTTAGAATATTTTGATTAAGTCCTGATTCAGTTTGAAGTATTTTTTGAGTATGAGCATCAGAATTCAATAACGCAATTCTTAAACTCTCATCACTTTTTTCAGAAAATGAGAAGGCAATTTGAGAATTATCCGGCGACCAGACAGGGTATCTATTGACAGAATATCCGGAAGTAATTCTATTTGTTGTTTTAGTATTAACCTCATATATGGCGATGTGCTCAGGCATTAATTTACCATCAAATATTTCACCTTTATCTGATGAATAAGAAATCTTTGTTCCATCCCTATTAAAATGAGGAAACCAAGCATTGATATCAACTAATTGTCGTTCATTATCAGATCGTGAAATAAATACAGATGCGGCTGCATAACCAGGTTTAAATTCATAATAAGTTGTTGCATAAACTATGTTATTATCGCTACTGTTCCAGTCAAATGAGTATAAATCATTTTCAGAATAATTTGTCAGAATAAGACTATAAGTGGGTTTGAATGCAGAAGGTACAAACAACGCAACATTTGTATTCTTTGTTGACTTTGTATTACTATAAGTTTCCTTTAGATATACGTAATAGAGATTACCGTTTATTAACCCGGGTATAACAAAGCTTTTGTTAATATATGTAGTATCAAGGGTTCTGATCATTTCCCAGTTTGCGCCCTCGACTTTTGAAAGATAGACTTCATAATAATCCGGATAAACAGTATAATTCCGTTCCTTATAAAATAAACCTGGATCAAAATATTTCAAAGAGATTTCGACCGAAGCATCTTTTCTAGTAGCAATAATTGAAGTATATGAATTAGCGCAAATGGAAGGAGTTTTAATAGAAACAAGTACATCTTTATTAAAATCTACCATAGTTTTTTCACACCCGGCCCAGAAGAGTTGGGAGCTGAGTAAGATTAAAATAGCTAGTTTATATGGTCTCATTTAATAGAAATTAGAGGATAAATATAAATAACAAAAACCATGCCGTAAAATGATCTTAATAATTGCCAAGAGAAAGATTTATAAGACTTTAAGAGGTTAAATTTAATCATTAATACTCAATTGAAAGTCACGAATCTAATTATCGCTGGCTTTCAGTCCTGGTATATGGTTAGGATTTTATGGTTGAGATAGGGTTGTTTAGATAACTTAGGCTATGTAGATAAATAGTAATAGCTTAGTAATGAGCATTTTGACATAATAATAAGTCATGGTCATTAGAAGAAGTTATTGTCATAGTTTTATTCAGTTTTTTCTGTTGTGGTTAGTAGTCAAGGGAGCAGTCTAATGTGCAGTGAAGTTGCCTATTAACCATAACGGCCCGCTGGTATGGGGAGTTGTCGTCTGTGTCAGGGTTGGCATGTGTTTTTGCAATGTCCCGGTAAGTGGGCAGGATTTTCGTGTCACGATAAAGTTGTCCAGAAGACTGAGTCCCGATAAATGAGCAGGGTTTGTCATGTCATGATAAAATTGTCCAGATGGCGATGCAAAAACCATGACTACGAAGCGATGGTCAGCAGCCCTATTGACATTGTCACGGCAGCAGGATCAGTCATGGTACAACAAAATATTATATGCGGAAAAAAGTTAACAGCATAGACTTTGGGGGCTGATAACGGAGCTGTCCGGGCTACCGAAGGCCATTAATTAAACCGACCTTGTTAGCGTTTCGTTTAAATTTATTTATGGTCCTAAATGAATTTTTTTATTTCTGCATCAACGGATCTGCAATTTTTTTTCTTACAGTACTTGTGGTCCTCTTAGATGTGGCTTTTTTAGGGGAATGCTTTGCTTTATAAGCACGAATATAATTGCTAATTGCTAATTCTTCTTCATTTGTAAGCGGTCGGCTCTTGATTACAAGGTCTACACCGTCTGGTTCTTTTATATGCCCCATTTTTTATGTTTTAAAATATTTGTTAACTAGTTGTTGTGCTACTTGAGGTTGAATTATCATTAATTGATTTCCAAAATGATAAGCCCCTAAAGTTTTTTCGTAATGCTCAATTAGTTTGGTTTTAGCTGTAAACGAAACGAAGCCGTCAAACCCGTTTTGAAACGAAACTTTACATGCATAAGCTACCAAATTACCTGGAACTCCATCATAAAGTTTTTTATGTCCAAGATTAAATGGAGCGCTCTCTAATAAATCCATATAAAGATGGTCTGGCTTAATTGTAAAACTCAAAAGTCCTTGAATAATATTCGGATTATTGGTTATTGTGAGTTTAAAAACCTCTCTATTGTTGTTATTCAATTCTTGTTTCCAGTTGAAGTTCCATCCACTTTTTGTAGTTACTTTTTTAAGGTCAGCCCGTGTCAATCGACTAATCTCAGTCTGAAAACTATCTCCCGATATTGTGTTTTGGATAGAGTCCGTCAGTTTGTCAATGACAAAATCAAGTTGTATCGTTTTATTTTTTTTCACTCATCAAAGTTACGAAAATCAGAGCTGTTTTACAATTAAATTTTAAGTTTAAGCTGTCCTAAAGATAATAGAATAAATATGTATTAAGCTGTCACTCAGCTAATCCGCAATGGCGCAATTTTTGCAAGTCCCGGCGAAAGATAAAGTTGTCTCGGAGGCAGGAACTGTCCAAAGCCGAAGTCACGGATTTGGCAGATGAGTGAAAAGTTATTCGTCAAGATAAAATTGTCAAGGTGGAGAGCAAAAATTGTGACAAGTTTATTACCCCAACCGTCCGTGTTAGCACAAGTATAGATTATTTTTAGAAAATTTTATTCCGTGTAGTATTCAGCTTTTTATTACTTCGGAAACTATCAATAAAAGGTTGGCCATTCGTATTTTATCTTAGTTGTCTTCTCTATTTTTAAGTTCTCCTTCGATTTTCTTTTTGCCCATATATATTGGTATAAATATCACAATGCAAGCTGCAACAGCAACAAAAAGTGCATTAAAGAAGCCCTTTCCAATTACTAAATTATAAATTAGTGCTGATCCATCTAACACAACAGCAGCAATTAAGATCACTAAAAGTATGAATGCATACTTTCTTCTTTTCTGAAGTTGTTTGGTGGTAAGATTAGCAAAATTTCCTTTTTCCATAGTCATATATTTTTAATTAAAGTAATCTTAATTCTCAGAATCTATGCGGTATAACTCACTGATAAGTTTCTCAAGTATAGGAATATCTTGATGGATAGTCTTCCAGACAACAGTAACATCGACACCTAAATAGTCATGGATAAGTTTGTCCCTCATACCGGCAATATCTTTCCAGGGGATCTTGTAATAGGTTTGTTTTGTGTCTACAGAGATTTTTTTTGAAGCCTCGCCAATTATCTCAATATTTCTGATGATGGCATCCTGAACCATCTCATTTGTCTTAAATTCTTTCAAAGACAGTCCGTTACTAAACTCTTTGATTTTTCTGATACAATCAAGAATATGCTCTATGTAAGCGAGATCGTCCTTAATCATTATAATATGTTAATGAGGTCTTTCTTAATGCTTTTTTTGATTCTCTTATTTTTCAAAGCACCAGTTGTCACTAGGTCAACTTTGACACCAAGAATTTCGGAAAGGTCATTTTCTAATTTAATAAGTGTCAACAAGGAAGGAGCCTCTTTGAACTCAACCAAGATATCGATATCGCTACCCTTTTTATTATCTCCTCTGGCAAAGGAACCAAAGATACCAACCTTAATAGGGTTAAACTCTTTTAAGTGACTCAAGATTATTTTTTTAATCTCTGATCGGTCCATTTAGAATGTTTTTACAAATCTATTAATAATTGATCATTCAACAATGCAGCTGTCTAGTTTTATGAGTCAAATCTGTCCGGTTGTATTAATTTGGCTTTAAGCTGTTAGCACAAGTATTTTTTCGTTGCGCGATGGCAGAGTCCCGTTAAAAGGCAGTATTGTTATTTTATTAACAGTAACTGGTAGATGGCGGCGGGCGGGCCGATTGTCAGTCGCGCGAAGGACAGGTCCTGGTATAATTGTTGTATTTTTCTTGTCAAGACGAAACATTTAAAAGATGGCGCAATGGATTAATCGTCACATACTGAAATATTTGTGCCAACGGCCAGCGGGTATTAGCAGAAAGCGTTGGTGGCGCAGCCACGCCGTTTACGAGTCCCGGCTTTGCCCTCCGAAGCGTTTTTCACGCGAAGGAGGGTACTACAAATTTGTCCCGGCGGGCAAGCCACCATGGCGCAATTTTTGCCAGTCCCGGCGAAAGTTATAATTGTCTCGGTAGCAGGATTTGTCCAGAGTCGATTTACGAAACTGGTAAACAGACGATAAGTTTTGTGTCACGATAAACCTGTCAAGGTGTGATGCAAAAATTGTGACAAGCTTTTTGGATATACCCGCTTGTTATATTTAGGCAAGGATTAAAACTTTCTTGGTAGTGTAATTTGTCTTGATGCACAGAATTGTCTCGGTAAAGATTTAGATATTTTTTGCAAATCCTCTGAGTGATGTTTGTCTCAATCGTTTAGAAGAATGATGAACTGTTAAAATGTGAGCAGTCTGTGAACTAGTTATCTTGTAAATGATTCGGTAATTACCATGAATAATCTCCCTGAATTTATCCTTTCTTCCCATCTCTGGAACCATCCGGCCAATTCTGGGATTAATCTCGATATATTGAGTTACGTTTATTAATCGTTCGATTGTAAGAGGGGCATATTTAATCGAGTCTTGGGAGATGTACTCAGCAATAGATTTTAAATCGGTCAGGGATCTCTGAGTCCAGATTATTTTAACCATGTCTTGAGTTCTTTCTTAACTTGATCCGTTGTAAAGACTCTACCCTCCTCAATATCCTTAAGCCCCTCCTCAATCAGGTCGAGAATCACTAGTTCTTCAACTATCTGGTCAACTGTGAAGTTCTCAGGTAACCTGTCAATTGTCTGTCTTACTTTGTCTTTTGTTAACATGATCTCGCAATTATGATGGCAAAGATACTAAAAAGAGAACTTGGTAGAATTATAGAAATATATTTTATGAGTTGTACTAAATCCCACCCCGAAAATGGGGTGGGATAGTTTTGTGTTTTTTCCATACTATATTCGTTCACCACAAAAAAATATAAAATATGAAAACACAAACAAAGCTAAGAAAAAAGTCGTTAACAGTCATTGAGAGAGCCATCGCGCAGATAATTGGCTTTAGAGAACTCTACCAGGCATTTGAGGATAAGATATTGATTTCAGGTCTTTCATCGAGTTCATCTAATAATTATGCCAGAAGAGTAGCCGAGGTATGTCTTCATTTTAACAGGTTACCCAAGGACATCAGCGAAAAGGAACTAAACAAATACCTTGCCGACATGGCTCGTGAGGGTAAATCACCATGCCGGAGTAACTTTAAATTTACAGTGTACGGACTACGTCATTTCTATCGTCTCTCAGGGATGAATGACAGAATAGTTGAACTTCCCAGTATTAAGGCCAAAAAGAAGTTACCTGTTGTTCTCAATTATCAAGAGTGTAAAGCCCTATTTAAATCACCTGCACTTCTAAAACATCGGGTTCTGCTCGCACTAATATACTCTGCCGGTCTTCGTGTAGCGGAGGCGAGTCGTTTGCGCTTAGCTGATGTCGACTCAGGCCGGATGATGATCCACATCCGTCAAAGCAAAAACGATAAGGACAGGTATGTTGCATTGTCTCCACTTGTTCTCAAAGGAATCAGCGTACACACGCTCAGGCACAGTTATGCTACACATCTTCTGGAGTTTGGTATGGACATCATATCTATCAAGAAGTTGCTGGGTCATGGATGCATTCAAACCACCATGGTATATCTTCATGTAGCACAATCTAACCGGATCAACCTGTTCAGCCCTATTGACAGGTTGTATAAAAAGGTTTGAGGCCAAGACATGAACTTGCAGAGATAATTGATCGGTTTGAACAGGAATTTGAACACAGGCATTCACCGAACAGCTATGTGAAGCGAACCCTGAGTGCACTAAAGCGTTGTCGTACATCGTCATTGGGCGGACATGTTGACAAATGCGATGAGTGCGGTCATGTCCGTATCAGTTTTAACTCTTGCCGTAACCGTCATTGTCCCAAGTGCCAGAATACTCAGCGGGAAGCATGGGTGGAAGACCGCAAGCAGGATCTGCTTCCGGTCCCATATTTTCATATTGTTTTTACAGTACCTGATACGCTCAATGGCCTGTTTATTGAGCATCCGGCAGATCTTTATAACCTGCTGTTTGCCATTACCTGGGAAACAATAGCTCAGTTCTCTTACACACAGCTGCATGCAGAGACGGGTATGGTAGCCATATTGCATACATGGGGACAGAACCTTAGCCTGCACCCGCATATCCATTGTGTTGTTCCCGGCGGTGGAATCAACTTCAGAGGGCAGTGGAAACAGGTAAGTACCTCTGAAAATGACAAAGTGTTTTTGTTCAGTGTCAAGAGCCTTTCCAGGGTTTTCCGGGAGAAGTTTATAGAAGCCCTTCAAAAGAATCTGCCACAAACAAAGAAGTTTATTAATGGCCTGTACAAAGACGACTGGGTTGTTTACTCCAAAGAGCCATTCGCGGGGCCGGAACAGGTAATTGAGTATTTGGGCATATACACTCATAAAGTTGCAATTGGCAACCATCGATTGTTAAACGTTGATGAAACGGGCGTAAGTTTTAGATGGCGAGATTACCGTGACAACAAAGAAAAAGTCATGCCACTTGATGGGGCAGAGTTCCTAAGGCGTTTTTGTATGCACATACTTCCTAAAAGATTTGTTCGTATCCGGCATTATGGATTGCTCTCCACTGCACGCCGCCAGGAGCTTAGAGAACTTCAATTGGCCTTTGGGATCAAGACACCAGCGGTCAGAGAAAAGAAGAACTGGAAAGAAGTTTGCAGGCAGCACCTTAAGTACGATCCTGATATATGTCCCCAGTGTGGCAAAGGTTATATGTCAACTATCGAGATGTTCTTTGGTCCACGTCCACCGCCACCACCTTCTATAGCACGAATTGAAGCTTTTTTAAAATCGTAGATAATCATTGAATCCGTTCTGAGAAGGACATGATACCCTATTGCATAAAAGTCAATAAATCGTAAGCATGCTGTTCACCACAGCATTGTAAAATCAGGCTCGTAGTGCTCTTTTGAGACAGTGGCGGTCTGAAAATAATAGTCAACTTCTCTTCTGAAAGAGACACAAAATATTGAATCCCCATAATAAGTTCTCTCTTATGAGCATCCGCAGGGATGTAGTACAACTGCGGCTTCATGTTGGGTCTGAAAAAGACCACACGAAGCCTTAACTGTTATCTATAGTCCAACAAATTACTTTCAACTTGTTTGTAGTTTCCACTATTAATCAAATTTAAAAAGTATTTTGAATCCTGATTGTCAAGTGAAATTATGTTTTTTCAGTTAGCATTTCGGGCCATCTGTTTTCGTAACGGAATTGTCAGGCTATATTCAAATTGTCCCCGTAGGTGTTTTAAGGCCTGAATGCTAACGGCCCGGCGGTTGAGGGAGTAAACGTTGGTGGCGCCGTCCGCCGATACGAGTCCCGGCTT
>JBAXXU010000076.1:0-20954 GCA_037127735.1 Bacteroidota bacterium
CCCGGGTGACCGCGAGGTATTGAACGGAATAGGGAAAAAGTCCTGTTGGAAGGATTGGGTAAGAATAGAAAAGTTAGCGGTAATGCAAAAAAAATGATAACTATTATGAAACATTTAAGATTAGCAATCATCATTTTGACATTTTGTCCAAGTCTTTTCGGACAAAATAAAACTGTCACGAACCAAAATGATTCAAATTACATTGAAGTAGATGGCAGTAAATTAAGGTATATTGTAAAAGGAGAAGGCCAGCCATGTTTGGTAATTGGTTCATCACTTTATTATCCAAGGACCTTCTCCGAAGAACTCAATAAATACATGAAGATGTATTTCGTGGATATGAAATGGTTTGCCGAAGATTACAAACCTGAAATTTTAGATAGTGTAAATATCAATTCGATTGTTGAAGATGTTGAACAAATTCGTCTGAAATTAGGATTGGGAAAGCCACTAATAATGGGGCACAGTATTCACGGAACTGTAGCAACCGAATATATAAAAAAACATGCCGACAAAGTTTCCGGCCTTATCTTAATCGGTTCGCCCTGCGAGTGGGGCAATGCAACTTACGAAGCAAAAGCCAAAGCTCTTTGGGAAACAGCCTCTACAGAAAGAAGAAAATTACAAGAGGATAATTGGGGCAAATCAAATGAAATCGACCGTCTTACCGGACAAAAAGAAGCCTCGGCTCAATATAATATTATGTCCCCACAATATTGGTATAATCCGCGCTACGATGCCACCTGGCTATGGGATGGCATGACCGTCCATTCTGAAGTAACACAGCACCTTTTTACTAAAGTATTTCTCGATTACAATATGTTCGATCCTGCGGTTAAAATTTCCGTACCGGTATTTGTTGCTTTAGGAAAATACGATTATGTGATTCCTTACACTCTTTGGCAAAAAAAATATCCTTCAATTCCTGATTTCACCCTGATATATTTCGAAAAAAGCGGACATACGCCTCAACTCGAAGAAAGTAAACGATTCAACATGGAGTTACTTAATTGGCTGAAAATTAAATTCAATAATTCAAAGCTATGAATAGACGGAAATTTATGAAATCAACAGGTTTAATCTCATTGGGATTTAATTTCTCCTTTTTATTTTACTCTTTTTTTCTGGTATAAATTTTGTTAATTTTAAGTTTAAAAATTACTTCAAACATGAATAAATTCAAATTTCTTGTTGTAGTATTGATTTTAATATTCAATCAATTATCTGTCGGGAGAGGCAAATTCATTCAATATCCTTCTGCAGGTGACTCTGTTAATCTCATTGAGAAAGTGTATCTTCATGTGGATCGTGAAAATTACCTTGCAGGTGACGATATCTGGTTCAAAGCATACCTGATTGATGCTATGGACCGCTTACTGACAGATCATAGCAACAACCTTCGTGTAGAACTCATTTCTCCTTCTTCAAAAATCATCTCAAAAAGGATAATTCGTCTTGAAGGAGGTTTAGGTAACGGAGATTTCAAGCTACCCAGTGGTATTACGTCTGGGAGATACAAATTAAGGGCATACACTAACTATATGAGGAATTTCGGTGATCAGTTATTCTTCAGTAAAGAAATTGTTGTTATTAATTCTGCTGATTCAGGCGAAATCTCAGACAGAGTAAAATATGTTGAAAATAAAATTCAGATAAGCTTCTTTCCGGAAGGAGGTTCACTGTTTGACAATGTCTCTTCAATTGTTGCATTCAAGGCTGTAAATTATCTCGGTAAAGGTTGTGATGTATCTGGAAAAATATATTCGTCGGCCAGTGAGCTGATTACAACATTTAAATCTTCCCGTCTTGGTATGGGCTCATTCTATCTGAGACCCAAACCGGGTTTAAGTTACTATTCTGTAACCAGGGGTGCCGATAGTATTGATATTAAAACTGAATTGCCGGCGGGTTTTTCAACCGGCGTAACTTTAAGCGCTTCAATAAATCTGAATAATGAGTTATTAATTACTACCAAAACTAATCCCGAAACATTGACACTTGTTTCAGATCATGAATTATTACTCACTATTTCAATACGAAAGGAAGTTTTTAAAACAATACCCTATAATATTAAATCTCCTGTAACCAGTTTTGTTATCCCGATTAATGATCTTCCGGATGGAATTTTGATGCTGACACTCACTACAATGGAAGATCTTCCTCTCTCTGAAAGACTTATTTATATTGAAAGAGAGGCTCCGTTAAAAATTCAAATTGAAACTGATAAACGCTTATACAGTAGGAGAGAACCTGTTACTCTCAAAATTGCTTGGTCAGAAGATTCAACTATTGACAGAGAGGGCAATGTCTCATTAGCTGTAGTTAATGAAGAACTCACAGATAATACATCGCAATTCCCCAGGAATATATCATCATGGTTTCTTCTGGAGTCAGATGTTCGGGGAACTGTTGAAGATCCATCATATTATTTCGATCCGTCAAATAATGACAGACTTAAAGACATAGATCTTTTACTGCGTACACAGGGTTGGCGCGACTTCACCTGGAAATACGATTCAATTTATTTTCCCCCGGAAAATGGATTTATGGTATCAGGGAGTTTAAGAAAAGACAATAAGAACAAACCCATTGTGGACTCGAGGGTCAGTATCGGAATATTCGGAAGTACTAGTACACTTATGAGAACAGTTCCTCTTGATTCAACCGGGAGATTCAAACTGTCCGGCATTGACATGACAGGAGAGGCTAAACTAATTGTTACCGGAATTGGGAAAAATGATCATTTGGAGGGAGTGTTGACTTTGGATTCAGCTATTTACAATCCCGCTGAAATATCTGATAAACTGTCAGCGGTTTCAATTTTATCTGAAAACAATAAGAGTAAGCTAAAATCATATTATAAGATTAGTGAAGCTATAAAAAAGAAATACAAACTTTCTGACACGATCACCATTGGGGAGGTTAATATTGTTTCTGAACGACACAAGGATCCACAAACTGTCAAAGTAGAGAGTAGTCGCTCAATATATGCTAAGCCTGACGCTGAACTGATAGTTTCCGAGCAGATGGGAGGCTATCGCAATGTTCCTGAGCTTATGAGAGGTAAAATTCCCGGAGTTGAGGTCATAGGTCCTGATATAAAGGGGGATTATAAAATATCTATTCGCGGAGCATTTAGTTTTAAAGGTCCCACTCTGCCTCTTGTCCTGATTGATGGTAACCAGGCCACCTTTGAAGATTTGCTCTTAATGCCGGTATCGGACATTGACAGGATAGATGTATTGAAATTAGTCAGCTCAACAGTCATTTTTGGGTTACGGGGGGATAAAAATGGACAGGCGGCAAATGGAGTTATCAACCTGATTACCAAAGCAGGGGGAGTTACAGATGTTTATAAACCGGTGAAATATTCAGCGAATCTCAAAATATCAGGATACAGCATTTCACGGATTTTCTATTCCCCGCATCACCTGCCAGATTCAAATTCTGACTTTAAGCCTGATCTGAGGTCAACACTTTACTGGAAACCTGATATAAACCTGGAGGGTACAAACGAAGTAATTCTGAATTATTACAATGGGGACAATTCATCATTAATCAGAATTATTGCAGAGGGTATTACTTCAACCGGCATTCCTGTAACCGGAAAAGCTGAATACGAAGTCAGATAAATCAAACAGAATTAGTTTGTCATAATGAAACGATTAGTTCTATTCCTGCTGGTAATTAATTTCTTTCATGTCAGTAACAGTCAAACGGTGCGGGGAACCATACTGGATAACTCTGACCATACCAAAATTAGCTTTGCATCAATTTACATTAATGGAACATCTGCCGGAACTAATTCAGATCAAAATGGATATTTTGAATTAGACATTACAAAGTATAGTTCACTTCCATTAACAATCAGTGCATTAGGATATTATTCTGTTACTCTTACAGATTTTTCAGGAGATGAGCCAATAAAAATTTATCTAACTCAAAAGACATTTGAATTGAATGAAGTTTTTGTTGTTGCTAAATCAACTGCGAAAGAAAGAAAAGCAAATTTAAAACTATTCAAGGACCAATTTCTTGGATCAGGTTATAATGGACAGAATTGTGTTATAATGAACGAGGGCGATATAACATTAAAAAATGGTACTTCGCGTGATACTTTAAGAGCTTTTGCCTCAAAACCGATTTTAATTATCAACAATGCATTAGGATATAAGATCACCTATTATCTTGATAAGTTTGAATACTACAGGAAAAGCAAATCCTTTCTTTATAAGGGTAGTGCTATATTCGATGAAAATATTACTTCTGAAATAATCCAAAAAAAATTCTTTGAAAAGAGAAGGAAGATTGCATACCTTGGATCAAGAAGCCATTTTTTCAGTTCACTTTGGACAAATTTCTTAAAATCAAATGGTTTCATTGTTAGAAATTCAATAGACGTTGTTATTAATTATGAAGATATCGTTATTGTAAGAGCCGGCTTTAAAAAATATCTTTCATACAAAGGCAATCTTTACATTTATTACCTGTCAAAATCTCCAAACAGTTATATTGAACCTTTAAAAGATCAGATTTTTTTTGACAGTAATGGCTATTTCGATGGCTCAGGCATAAAAGTTATGGGGCGAATGGCACAACAACGAATTGGCGATCTCCTCCCATACGACTACAGACTAAAATAAAAACCTTGTAAACTTACATTTAAATTAAATAACTTATAAATAAGTTGCACAACTGAAATATAAGTTATATCTTTATAAAAATTTAAAAGACTATAGCCATGACTAATTCAATTATTTATTACGTTTTGGAAAGTTCAATCTGTCTGCTACTCTTTTTAACGATCTACAGATTACTGATTGCTAACCTGACTCATTTCTCGTGGATGAGGATTTATTTATTGATTAGTGTAATTCTAAGTTTAATTCTTCCACTGGTAATTATACCTATTCAGTGGAACTCGTCAATTCACACTGCTAACCTATTTAATAATTCCAGCATTCTCACTCGCAATCAATCTGTTGGATATTATGAGGGTCTAACTTTGTCTAATGACTCTATGAATAATATAGGTGCCGTTTTGCTTCAAGGAATGATTATTTTGCTAATTGCCGCCTACATATTTGGATTGCTTTTTAAGGCCTGCAATTTCGCCAGGAACCTGAGAAGTATAAAAAAATGCATTAAGGAAAATCCAAAAGTAAGGGAGGGCAGATTTTGGTTAGTTGAACTCATTGAAAAGGTGCCGCCGTTCTCCTTCTTTAATTATATTTTCATTACCAATTCTTACCAAAAGTTATCAGCAGATGAGTTACAACGGATTAAAGATCATGAGAAAGTCCATTCACAGCAGTTACACTCACTGGATGTTTTATTTATTGAATTTATCTCAATTATTTTTTGGTTCAATCCACTATTGATCTATTTAAAAAAATCAATTCAAGAGATACACGAGTACATTGTGGATGAAAAAATTGTAGAAAAAGGTAAAGGAAAAAAGGGCTATGCAGAGCTTCTTCTGAAACTAGCCTCAGAAGTCAAAGGATTTAATCTTTCAGCAGGTTTCTCCGGTAGCCAAATCAAACGCAGAATAGTTATGATAAGCAGGCAAAGATCTCTTCCGGGACATAAGCTTATGTTTATTATTCTGGTTCCCCTTACAATACTTTTAATGCTTTCTTTTTCTTATATAAATAATCCGAATCCTCTGACTGCTCAAACAAAACAAAACGAAAATGTCAATCAAAGTCAGTTAAAGATTGGAAAGATTATCTGGGAAGGAAATACTGTTTATGACATTAAAACTTTAAATCATGCCTTTGGCCTTAAAACCGGTTCAGTATATAATAAATCACTTATTGACGACAGGCTCAACGGATCATCGGGGGCACAGGATGCTGTGAGCAGTCTATACCAGGATAATGGATATCTGTTTAGTAGAATAAGCATACAGGAAAATCAAAATAAGGAGGCAGTAGACCTGATCATAACAATTAATGAAGGTAAACAGTTTAAATTTAATGATGTCATAGTAAAAATTGATGGAATAATTATAAAAGATCCGGTCAATGAAATTGGAATTCACAAGGGAGACCTTTTTAGTAAAGCAAAAATCATTCTGGCTGTCCAGGCACTTGTAGCTACGGGTAAGTATGATCCGGAATCGATACATCCGAAGCCAATTCCAAATGTAACGATGGAGGAATTTGACAATGTAGACCTGTTATTTGAACTTACAAAAATTAGTAACAAAAAATAGTATGGAAGAATTGACAAAAGTAGAAGAGAAAATTATGATGATATTCTGGAAGCTTAAAAAAGCATTTGTAAAAGATATTATAGCAGAGCTCCCGGATGAACCAAAGCCGCCATACAATACAATATCATCAGTGACCAGGATACTTGCCGGGAAGGGATATCTTAAATTTAAAGCATACGGTAAAACATATGAGTATTATCCGGCTGTCACTCAATCTTATTATCGAAAATTAAAGGTCAAAAAAATGCTGTCAGGTCATTTTAGTAATTCACCTGCATCACTCCTTTCTTTTATTATTAAAGAAGAAAAATTGAGCAAAGAGGAGATTAACAAGCTCAAAGAGATAATTAACGAAATTGATTGAGATAAAACTCATTATTATAGCCACGTTCACTGGTGCTGACATGGTGACAAATAAACTATCCTGCCTGGACTTTAATAACGTATTGCCTACACGGTCATTGGGGTAATATACTTGTCACAATTTTAAACGCGCCACCAATGTTTACTCCCTCAACCGCCGGGCCGTCAGTGTTAATAAATTAACACTAACACGGATGGTAGGAATAATTGCCTTCGGCCTATCACATCCAACTACCAGGCTGGCAAAAACCAAACTAAATTCATGCTAAGACTCAGTCTTTGACAAATATTTGGAATTGCATATTAAAGTACGTATATTTGTACTTAATTAAATACTTAAAACAAAACATATATGATTGCAGCAAATTATACAGAATTCAGAACCGGACTTAAAAACTATCTTGATAACGTTGAAAATAACAATGAAACTTTAATTATCAAGAGAGGTTCCGGAAAAGGGACAGTATTAATATCCCTTGACGAATATAATTCCATCATGGAGACTTTGCATTTATTAAGTTCGAAGAAAAATGCAAAAAGACTCTTTGAATCAATCGAGCAGATGAAAACCGGGAAGAAGATTAAACACAGCTTGATTGAGGAATGATGAAGATTATTTTTTCAAAAAATGGCTGGGAGGATTATGTCTATTGGCAGACCGAAGACAAAAAGACTCTCAGGAAGATTAATGCTTTAATTAAGGATATTCAAAGAACTCCTTATGAGGGCATTGGAAAACCCGAACCACTAAAATTTGACCTGGCTGGATACTGGTCCAGACGAATTGACTTGGAACATAGACTTGTATATCAGGTAGAGGATGCTGATATCCTGATCTATGCATGCCGGTTTCACTATGACAAAAAATAAAAAGCACAAGCTACTTGGTCGGTTTAGTTAACTGCCTTCGGCAGCCCGGACAACTCTCTAATCAACTCCCAAAGTCTATGAGAGCAAACTAAAAGCCACCTATTAAACTTCCGGTACCATGACTAATCCTGCTGCCGAGACAAAGTTAATAGGGGTGCCGACCCACCCGTCATCCAGTTGGCGGATTATGGTTTTTGCCCCCGCCAGCTATTGGGAGCCACTTAGACAGTTTTACTCTACTAATAAATTATTCAAACTTTTGATAACTGTTTTGGTAATTTCACAAAAATTGACTACAATTAAAAAAGATCTGTCAAAAAAATATTATTACAAAATAAAAAATGAACAATAAACTCTTAAAATTTTTAGTGCTGGTTGTAATAAATATTGTTTCCTGCATGGCTTATTCACAAGCCCCAAAGGATCAGTCTGCACCATTAACCGTCACGAAAACAAAGGTTTATAAAACTATAGGACTAACAAGGCTGAAGTTGTATATCTTTCAACCAACAGGATGCAAAAAGGGCGATCGGCTACCTGGTTCTGGTTATTTCGATGGGTCAGGAGTAAGAATATTAGGTCAAATGGCAATACAGCGAGTTGGCGATCTTCTCCCATACGACTACAATCCTGATTTCTCTAAACATGATACTGTCCGGATAATTAAAGGTACTCTTCCCGATCAGAAAAATTATAGTAATTATCTTCAAGCGCAACCCGCCAATGACTCTTTAATTGTAATCGAGAAGATCTATCTCCACACTGACCGTAGTTATTACTACTCGGGAGATGATATTTGGTTTAAGGCGTACCTTATTGAAGCTGCAGACAGACTACTCACCAATCATAGTAAGAACCTTCATGTCGAACTTATATCTCCTTCTTTGAAAATCATCTCAGACAGGATAGTAAGACTTGACAGTGGTTTAGGCAGAGGCGATTTTAAGTTGCCTGATGAGCTCAGGTCAGGCAAATACAAATTACGGGCATACACCAACTATATGAGGAATTTCAGCGATCAGTTATTTTTCAGTAAAAAAATTGACGTTATTAATCCGGCTGATAAGCAAGACGAGAACTCAGATGAAGTAAAATATGTAGCTAATAATATCCGGCTAACCTTTTTTCCAGAAGGAGGTTCCCTTGTTGACAATGTCTCTTCGATTGTTGCTTTTAAAGCGATAAATAGTCTGGAAAAAGGGTGTGATGTCGCTGGTAAAATTTATTCATCAGCTGGTGATTTGATCACCACATTCAAATCTACACATCTTGGGATGGGCTCATTCTTTCTCAGACCTATCCCGGGTTTAAGTTATTATTCTATATTCAGAGGGGATGACAGTATTGATGTCAGGACTGAAATACCAACGAGTTTTTCAGCTGGTGTAACATTAGGCGTTTCAATAAATCAGGATAATGAGTTACTAATTACTACCAAGACAAATCCTAAAACCCTTACACTCGTTTTTGAAAAAGACTTATTACTCACTTTTTCAAGACGAAAGGAAGTTATTAAGACAATACGCTATAAAATTAATGCCCCTGTTACCAATTTTGTTATTCCGACAGATGATCTTCCGGATGGAATTTTGATGTTGTCACTTTCTACTTTAGAAGATCTTCCTCTCTCTGAAAGACTTGTTTATAATCAGAGAGAGGCGCCTTTAAGTATTCGAATTGAAACTGATAAACTCTTTTACAGCAAGAGAGAACCCGTTTCTCTCAAAATTTCCCTTTCGGGAGATTCAACGCTTGAAAAAAAGGGGAATGTCTCGTTAGCTGTTGTTAATGAAAGCCTCACAGAGAAAATATCTCAGTTCCCCCGTACTATTTCATCGTGGTTTCTGCTTGAATCAGATGTTCATGGATTTATTGAGGATCCATCGTATTATTTCGATCCTTTAAATACTGAGAGATTCAGAGATTTGGATCTTCTGCTGCGAACACAAGGCTGGCGTGACTTCGCATGGAAATACGATACAACTTATTTCCCTCCTGAGAATGGGTTTACATTATCCGGGAGATTAAAAAGATATTATGGGAACAAATCTCTTGAGGGATCAAGGGTAAGTATTGGAATATTCGGGAGTGGCCATAGATTTTTGACAACGGTTCCGGTTGACTCTTCCGGGAGATTCAAAGTGTCAGGTATTGACTTCACGGGAGAGGCAAGACTAATAGTAACCGGAATTGGTAAAAAAGATCATCTGAAAGGAGTGATGATTTTAGATTCAGTTAATTACATTCCGGCAAAAGTGTCTGATAGTCTGTCAAGCGTTTCAACCTTAATTGAAAATAAATGGAGCAGTTTAAAAACCTATTATGAGATTAATGAATCTATAAGAAAGAAATACAAGCTATCCGACACAATAAGCCTTGGTGAGGTAAAAATAATTTCTGAACGGCCCAAAGATGCTCAAACTGTTAAAGTAGAGCGAAGTCGCGTAAAATATGTTAACCCCGACAGTGAAGTAATAATCACACAGCAAATGCAAGGCTACAATTATCTGATTGAAATCCTTAGGGGACATGTGCCTGGTTTTGTGGTTACCGGTTCGTATCCTGATTACAAAGTCCAGATTCGTGGAATAGGTTCCATAAATGCGCAAGGAGCGCCTCTTGTCCTGATTGATGGTAACCAGGCCACTTTTGAGGATTTGATCTCAATGCCAATACCTGCCATTGACAGGATAGATGTATTGAAATCGGTTTTCACAACAAACATTTTTGGGATGAGAGGATCAAATGGAGTTATTAACCTGATTACCAGAGCAGGAGGTTGGGCTTATATTCCTGTGAAATACTCTTTAAATCTCAGGATTTCGGGGTATTATGCATCACGGATTTTTTATTCTCCGCAACATTCTTCTGATTCAAATTCAGCCTTTGATCCTGATCTGAGATCCACTCTTCTCTGGAAACCTGATATAAATCTGGAGGGCAATAAAGAAGTAATCCTTAATTATTATAATGGAGATAATTCATCATTAATCAGAATTATTGCAGAGGGTATTACTATAACCGGCATTCCTGTAACTGGGAAGGCTGAATACGAAGTCAGATAAATCAAACAGCGTTAATCTGTCATAATGAAACGAATAGTTCTATTCCTGCTATTAGTTAAAATTTTTCATGTTGGTCACAATCAAATAGTTAAAGGGACCATTCTCGACAAGTCTAAAAATTTATTTTTTCTCACTATTATCAGAAATTGAAAAGAGAATGATTAAATTTAGAGTTACTATATTTATAGTACATTTTTTGATTTAAGTCAAGATAAAACTCCTTCACATGACAGACAAAATTAAGGAAAACATAAACAACCCCGCAATACTTGAAAGACTATATCGTAATGACAGAAAGTCTTTTGAATCAGGTTTTGAAAAAATCTATCCTGAGATTGAGAATTCCGAAATGGCAAAATTCTGGAAAAGCCGATTAGATTTTGACAAAACACCCGACAAAATAAAAAGTAATTCCGGATCTGAAATTTTCATTATGGTTGCTGTTTGTCTTTTTGCCGGATTTTTAATCAAGATTCCTGATCTGTTTAATGTTAACTTAAAAAACTTCTTTTTTTATGAAAAGAATGCAGGAATAATTGTCTTTTTTGGCCTTACATTTTACGCTATCTGGATTAATAAAGATTTCAGCCACAAGAGGCTTGTTATAACCATTCTGATCTTTGTAGTTTCGATAATATACATCAACGTGTTACCTTCTGTTAAAGATAGCGCTTCAATTAATCTGGCATACATTCATTTACCCTTACTGATGTGGTGCACATACGGATTAATTTATATTGACTTTAACTTAAAGGATAGGAGCAAACGAATTGAATATATCAAGCATAATGGTGACCTGGCAATTCTGGGAGCAATAATCCTGATAGCCGGTGGAGCTTTGACGGGGATTACTATTGGGTTATTCCATGCAATTGGTGTTAATATTGAAAAGTTTTATTTTAATAATATCGTAATAATAGGATTAGTCTCTGCACCTGTTATTACAACCTACATCTTGAAAAATTACAATGTATTGACAAATAAGATTGCGCCTATAGTAGCAAGTCTGTTTAGTCCTTTGGTTTTACTTACCCTGGTAATTTATCTGATAGCTATTGCATTCTCAGCAAAAGATCCATACAACGACAGAGATTTTTTGTTGATTTTTAATGTAATGCTTATTGGCGTTATGGGGATTATCATCTTTTCGATCTCTGAAACTTCAATAACGAGGAAGCAGAAGTTAAATGAAATGGTTTTATTTATCCTTTCAATAATTACTCTTATTATTAACTTAATTGCTTTATCTGCGATTTTCTACCGGTTGAGTGAATATGGATTAACGCCAAACAGATTGGCGATTTTGGGTTCTAACATTTTGATTTTTGGTAACTTAATTTTAATTATGATTGATCTGTTCAAGATTAATTTCAAAAAGTTGGAACTTGAAAAAGTGGAGATGACCATATCAAAATACTTACCAATTTATATACTTTGGACATTGTTTGTTGTGTTTGGATTTCCATTAATATTTGGGATGAAATAAATTTCGCAAGCAATTATAAAAGATAAAGCATCAAAATTGATCATTCCTTCAATCAAACTACATTGTTGTTCAATAGATAATTTTTACATTTGAAAGAAGCAATTAAGACAAGCTAAATATGTTTTTCGATAGACAAAAGATAATGAGGCCTGAAGACCATATCATTTGTAAATCTAATAGATAATATTAGAAATTAAATTAAAAATTCGCAGACAAGATTTGAAATAGCCTTAAACCTTCAGATGATGAAAAAAATTATTCATTTATCAGATTTGCACATTGGTTTCCAGGATTGTGGTGCAAAATTTCGCCAGATTGTAAGTAACCTTTCCTTCCTTAAGGAGCCTGCAGGCGATTACGTAATTGTTATTACCGGCGACATAGTTGATAATGCAACTGACGAGACACAAAAAGAAGAAGCCCTTCATTCAATTAACCTTCTAAAAGAGAGTGGATATACCACCTTGGTTATTCCCGGAAACCATGATTATGGAACAGGTTCCTGGGGAGACCCAAAATATGTTAAAAGTTTTAGTGAAACTTATTTTGGGATCGACAACCAAACCTATCCTAAATTGGATGTGATTGAGGAAGCAGTTTTTATTGGTCTGGATTCAATGGCCGAAGAATTGCATTGGTACGATCGCATTTTTGCAGATGGTGAACTCGGTAAAAATCAACTTGGGAATTTGAAAATAATCCTTGATGATCCAGAATTTGAGAACAAAAAGAAAATCGTGTATTTACACCATCACCCGTTCGATTTTATATTATCGTTGCAATTGAAAGATCGGGATGATTTAAGAAATGTGATTGAAAACAAAATAGATGTGTTACTATTTGGTCATTATCATGATGATACAAATAGTGCAGGCAGAATCTTCAATGGGAAATGGGGAATTCCCCGGGCATACAATGCCGGGTCTTCAACTCACAAAAGAGGGAACACAGGCTATCATCGGGTGATGGATTTAACAAAAGACCCACGGTCGGATTATGATGCTAAATTTATATAAACCCGAGATTCAGGGTTTCGGAGTAATAATAAATTCGAATAAGGATATTAGTGATCCTTTTAAGATATTTGTATGGCTGTAGCTGAAAAATTGATCATTTAACCCTCGAATATTTCATTGCCTTCAAAATCCAGTCGGGAAGCGATTTATTCGGGTCTCTTTTCCGGAGATCAAGATACCAGCCAAATTTCTTCATGATAGGCACTTTGTGTGTTTCAACAAATTCTATCAGTGTTCCATCGGGGTCCTCTATATACGAGAAGTGGCCTGCAGCTTCGCCCATATCAAAACTATTGCCTTCGTGGCTCTTTTTGCTGTCAACAGTAAAAGGGAAACCTTTACTTTCACAGAAATTTCTCAATTCATCCATCCCCCTCATATCATAACAAAGATGAATAAACCCCGGGTCGCCCCAGAAACGGTTTTCATATATCTTTTTGCCCGGGTTCCCGGTTGCGCTGATCAGTTCAATAACACTTTGCCCCAGAACCTTACTGAAAGGTCCGGAAAATGGTTCCGACCTTTTAAGAAGTATTCTCCTGAATTCATTATTTCCACCCGGCAGATCAGCCAGATCAGGAAAGATGCCGGTAGTATCGTAAATAACTTCATCGTAACCCAGGATATCAGAATAGACAACCCTCGATTTTTCAATATCCGAAACACCTATTACAGCTCCGTATGAACCACCCGTAGCTTTCTTCTCATTTCTGAACCAGTCGGTTGCTTCAACAAGCTGAAAAATATTCCCGTAAGGATCTTTCATGTAAAAAGTCATCTTACCTGATGGGTCTTCAGATGTCTTAACCGGCACAGAAATACCATTTTTCTGATACGAAGTTAAAGTTGCCTGTATATTTTTTACCTTCATCTTACATGCAATAATGCCAAGGTCGCCGATCCTTATCTCTTCTTTAATCTTAACAGGTTCTCTGCCTTTATACTGCCATATTTCAAAGCCACCTCCGCTTTGCAGGTTCAGAGCCAGCACAGCGTGTCTGCTCCTCGGTTTCCCACCGGTATAGGGAAGCATCAATTTAGCCTCAGCCTCATCTTCAAAAATCCGGCAATCCATTCCAAACCGGTTGATATACCATTTCCAGGCTTCTGCGACATTCACTACACCAATACCCATCTGCTGAATACCACTGATTACATACTTTCTCATTGTATAATTATATTAGTTTGTTATTCAAGAGTTTAGAGTGACTAGAGTGGATAGAGTGACTAAAGTGGATAGAGTGACTAAAGTGACTAAAGTTATTATCATTATATTATATTGCATCTTTTCCAACTTTAGTTCACTCCAAACTTTAGCTCACTCCCAACATTAGCTCACTCCCAACTCTAGCTCACTTTAAGTATTTTTTATTTTATCTGCGATTTTGAAAAAAAGCCATGGGCAATATCTTCTTATATGTAGTAAGAGCAATTCACTTTTACCGACAAGAATTTCCCGTTTGTTCCTTATGATACCCTTAATGATTATTTCAGCTGCCTTAGCCGGCAATATTCCTTTTGCAAGTCCATCGTCCATCTTGCCATGTTCCTTACCTTCAGCATCCAATGCATGAAAGGATATTGATGTTCTGACCCTACCGGGGATAATAACAGACGATCTTATATTGAATTTCTTATTTTCGAGGTATAGTGTTTCAAAAAACCCGTGAAGGGCTTGTTTCGATGCCGAATATGCTGAGCGAAGCGGGAAGCCAAATCTGCCTGATATACTGCTTGTTGCAAGTATATGTCCCGATTGCTGCCTGATCATATAAGGCAATACTGCTTTAGTCAATGCAATTGTGCCGAAATAATTGATCTCGAGAATTTTTCTATCGAGCCAGAGAGGAGTTTCATCTATTCTTGCCCTCTGGCTGATTCCTCCAAGATTAAGTAAATAGTCGATTTTCCCTAATTTACTGATCTGTTGTTCAACTATTTTGTTTATTTCTGAAGTGTCAGCAAGATCAAACGGCACACAGTGAACCATTGCTGATCTATCAGTGCATGCTGCTTTTACCCTTTCCAGACCGGGCAGATCATTTGATGATGCCACAACTACTGCTCCCTTTTTTATAAACTCGTGAACAAGGGATTCACCTATACCTGATGAAGCTCCTGTTATCCAGACTACCTTACCGGCAAACTTTCTGTTATTCTTCATTCTGTAATCCTGAGATGAGGTTAACCAGCTCATTGTGATTCCTGCTGAGAAGGTCGAATTCTTTATCTTTATTCTTTATGTAATTCCTCACCCTGAAGCCTCCTATTATTCTGCGGTATTGGAGGTAGTAATTCCAGGCGAAAAGCCCTGACAGAGGCAGGGTGAGAAAAATAACAAATCCAAGCCACCATGATGAAAAAATGATAAGCGAAAGAATCAGGAATACAGGCAAGAGAACAAGTGCAAGTACCAGTGAAATGCCATACCGTATTGATGAATGAAACTGTGGATCACGTATTTTAGGTATCTGGAGATTAGGTATTTCGAGGAAGGTTAAATTGAAAATATTACCATAAATGAACAATGGAAATGTAAGAATAATACCTGTCAAACCGGCAATCAGCCAGCCTATCGGGTGTTTCTTTTTTTCAAGTAACCTATAACCGGTATTAAGGTCTTTAGCTTTCTTTTTTATTTGAAGACTAAGGGAACATATTCTCGCGTAAACAGATGGATCTGAAGATTTAAGGAGGTTCATTTTATTTATAAGAATCCTGTCCCTGAATAGTTTTGGAAGCCTTATATCATCACTGAACCGGCCATTTATCATACTTCTTAATTCGTCGATTGCCTCATAATCAGCTTCTGAATCGATGTGGACCATATTTCTTTTCATCTCACCCGAGATCCTGATTCTCAGCTCGTTAAGCGCTCTCTCGGGGCTCACTTTATATTGTTCGGAATATTCCGACACCTCGATAGGTTTCCCGTAAACTACTGTCAGTACCTGCCTGTACCTGCTGTAGTTTGAGAATTCAAGCCCAACAGGTATGATTTTTATCTTAAGATTAAATCCGGTAGCTTCATCTGCCTGGAAAGCAACCCGGCAAATCCCTTTCTTCAATTGCCGAAGCCGCCTGAACCCTGCATGATCTCCTTCCGGAAGAATAACCAGGCCATTCTTGCTCCTAAGTACGTCAATTGTCTTTGTGAATATTTCATCATTGCCTTTAAGACTCCTGAACCCATCCCTGATCCTGTAAACTGGGAGGATTTTTAGAAAATAGAGAATAGCAGCAATTGTCTTTTTTTTAAAAATATCGGCTCTTGCAAGAAAGACTAATTGTCTCTCTTGTGTAAAGAGAACAGCAAGTGCATCCATCAAAGCATTCTGGTGGTTAGGAGCAAAAATCAGATGATGGTCAGGATTGATATTCTCGCGACCAAGAACGATGACTTTCCTGTAGAAGACACTATTATGCCAGAAACCCGCGAAAGACTTAAAGAGCGCGTACCAGGCCGAATACTTCTCAATGTTTTCTTTACCCATTTAATAATAAAATAATTGCCTGAGCCGATTCAGGTAAAAACAGATGGCTTGTTGCTATTAGGTGCAAGTTAAAAAAAATGGTGTGTTAGTGTTAATACCGGAAATATTTTAACAAATATTTTATAGATATTAAGTCTTTATACCACCATTTCAACGATTATTGAAGTCTTCTTTCAACTTTTCAATCAGCCTTCTCTCCTTTTTTGTAGGACGCCCTGTACCTTTATCTCTGTATCCGATAACCCCGGACTGTCTTACTTCGAGCTTGGATTTTTCCTCTTCAGTTGTCATATCTTCAACAAACTGTTCGACAAGTTTGGCAGATATGCGGTTTTCGATGGGTTCAATAACTCTGTAAGTAAAAATTACCGGAGGTTTTTTGACAGAAATAATTTCGTTTTTAAGAATTATTCTTGATGGTTTGACCTGAACATTATTAATGGTGATTTTGCCCTTCCTGCATTCATCGGAAGCTATGCTCCTTGTCTTATAAAGCCTGACCGACCAAAGGAATTTATCTATCCGTACCGGTTTATTATCAGCCATTTATCAGGATTATTTTAACAGGTTTTTTGGAGTGTCTGATTCTTCTGTCCGGGGAGGTACTTTTCCCGCTTTATTGAAGGCTGTCATTGTAAGTTCAAGTCCTGCAAAAGCAAATGACCTGATCATTTCGATTACTATAGCAGCTCTTTCTTCCATGAATTTATTCTCATCAGGAGTCCATGCACTCAGGACATAATCGCGTTGTGCCCCTTTCCTGAAACTGTTGCCGATACCTATTCTGATCCTGGGGTAGTCGGTTGTTGACAGGACATTACTTATATGAGAAAGTCCGTTATGACCTCCGTCGCTTCCTTTTGGCCTCATCCTGATATTTCCGGGAGGGAGTGCAATATCGTCAACTATGACAAGCATGTTTTCGATGGGAATATTTTCTTTTTTCAGCCAGTAGTTTACGGCATTACCGCTGAGGTTCATATAAGTTGACGGTTTTAGCAGGATTAGTTCACGACCTTTGTATCTGATCTGGCAGACAGCTCCATAGCGCTTATCTGTAAAAGAAGTATTGGATGCCAGTGCCATAGCATCCAATACTGTAAATCCTATATTATGCCGGGTATCTTTGTACTCTTCACCGATATTTCCCAGGCCAACTATCAGATATTTCATCAAGCCTGATTGTTGTTAAAAAAACAGGTACTATTCTGCTGCAGGAGTTGCAGGTGCTGCTTCCGCTGTTTCAGCTGCAATTTCAGCATCAGTTTTCTGTGCAACGCGGGAGGTTGCGATAGTAAGAACCATCAATTTTTTCGGATCAAGTAATTCTATCTTTTCGTATGATAAATCACCAACTTTTATTGACTCGTGTATTTTTAAATTGGTGATATCAACAGGAAGAAATTCAGGAATATCAATTGCTAAACCTTTTACTTTCAGGTTCCTTTTCTTAATAACTAATTTCCCTCCTGCTATAACACCGGCTGAATCGCCTGAAACTGTTACAGGGATACTGATAACCACCGGTTTGTCATCAAAAACCTCAATGAAATCAGCATGTAAAATATTATCCTTAACAGGGTGGAACTGCATATCTTTCAGGACAACTCTGTATTCTTTATCCTCAATGATCAGTTTTACCAGATGAGCTTCATGTGTATATACAAGGTTTTTAAAACTGTTCTCATGAGCATGAAAGTGAATATTCTTCTCTTTTCCATAAATAACACAAGGTACGTTACCTGTTTTTCTGATTTGTTTGGAGCTTTTCTTCCCTAATTCTGTTCTGAATGATCCTTTAATCTCTATTGTCTTCATTTATCTATAAGTTATTGTGCTACTAAAAGTTACCATCATGATAACTCCCCATTACACGTTTGACATTAATAAAAAAATTGGCGTGCAAATATAGAACAAAGGAATCAGAATACAAAATTTGTGCTTATTGACTGGTTTGTAGTGACAGCCTGAATTGTTGTTGCAAATATCTCTGCTATTGAAAGCACTTTTATTTTTTTGGAATTATTAACGAATGGAACTGAATCGCTCACTACAAGTTCCTCGATAGCTGAATCATTGATTCTTTGTATTGCATTACCTGAAAGTATAGGGTGTGTGGCGAATGCCCGTATGCTGGCAGCTCCGCGCTCTTTCATCATTTCTGCTGCCAGAACAAGAGTACCGGCAGTGTCAACCATATCGTCTATTATAACTACATTCCTTCCTTCCACCTCACCGATTATTGACATCTCTTCAATCACATTTGGTTTCTTACGCAATTTATAGCAAAGGACCATTTCTGATTGAAGATGTCGCGAGTAGGCATTTGCTCTCTTTGATCCTCCCATGTCGGGTGCTGAAACTGTAAGGTTATTCAGCTTCAGATTTGCAATATATGGGGCAAATATCGCGGAACCAAAAAGATGATCAACCGGGACATTAAAGAAGCCCTGTATCTGGTCTGCATGAAGATCCATCGTTATAACCCTGTCAACACCGGCAGTGCTCAGGAGATCGGCCGACAATTTTGAACCAATCGAAACCCTTGGTCTGTCTTTCCTGTCCTGCCTGGCAAAACCATAATATGGTATTACAGCTATAACTTTATATGCAGAGGCTCTTTTGGCTGCATCGATCATAAGAAGCAGTTCGAAAATATTATCGGCCGGTGGGTTTGTTGACTGAACAATAAAAACCATGCAGCCTCTTACTGACTCATCAAAACATGGTTGAAATTCTCCATCCGCGAATTCTGTCACTGAACTTTTTCCGAGTTCAAGCCCCAGCTTGGTTGCAATCATCTGAGCCAGATGCTGAGAAGCTCTGCATGAAAAAAGTTTTATTGGCGCTGTTCCAAACATTTCCCTGTTTATTAGCTGTTTATTTTCACGATCAAATTTGAGTACAAAATTAGAAAATCCCTCCAATATCAGACGCTGTTTGAAAAATTGTTCATAGATTCTTCAATGTGGCACAGTATTTCATCTCTTCCTTTGCCATCAATTGCCGATGAAATAAAAGTTACCGGGAGAGATTCCCATTTTTCTAACATTTCAGTATCATATTGAATTATTGATTTCTCAAGGGCCGTTCGCGTAATCTTATCGCTCTTTGTAAAGACTCTTGCAAATGATATCTGGTTTAACCCCAGGAACTCCATGAATTCAATATCTGAACGCTGGGGCTTGTGCCTTGAATCGAGAAGTACAAAGAGAGAGATCAGGTTTTCCCTTTTCAGTATATAATTCTCAGTTGCTTTAACCCATTTCTCTCTTAGTTTAATTGGTACTTTAGCATAACCATAGCCCGGAAGATCAACCAGGTACCAGTTTTCATTAATATAGAAATGATTTATTGTTCGTGTCTTTCCCGGTTGAACAGAAGTTTTTGCAAGCTTCGACCACCCTGTAAGCATATTAATTAGTGAAGATTTACCCACATTCGATCTCCCGATAAATCCAAATTCAGGCTTCGCGGGCGCCGGGCACTCTTTTAAAGTGGGACTACTTTTAATAAAGGTGGCTGACCGGATTATCATATTTGTACTCTAATTCAGATCGCCGTAGGGTAATTCGATCTTCTTGTATAGTAGATAGTTGTTCCCGTAATTGGTCAATATCTCAGCTATTATCCCGGTGTAACCTGTTTTGGCCGATCCGGTTTTTTTAAGATTCAGAAAACCAACTCCTTTTATTATATTTATTTTTTTGCAATGAGCGGTATCAAAAACGCCAACCAAGAGATCGCCAAGGTAATATTTAACCTTAGTTGACTTGTCTGACAGTTCCATCGAAATACTGTAAGTACCCTTTGTGTGGTAATCATCCCGGATTTTGATTACCAGTTCGGGGTATCCGCTCATCAGTTTACCATCCTTTGTAAACTCCTCAAGATATGGTGTACGTAATCCTTTAATATAACCTAATTTGGCTTTCAACCTGCCATTCCTGAAATATTGCTTCTGAATTCCATCAATGGTATCTTTCTTATAAGGTGTCGAACGAAAAACCTTTCCTTCCTGATAATACCACTTTGCTGAATCTTCCCTTAACCCATTCCTGTACCAGAAAGTCTGACGCAGTTCGCCGGTCTGGTAAAAGGATTTCATCAACCCTTCTCTGACACCGTTTTTAAAAGTAACCTCCTTGACCACAATCTGTCCGCTCATGTATAGTTTAATACCGGTATATCCTGTATCAGCCACAGCAATTGTGTCATTATTCGATTGCGAATCTTTTTTTGCAGATCTTCTTCCGTTGCAGCCTGCAAAAACAAGCAGCCCTATTATTAGGAGTAGTGAACCAGAAAATATTTTCATAATGGTATTAAATTTTAACTTTTGATTTTTAACCCAATTAACCCACCTCTTGCCACCTTCGCTTCGCTTTGCCTTTTGTCTTTTGTCTTTTGTCTTTTGTCTTTTGTCTTTTGTCTTTTGTC
>JBAXXU010000077.1:0-20617 GCA_037127735.1 Bacteroidota bacterium
AATATGCGAGGAAATACTTATTTTTGGGGAACGAAGTCAGGAGTTCTGAAATTAGCATTTTCGATTTTCAAGTGAGTGGTAATTTTCAAAAACATATAAATACAATAGTTCGGCAAATTTCTATTTCACGCCAACACTTCTATGGTTTATTCATAAACCATAAATAAACAATAATCGGTTTACTCATTAACCATTTAGTAAATATTATTTCAATTTGATTTTATTGTTGAAAATTTTTGTCGTGGATGGAGTGTTTTTTGATTTTCAAAGTACTCTTTCAATAAAAAATTAATTCCAAACGACCTTTATCCTGTATTTCAAAAAATTCTCGTCTCGTGTAACCACAGCCAATTTCTCAACCAATCCCTGTGAAATGATAATTCTGTCGAAAGGGGTCACGGTGGTGATAATTCAATGTCAATAGTTTTTCAATATGCTCAAAAGTTAAAGGGAGTAGTTCAATATTATATAGTTTCATGATTCTCGAAATATCATCAAATCCACCATTCAAATCAAGTTTGCCCAAAGACAACTTAATTGCTATCTCCCAAACTGATGCAATACTAACAAAACATTTGGTGTCAAGATTTTTAATCAGTTTAATTGATTTAACAGGCAGTTGATTATCACCGTTAATAAACCAGATTAAAGCATGAGTGTCTAAAAGCAGATCCATTAGATATAGTCTTTAAAATCATTCAGCGGAGCATCAAAATCATCATGCAAAACAATCAGTCCTTTAGCACAGCCAAATTTCCTTTCTTTAATCTTTTCTTTCCTTTGCTTTGTTTTTAAAAAATCAACAAAATCATTTACCTCCTTAATCAGCGATGGTGGTAACGAGTTTATCTTGGTGTATAGCATTGTCGGTGTCATAAGCTTTTTTTTCAAAGATATTGAAAATTCTCTTTTGAACCAATTTCCTTTAAGCAAACAGCTTTGCTTAGTGAAAGTAGCCTGAGATAACCGTACCAGCTTCCTTGCTTAACATTTTTCACAGTCAATAATGAATATATTTGTTGGTGCGTTTTTTAAAAAAAAACGCAGATAGGCTGCAATAACGGTTATTATTTTTGAAGACTAAAATAAGGAGGTAAAAATGAATGACATTGAAATTTTAAAGAGATTTTAAGATTATCCTTCGCGAATTTTAACAACCAAGGGTTCGCCTTCCTGTATTAATTTATTGTAGTTCGTGACAGATTTTTAATACTTTTACGCCGGTTTTATCGCTCAGAAAACACACATGTCAGATCATACACAATCAGTCGTTGGACAAACTAAATTTATTCCCGAAAAGAAGCGCATCCGGATGGCTGTGGCTCTGGTCTATTTTTGCATGGGGCTTTGTTTCGCATCATGGGCCAGCCGGATTCCTGATATCAAGAGTGCTCTGCATTTAAATGATGCTTTGTTCGGCAGTATTCTTTTTGCCCTTCCGGTTGGGCAATTTCTGATGATGCCCTTTTCCGGAAAACTGGTCACCCACTTCGGAAGCCGTAAAGTTATACTTTTTGCACTTCCTTTTTATACCATTTGCCTGAGCAATGTTGGTTTGGTTAAGGAAGGATGGCAACTTGCCATTGCCTTGTTTTTGTTTGGACTGGCGGGTAACCTTTGCAATATTTCGATCAACACACAGGGTGTTGCTGCCGAGCGTCTGTACGAACGTCCTATCATGGCCTCTTTTCATGGAGGATGGAGCCTTGCCGGGTTTACCGGAGCGCTAATCGGTCTGCTTATGATTAACCTGAAAGTTGCACCATACTGGCATTTTATTACCGTCATCCTTATTGTATGGACAATAGTCTGGATCAATCATCCTTATCTGATTAAATGGAAATCAGCCATAAACAAGAACGAGACCAAACGCAAATTCTTTTCCAAACCCGACAGCATACTTCTTCAGCTCGGAATCATTGGCTTTTGCAGCATGGCCAGCGAAGGAGCCATGTTCGACTGGAGTGGTATTTATTTTAAAGATGTGGTTAAAGCTCCGTCGTCTCTTGTCATTCTGGGTTATACTTCATTCATGATTATGATGGCCACGGGGCGCTTTGTGGCCGATTACATCATTTCTAAAATCGGACGGAAAAAGCTTCTTCAGATTTGTGGTGTAATGATTTCGACAGGTTTATATACGTCAGTTCTGTTTCCTTACCTGATACCCTGTACCATTGCTTTTATGATGGTCGGGTTAGGCGTTTCCAGCATTGTACCCACTGTTTACAGTGCGGCCGGCAGACACGGCAAGACACCGGCCGGTATTGCTTTGGCAACCGTTTCCAGTGTAAGTTTTCTGGGCTTTTTAATGGGGCCTCCTCTTATCGGGTACATTTCTGAGATTGCCGGCCTGCGGTACTCATTTGCTGTGATTGGGGTTTTTGGCATAGCCATTTCCCTTTTGGTTTCCCGAATTAAAGCTTTGCAGGATATGCAACCGGTAGTGTTGGAAACTGATAATGACCAACAACTTCTTTTCCCATAAAAGGGAGTGCCTGTTTTGCCTGGAATGTAACCCCGGTAGGTTGCCATGAAAAATCAGGATATCCCTATCCACATACCATTTATCTATTTGCGACTTCAAGGTATCTAAAATAGATAAATCTTTTACAGATTACTTATTTTGCAATTCAATATTTGCCCACAGATTACCGGCTGACAGTTCAACAGATTTTTTAAGGTTATCTTCAGCTGATTTTGCATCAGTAAGTCCCTTATATCCAAGACCTATTAACATATATGCATTGGATAACCGGACATTTGCGGCTTCGCGTTCTCCGAATTTTGCAAAGAAATCAACCTCAGAATCCTGGCTAATCTGCCTTTTGCCATCTTCAATAAGTGAATTAAAAATCTCTCCAGCCCTTTCTCTGTTTCCAAGTTTAAGATAGCTCAGACCCTGATAGTATTGGGCAATGTTGGCGCCTCTGACTGACTGCTCAGCTGAAATTGTGAAGTTTGCTTTTGCTTTGGCCTTATTCCCCAGTGATTCATAGGCTGTTCCGATGTAATAATTGATCTGGGAAGTTCTCATATCTCCACCTCCGCGTCCTGATTGGGACGCTTCCTGGGGTTCAACTGTTGAAAGGAATTGTTCCAGCGCTTTTTCAAATTTTTTCTCAGCAAGAAATTTCTTTCCCAACAAGAGGTGGGCATCAACAGAAATATCCCGCACTCTCGAACTTCCTTCACGAAAATGGAAAACCATGCTATTCAGATACTCAACCGCCTTTTCAGATTCCCCTGCAAGATTCAGAACAAGGATCTCACGGACAAAAGAATCATCGCGTTGCTTCACAACTTCATTTTTCGACTCAAATAGCTTTGATCTTTTTTCAATTGGCGCGTTGCTCATTTCGTAGAGCGGATCTAGCTCTGCATAGTATATCGGATCATCACTTTTGATTTCAACAGCTTTTTCATAGGCGCTAATGGCTTTTGCCAAATCTTTTGAATTCTGATAATATCCCCATCCGAGGTTTCTCCAGGCTATGGCTAGAGTTGGATCAAATTTTACAGCGGCTTCCCAGTTTTTAATTGCCTTTTGTGGTTGCTTATCATAAAGCAAATTTCCTAGATAATAATAGGGTTTTGCATCAGAAGAATTACATTTCAGGGCCAGATTAAGAACCTTCACATCTTCCAACCGGTATGGGAAACCATAATCAACCGACTGATCAGATGCATCTTTAAAATATTCTTCTGCCGCTGACTTATTGCCGTTATGATCCTGAATATAGCCGAGGTAATAACTTATCAGCTGGTTTTTACCGGTAAACCGCTTAAGTATCTCTTCAGCTTCAGGAAAGAATCCGTCATTCAGATAACCTATTGCAAGTTCAAGATAGTTCTCACTGAAATTTCTCATTTTTCTGTTAAGGTCCATAAGAATTTTTGTGCTATTCTGAATATTTCCCAAACTTTTTGCAACCAGGTAATTCTCATTTGCTGCCCTGAAGTCGAGAGGATCTTTTCCCAAAATGTTCTCAAGGGTAGCCATGGCCCCTTCAAACTCACCCAGTTTTCTTTGGATGGAAGCTTTAAGATTTATGGCACTGTTGTTATTATAGTTAGTTGACAAAGATTCGTTTACCTGATCCAAAGCTTTCTGAAAATCTCCTTTCAGGTTTGAAATTCTTGCAAGTTCAATATATGCTGCCGAGTGATAAGCATAATCCCAGGAGGCACGGTAAAGAGTATCGATGGCCTCATTATACAGTTCAAGAGCTTTCAGAGTTAAACCCTGAAGGTAAAGAGCTTCACAGTTAGAAGGTCTTGTATAATCTTTAGTAAGCCTGTTTATTGCTTTTCCGAAATAGCTTCGTGCAACCTCATATTCCCCGTTTTTCAAGTGGATATTACCAACAGCTATATTTGTGCGAATATCTTTGGGATCACGTTTCAAAGCCTCCTCGAAATAATCCATGGCATTAAGTGTCGGATTATAAAACTGAAGGATCCGGCTGCCGGTAAGGTACAATTCTTCAACAGTTGCGATATCTTTTGGAAGAGCAGGCTTAATTACAGGCTCCGGAAGTTTACCGGCAACTTTTTTCTCAATTGGCTGATATGCGATAAGTACTTCATTATTTTCAGCATTGATTAGTTGGGTTGACAGGTCGGTAACATTAAATGTCCCGTCAAGTTTAATTACCCCTGTAAAAGTTTTATCAGGAGAAACCTCCATTGTCTTTTCAAATACAACCTCCCCTTTTCTTTTCAGGCTGATCTTCGCTTTGTTTACTTTTTGCGTAGAGTAATAGCCGAGGAAGACGCTGTTATCCTCTCTTTTTTCAAGATTTACAGCTCCGTTAAGGTTGGCATTTTTAAAGCCCTTTATATCCCTGACCGGATACCAGTATTGTTTGAACGTTTTTACTTCGTATGGTTTGATCCAGCTGTAATCTGGCTGATTATCGGAAAATGCACCAACCATTATTTCCACATACGGTCCGGAGTTATCTGTTAAACCGGCTTCAGTGGCTTGTCCCCGTGCACCCGATCCCCACTCCCACAATTTGGCTCCCTTAACAATATTATGATCGCCTATTTCAACTGTACCGGTTTCTTTACCATGATCATAACCTCCCATAAAATCCTCTTTCAGGTCATACGCGAAGTATGAATTCTGATTTACCGAGTTGATCCAGTAACTCAGATCTACCCCTTTTGTAAAATCCTCGTCATTATACACTTCAGTAGAAACCGGCCAGTTTGTAAAACTGTTTTTGGCATGATAAGTAGCTACTCCTACACTTGGAGGGAATATCGCCTGATAATCCTTATTGGTATGTGCAGCCACGTTTGCCCAGAATAGAAATGTATTTGTATAAGGTGTGGGGTTATGGATTTTTACCTCAGCTGAGTAATATGATTTGCCGGGGTAAGCGGTAATTCCTATGGTCCATCGCATCCTGTGACGTGGCTCAGTTTCACCAATCCAGATAGTCTTACTCCCGTCGGGGTTCTCTTTCAGGTCATAATCTACAGGAAGGAAAGTGGATGCTCTGTGATGATGTATGACACACCACTCAATCCCTCCGGAAACCCAGGCGCCAGTCATACCGATATTTGATGGCTTCACCACATCATTTTTATAGATGAAGTTATAACCGTTTGTCTTATCCGTACCATAATAGAGTTTGCCACCGATCTCAGGGGTAACACATAACTTAATATATTCGTTTTCAAGTATTAATGCTTTCCATGGCTGATCTGTTTTATCATTTGTAATAGCATCGTTCAGACCATAAGGATAGATATATTTTGATGCCCCCTGATAAGACTCCCCTTTAAAGAACATGGGATTTTTATCGGGAGGGCTCACTTTATATGTTGGAATTACCCACGTTTGTTCAGAGATTTTCACCTGACCCATTAATGTGACCCCATGGGAAAAAACAACTAAAACCGAAGTCAGAAAAATAAGACTGCGTTTTACATTTTTATTTTCGACATTCATTTCTGTAAATATTTATTTATTGATTTCATAAAGCCCGTTCCTCTCCATGTTTGTCAGAGAGCCGGAACTTTCCGATTTTTTCATTTTTATTTAAAGGTGATATTCTTCAGATATCCGGCGCTTGCTTTCAGGCAATCCATCCCGTTGACGACATTATCCCTTTCAACAAAATAATGTTTAATTCCCTGATCAGCAGCTTCAGAAAAAACAGAAGGGAAATCAATTATTCCGCTACCGGGACAAGCAAAATCCTGGTCTGATCCCGGAGCCATATCTTTTACATGCAGGATGCTGCACCTACCTCTGTTTTTCTTCAGGATATTAACCGGATCGGCTCCCCCTTTCTGCACCCAATAAATGTCCAACTCACATTTTACCAGGTTTTTATCTGTGTTATTCATCAGATAGTCAAACGGAAGTCCTTCCTCCATCGGAATAAATTCCTTATTATGATTGTGCCAGCACAGAACAAGTCCATGTTTCTTACAGACCTCGCCTGTCTGGTTAAGAATTTCAGTCGTGTTTTTACAATCTTCCAGTTTAAACGGACCGCCAACAAGCCAGGGCCAATATATAATTGCATATTTAAGTTCCAAAGCGTTTAAATCTTCGAGGGATTTTTTTAATTCATCCATATTTTTCGAAAAAACGGTTCCTCCTGCAACAGGTTTGATCCCGATTTCACTGCAATCCTTCAGGAAAGTTTTTGCAGATTCCCCCATAAATCTGCCAATCTCAATTTCACTATATCCATATTTGACGGTTTCTTTCAGTGCGGCTTTCCAGTCACCTTTGAGTTCTTTGTCGATGATACCTTCAATATACCCAATGTTCTTAAGGTTCCTATTTCCGTCAAATCCTAAGGACGAAAGAGGGTTAACTGCAACAGCTGCAGCGGCACTAACAGAAAGAGTCTGTATAAATTTTCTTCTTGTAAACATCTTAGTAATATTTGTTGGGTTTATATTTTCGGGAATTCCCAGGGTGCTCTGTATCTGGGTTCAATCAGTTCATTAGCTTTTTCACTATTGGTGAAGCGACTCTTTGCATCATCCCAGGTAAGTAAAGGTTCCCCGGTTCTTCCGCCAATGTTAGGTATATGAGCATGCAACGCGGCAACCCGTCCTAGTTCAGGAGGGCAGGCAGGTGTATTTCGTGATTTTACACAATCGATAAAATTCCTTGCATGCTGTGCATGTGATTCCTTCCCGTTTTTAAAAGATTTTGCCTCAGTTTTGACAGCTTTTTTATCTTCATCCCATTCAGGATATACCTGGTAACTGCTTCTGTCTGTTACTATTGTTCCCTTTTCACCGATAAATGCCAAACCATAAAGTTTTTCATAAGGACCCTGCTGAACTCCGGCAGTCATGTCCCAGTTAATCACATAATCCTTCTTAGGATAGATGACCGTCATGGTATCGAATGTGTCGCGCATCATTTTTTCTGAAGAGGAATTTGCAGCGTATGTCAGTACCTGTGTAGGGGCTTCCACAAGATCTTTTGCCCAAAGACCCATATCAAGAAGATGCACACCCCAGTCGGACATCAAACCTCCTCCGTAATCCCAGAAATGGCGCCACGTACCATGAAAACGGCTCATGTTAAATGGTCTTAAAGGGGCCGGTCCGAGCCACATATTATAATCAACCCCCTCAGGTACAGGGCTGTCAGCAATAACAGGGGTTCCGGTCCCATAGTTGAAATATCCCCAGACATTTACTTTCCTGAGTTTCCCGATGGTTCCGTCCTTTATCATTCTCATCGATTCCTGAAATACAAAACCACTACGCTGTTGTTGTCCGACCTGTACAACACGTTTATAATAATTGGAAGCTTTTACCATGATATTACATTCAGCTATGGTATTTGCCATTGGCTTCTCAACATACACATCCTTTCCTGCCTGGCAGGCATATACCAGCTGCAGACAATGCCAGTGATCAGGAGTTCCGATAATAACAGCATCGATATCTTTCTGTTCCAGCATTTTTCTGAAATCGCTGTATAGTCTGGATTCTTGGTTATATGTCTTCTTAATCTCTGCAGCGCGATCATTAAGAACTTTAGAATCAACATCACATAAAGCCACACAGTTGGTATCACTATAATCCAGATGACATTTCAGGTCCCAGAATCCCTGGCTATTACATCCGATCAATGCAAAGTTTATCTTATCAGAAGGAGCGACAGGTGAGTTCCATATTTCGGAGGGAAGTATTGAGAATACCCCTGCACCTGCTGCAGCAACCGATGTTTTCTGAATAAAATTTCTTCGGTTTATTTTCATCCGGATAAAATTATTTTTTATAGGTCGGATGGAGCTCGCATGTTGATTTTGTTCATGCAAGTTTGTGTTCTTTATTAAACATGTTCGGTTCATAATATTTAAGTTTTTAAGATTGAGTTTACTTAGTTTTTTTATTCAACCAGTTGAGCCATAGTTTCAGGTCATTTGTCCACGAAGCAATATGGTCGTTACCTACTGCAAGTCCAAATCCATGATCTCCTTCTGACAGGATGTGTAATTCAGCTGATATATTTTTAGCCCTGAGGGCTTTGTACATCAGAAGAGTATTCTCAACAGGTACTCCTTTGTCATTATCAGCATGAACAAAAAAAGCCGGTGGAGTATCCTTTGTAACCTGCAACTCATTTGAATAATATGTAACCAGATCTTTATCAGGATTTTTACCAAGTAAAGCATCCCGCGAACCTGTATGAGTTGAAGCATCTGTGAATGAAATAACGGGATACATGAGAATCATGAAATCGGGGCGACAGCTTAATTTTTCTACAGAATCTTTAGAAGCTTTATTGCCGTAATCAAAATGAGTTGCTAAAGTAGATGCGAGATGTCCGCCGGCTGAAAAACCCATTATCCCTATTTTAGCTGTATCAATATTCCACTTTCGGGCATTAAACCGAACAAGGCGCATTGCACGCTGAGCATCCATAAGCGGGGCTTTATGAGGCTCAATTACATTGCCATAAGTAGGCAACCGGTATTTGAGAACGATACCCGCTACTCCGATTGAATTTAAGTAACGGGCAATATCGGTACCTTCATAGTCGTAGGCCAGTATCCAGTATCCACCTCCGGGACAAATTATAACTGCCTGTCCTGTTGCAAATTTTTTGGTAGGCAGATAAACTGAGATATCAGGGTTCTGTACGTTACTGATAGTTGTGATATCTCCAACAGATATCTTTTCTGCCTGACCTGTATTTTTGGAGTTTGGAATATCTCCGATATACAAGGGTACAACAAAGTTCTGGCTATAAACGAACAGGTAACTGCAAACCAGGAGAATAAAAATGAGCATTAGCTTTTTCATGAGATTACTTTTAGTGTTAGTATTTTCACAGTAAGATTCATACATGTCTATTCTGCGGTTAAAAAAAAACCTGATTATTACTTATACACATATTCAACTGTGCCATTTACTCTTACGGGATATCCAATATCATTATACTCATAAATGTTTTCTGTTGTATGCACTTTTTCGGTCCAGGGGTCAACTTCAATATGAAGAGTATAGGTCTCTTTTGTAATATTGTTCCGGTTGGTATATATTCCGGGAGTCATTAACCTTTTAAACGACCTGTATGGATTTTCCTTATTGTCATATTCAAAATCTGTCGTTGTTAATAGTTGTGCAAGCCCCGTTGATGGTACTAAATATTTTACTTCTTTAAATAAATTCCCGTTCCCGTCATAGAAAAAATCAAAGTAACCCGATATTTCATTCTTCCAATACATAGTTTGCCTGCTTATCCTGTCATTCTCATAGATGAATTCCGAAAATTCGGAATTACTTACAGATGGCCGGTAATAAATTGATTTAATAAATTGCCCATTATCATTATATTCAAATGCTATTCTAAGGCTTGCTTCAGTGTTATCGGGATTAACCCACTCTTTCCGATTCAACGAAGCTTCAATAACATGAATATCACTGCTGGCCATTGCAAAGTCAGCATAAAGATCTGATGTCACTAAATGGTTTTTTTCATCGTAAGTGTGTTTTGTGTAATGGAATTTACTTTTTTCTTCACTTAATAAATTAGCTTCATTATAGGTGTATTCATAATAAAGTACACCTCCATATAATACTCTGCTTAATAAGGGGATATCTGTATTTTCGATAATTAATTCCCTGTCCTTTTCACAAGAAAAAAAGATCGTACAGGAAATCAGGATTATATAAAAGATTTTTATTTTCATCTGATCAGGTATCAAGAATAAGAGGCAAACAATTTCAAAGTTAAATTATTTGACTGATTTATTGTTATTTTATTAACAGCAAAAAATATTCCAATTTTCATGAATCAGACTAACAACAGAAACTTATCTTTTATAAAGACTTCCTTTTAACATTCCGAAAGGCAAAATAGAGCACATAAATATACATAACTATGCTTATCATGAAGGAGTATTTCAGTCCGAAAAAATCGGCAATCTGTACAAGGCTTAACCCCAACGAGGATGCTTTGTCAATCAGGTCACAGGCTGATAATCGCTTTGGTGGCAATGAATCAGGTACCCCAACGGCCCAAGTATAGGTATATGAACTAATACCGAGTTGCATTTTTATAATCCGGGAGCTTTGAAATTTTTAGAAGCATCATCAAGAACAAGTATCCAGTCGTTGCCACGACCGTTTGAAGGAGGAGTGAATTTGCGGATGTTTTTCCCGGGGATCGTTTCTATCAGTTTTGACTCTCCGTTTCGTGGATCGAACCAGTATGCATTAATTGTTTTAGCGCCAATTTTATCCGGATTTATTTCAGCTGACCAGCCTGTAGGGAAATAGACAAAGGCATACCCTTCTCCCCTTGTTGCCACAACATAATCTGTTTCAGGGAAATACGCAGGTACAATAAGCGATTGATCAGGGATTCTTGAAAGAAAAGGCCTCGATTCAATAAGTCTGCGTGCATGAATAAGATCAAATGCCCCGGGCAAATCCAATACATCGTACCAGTTATGACGTGCAAGCCCCACCGGTTCACGTCCGGGTGCAAGCATCTGCCAGACAGGATGGCAGCCATAGGTGTGTCCGAGACCACCGCTGAAGAGATTCCAGTACATTGCCTGGCGTATGTCGGCCTCATCAAACCAGCCAAGTATGTTTGGATTCCAGCCAACAGGATGATCTTCGTACCTGGGTTCCCCATCGAAACATGGTTTGACCGGTGTCAGATTGTAATCCATTACAATAATCCGTTTGAAGATCGCGTAGCTTCTCTGGCCATGTCCTGTCTGGCACATATTGAAATCGAGCCAGCTGCTCTCCTGAAACCATTCTGAAGAACTGCGCTCACCCCATGGATGAAAAGTCATCAGGTGATTCTTGTCAATAGATTTTATGCCTTCCCCGATAGCTTCCCATATAACTTTATTATCACCTCCTCCGTCACGATCTCCGCCGTTAATCCAGATGATATTTTTAGAATCTTTATATCTGTTGCCTATCCACTGACCATATTTGAATGCATTTTCTTTATTAAATATTTTTGGACCTTTTCCCCAAGAATTGGGATCAACCTTATCGCCCCAGGTAGGAAGGAGACCTATGAAGATCCCTTTTTCCTGAGCTTTTCTAATCACCCAGTCAACATGAGCAAAATAGGCTTCATTTGGTTTAAGAGGATCATTGTCAATCAAGGGTTTATTGCCTTCTGCATTAGGAGTGTTTAATCCATCCAGCTCAGCGAGAGCAACTGCCTGTATTACAGTAAATCCTTTTGCACGGCGGTTTTCAAGGTACTTTTCTGTTTCATCTTTGTTCAGACGGTGAAATAGTTCCCAACCGGTATCGCCCAGATAATAAAATGGAGTACCATCTTCAAAAACCAGAAACCTTTTATTCTCAGAGATTTTAAGTTTTCCATGAGAAAAATCTGCTGAAAGTCCCTTCCAGGGATTTTCCTGAGCCTGGAACATATTTGTAAAAGTCAGAAGAGCTATAGCTGTTAATAGTAATTGTTTCATATTTAAATAGTTATAATAATAGTATTTTCTTATTTCAACCCATCCCTAACCCCCTTCACTTCGTTAAAGGCAGGCTCTCTGAGGAGGGGAACTCTCTGGATTTCACTTTTGTCTTGTGCCTTGGCTGCTGAGCCTGTCGAAGCATGTCTTTTGTCTTGATTTTAAGCAAACCTCGAATATACAATCAGTACCAATCCGATAAGGTAACAACCAAACATAAGGCTTAGGAGCATATTTGTTCCTTTTGGAGCGTCTTTAAACTCTTTCCAGACAAATATCCCCCACAAAGCAGCAACAACTGATCCTCCTTTAAACCATATTGACATTTTAACCGGTTCGCCCTGTACCGGTTTTGCCATGAGCCCCAGCAAATCATTGCAACAGCACATAGAAAAACAGCCAAAGCGTAATTCTGTACCAGTACCATTTCAGACGATATCTTAAATTTATATTTAATAAATTTAAACAATTATACTCAAATATTATAAAATTAATAGCCTCTTTCAATAAAACTTACAGAAATATGATCAATATCCCGAAAGCAGGTGCCATTGTGCAACTCAATATTGCTATTTTCAATAAACTGCCATGAAATATCGAGTGCCCAACAATTTGATTCAAGTCCTTTGGTGTATTTGATTTATTGAACAAAAGGTATATAATTTTGGTATTCTGAAAACCATGCGTATATTTAATTAAAATATCGGCATTTGAAATCAGGAAAGATGGAATTATCACTTAATAAATTTCTGCAATGAAAAAGTATTCATCGTATTTACTTACCATTCTTAGGATTCTGATTGGCTGGCATTTCCTTTACGAAGGTATTGCTAAGTTAATCAACCCAAATTGGAGCGCTAAATTTTATCTGCTTGGTTCAAAATGGATTTTTTCGGACTTATTTCATTGGATGGCTTCATCACCCGATATATTGAAAGTGGTTGATTTTCTAAATATCTGGGGACTGATACTTATCGGATTGTCTCTGTTTATCGGGCTTTTCGTGCGCTGGTCTTCGCTGGCCGGAGCTATCCTGCTTTTTTTCTATTTTGTCGCATATCCTCCAATCTCCGGTTATTCGCTTGGAGTTGTTGCCGAGGGCAATTACCAATGGGTTGATAAAAACCTGATTGAACTTTTTATCCTGATTGTTTTTATGACCCTGCCGGCTGAATATTTTTTCGGGGCTGACCGTTGGCTCAAACTTTGGAAAGAGGAGAAACCAAACGCGCCAATTCCGTCATCAGGATCGGGAAAAGGGACTTCAAATGATCGTCGCGATTTTTTGCGTGATATGATCAGTGTCCCTTTCCTGGGAGCATTTGCTTATGTTTTATACAAAAAAAACAGATGGGATAGTCTTGAGAGAAAATTTCTGACCGGAAAGCCGGATGCTGTTTCATCTGCCACATTGAAAAGTTTTCAATTCACTTCACTTGAAGATTTAAAAGGGACAATACCGAAAGGGAAAATTGGAGATTTTGAACTTAGCCGGCTGGTCATGGGAGGAAATCTGATTGGTGGCTGGTCTCACGCTCGCGACCTGATATACGTTGATAAACTGATTAAAATGTATCATACCGATGAGCGGGTTATGATGACACTGCAACTTGCAGAAAAATGCGGCATAAATACAATAATATCCAATCCACAGCAATGCAGGATTGTTAGCAAATACCGCCACGAAACAGGTGGAAAGATGCAGTTTATTTCAGATTGTGGTGTCGGTAATAATTTTATCGAAGGAATTGAAGCGTCTATTAAAGGCGGGGCGCATGCCTTGTATAGCCATGGCGGAAAATCCGATACCAGGGTTTACAATAATGATCTCTCTTTTTTTGATGAACTTGCTAAAGGCCTTGAATTAATTCGTAGTTATGGTAAGCCTGCCGGTATCGGGGCTCACCGGATCGAGACTATCAAAGCTTGCGTGGAGCATGGTATCAAACCCGACTTTTGGGTGAAAACACTTCATACACACGACTATTGGTCGGCTCAGGTTGATCTTGAAAAAAAGGACGTTCCGGAACCTGGTTGGAAAGACAATAATTTTTGTGCTAAACCGCAGGAAACAATTGATTTCATGAGCCGGTTGGAAGAACCCTGGATTGCTTTCAAGACACTGGCAGCCGGAGCATTGAAGCCTGAAAATGGATTCAGGTACGCGTTTGATAATGGCGCTGATTTTATTTGCGTGGGAATGTATGACTTTCAGATAGTTGAGGATGTTAATATAGCATTGGATTGTCTGGCCAAAGTCAGCCGTACTCGCCCATGGAGAGGGTAAATATTGCAAAGAATAACCCAACCTTTTGCTTTCCTTAACCGGGCCCCTTTCGACTTCTATCCGGGTATGCCTGATATAATCGTCAGTCCCTGGCTTTAAATAATTGGGTCTATTTGCGGAGCAAAAAAAACAGGATTTTTCATGTGCTGCAAAATCTAAGTTCAGACATCCAGTTATAAAATTATGAATAACCTGAAAACAAGACATCCATTGTAAGATCATTCTGTACCAATCCTCCGGAATACTGATTTTCCTGTATCCCAAATGTTGTAACCATCGTCAGAAAAACAGATTTCCTTGTCGCTGTTTCCTGTTTAAACAGGCCAATTTTATTCCGCAATACATCAGCATATTTTTTGTCGATGGTAAATGGATTAATTGAAAAATTCATCTCACACAAGTTAATAACATGATCCCTGCGGTCGATAATCAGATCAACCTGTGTACAACTATCTTTCGACAAACTTCGCCATGATGAAACTGAAGTTTCCACCCCTGAGATACCAAGACCATGTTTTATTTCTGGAAGGTGACATAAACATACCTGTTCAAATGAATAACCACTCCATGCACGATACACAGGACTATCAACTACGCTCAACCAATGATTCCCGTCCATTAACTGATTATTTTTAATGAACCGCAGGTAAAAAAGTGAATAAAAATCTACGAGTTGATACAGACTATTCCTCAGTTTTTTTCCAAAAGGAACATACCTCCTTATAAAACCGCTTTCTTCAAGTTCAAGAAGGATACGTGTTGTGCTGCCCGCATTTGAAAGACCTGTTAAGCTTATAATTTCGTCACGGGTTAATCCTTTTGCTTTCTGCGCCAAAGCATTTACTATTTCTTCATGATTCTGGTAATTATTAAACAAGGATCGAAACAGGTTCGGAAATTCTGTCCTTAACAATCCATTTTCTGTAAAACAAATATTATTTATGCTCTGAAATGCACTTTCTCCGGATTTAACTTCGTCCCAATAAAAAGGAATTCCTCCCAGTACCATATACAATTGAATTATCTGATACCTGTCTAAAAACGCACTATTCGATTTCAGCAGCATTTCACATTCACCTAAAGTAAAAGGTACTATTTTTATTCTTTTGGTAATCCTATTATGCAGTCCTCCCTTGCTATTGATCAGTTTATTTATCATCCATGATGCTGCAGATCCGCATACAATAAGAATAATATCATTTCTGGCTGATGCCCAACTGTTCCAGAAATGCTCCAATGCCTGAAGGAAACCTGATCCGGCAGTATCAAACCATGGTAACTCATCGAAAAAGATTATTTTCTTAGGTTCATTTAAATTTTCTACATACGTTATCAACCGGCGGAATGCAGTTAGCCAATCGGTTGAAGGTGTATTCTCAATTGCCGGATTGACTTTCTGAAGGGCAAGATGAAAATTGGTAAGTTGTTGTTTCATACTTGAATTCCCGAACGCTGTAACCTGAAAAGTAAAATTCTGATTGAAGGCCTCCCTGATCAGGTATGTTTTACCAACACGACGTCTTCCATATACGGCAACAAACTCCGACTTGTCAGATAATCTTAATCCTTTTAATGATATCAATTCTTTTTTGCGGCCAATTAATTTTCTCATTGAATTTTATATTTGGCTGTAAATATATAAAATATATATGATATAGCCATATTCATTTATATATTTGGCTATATCATTACATTTTTAATGACTTAAAGCCATTATAAACGGAATAGATGAATATGAGCACGCCCATTTAAAAGAATGTTCGTACCCGATGGCGGAACAAACAGGAAATAAGGGCAGGCCAGGCTGTTCTGAGTTCTATTTCATATACTCTCAAACCTTAATAAAAATATTCTTCCTGTACATGAAGTAAAGTAACAGCCATTCTCCTGTAAGAAAACCTATTACACCGATCAGTTCTCCCAGGTTTCCCGCCGGTTTGATTATCCAGCCAATAAAATACCCGGTTATGGTTTCCACAGGGACAATTCTGCCAAGAAGATAAATAAAAATCGAGTTCATCCCTATCACTCTGAAAAAGAAAGACCATTTATGAAAACGCCATACATCGATCACTAAATAGAACAGGGCTATCAATAAAAAACTGATCCCTCCTGCCAGTAAATTATATGTTGTTGTCCAGCAAACTTTAATTATGGGATAAAAAGGAGAAATTACCAGGCCAAGAAGAATAAGTACTAATCCTATTCCTGCAAGTAATCCTGTTTTACGATACTCGGTAAATGTTGAATTCTGAAGGATATTTCCAGCAATTATTCCCATAATTGTAATACCTATTGCCGAAACAATTGATAATAGTCCAAGAGCATCATATATTCCGTTACCAGACGACAGCATCCCTTCAGTTCCATACGCCAGTCTGCCGGGTAGATACAACCGGTCGATGTATCCGTTTATGCAACCTTCAGGCGTAAAAACTCCGGCGCCAATACCGGGTACGGGAACAAAAAGCTGCAGAATTGAGACACCAAGCAGAATACCTGCTAACCAGTAAAGATTTGTTTTGAACGATTTAGAAAAAATAAATATCACTGATGCAAAAAAATATGCAATACCGATTTGCCCCAGCACACTGGCATACCTGGCATTCCCGAAACCATCGCGAAAAACTCCGTTGTATAAAATACCGAGCAAAACCAGAATAATCATGCGTTTAAGAACCCTGAGAAACAGGTTTTTCTTTGACTCGTTTTTTGATAATGCCGACTTTACGGATAACGGGATGGCAATCCCTGAAATGAACATGAACAATGGAAAGATCAGATCCCAAAAATGAAAACCCTCCCATGGAACATGATTCATCTGTTTTGCAAGTGTTGCCAGCCAGGCAGCTCCAGACAATTTTGCAAGAACAGTAAGAAGAGTGCCTCCGCCTGCAATCCATAACATATCGAATCCCCGGAGTGCATCGAGTGATAATAATCTGTTTTTTCCCTGAACCGGGAGGGGTTTATCAGACTTATCCATTTTGCCTGTCATCATATATCTGTATAAAGTTAGTTTGCTGGTTCAAAACGACAAATTCGTTTAAATATAATTAATTTATCTCAGATGCAGTTTGACCTGAAGGACACATTCCCATCCGGGTAAAAAAATATTCACCTTATAACCAAAGCACACCAAAAGTATGAAAATCTTTGAAAGCCTGATGATTTTCTTACACTTCTGATAAAAATGTATCTTTACAAATCTTCTTTTTAATTCAGGAAAAGATATTAACCGGGTATCAATTATTGTAATGTTGCAAATATTAAAAACGTATTTCAAATTATCATCCAAAGGAGTCATTTCAGGCATTAACAAGTGCACAAATCCAATAATAATCAGGTAGGACAAGCCTGAAATCAAATATGCCGGTTGCAAAAGCTGCATTATGTGAATTTCATTATATCAGACATACAAGTACTGATTGGACTGACGGTCTATTCTATGATCCAATTATTTATACCCTCTTTCAATTCATATCTTTTTCCTTTCCAAAGCAAATAACCCGAAATTGTTTTGGGCAGTCCAATCTCAATATTCCATTTCCCGTTTTCAAAATGATAGCTTGCAGAAATTTTTCCTGCCGGATGAGGTATTTCGCCCATTACACTTTTGAGATCTCCCAGATTTGGTTCAATTTTTACCTTGCCGAAACCTGGTGCATCACTGTCTATACCTAACAAAATTCTGTAAAATTCAATATTAGGACTTGCTCCCCACGCGTGGCAATCAGAACGGGTTGGTTCAGGTGACTCTGCCCAGGTTGTTAGTCCTCGCGAGAGCTGATTGCTCCATTCATCCAATAAATCGAGGTAACAATTACCCAAACCTGACTTAACCAATGCCTGATGCAAATAATATTTAAAGTAAATCGTGGCTTGTGTAAGACTCTTATCATTCAAAACTTTCTCCATTAGTTTTCTGGCTTCATCTCCTTCAACAACTCCTGTCAGAATGGCGAGGATATTGGTATGCTGTGAAAAGATTTTCTTTTCCGGTGTATCAGCAAATTCTCCTCTGGCGCTATCCCGGTAAATAGTTTTTGTCAGTTGTTTCAACTGGTCAGCTCTTTGCTGATAGAGACTCACAAAGTCAGATAACCCAACACTTTTTTCGAGATACATTGCAGTCTGATAGGCTAACAATAGCTGAAAATCAAGTGGCGCCGAAAAGCCATTGATAGTTTTAGGGGGTATTCCGTTATTCCAGGTTTCAGCCCAATCGGTAAAATTCCAGTATGGCACATTCCCAAGTGAACCATCTGTCATTTGTTTCGATTCAAAAAAATGCAGAATTGCCCTGCTTACCGGTAACTGATCTTTAATAAAAGACTCATCTCCCCTGTATTTATAGTAGTCATCCAACATAGCGATCCACCATAATGAGAAGGGGGGAATATATTGTTGGATACTTGTTGGATAGCGGCTTTGGGTTATTCCATCAAGGCCATGGGAGTTTCTGATCTGAATAATGGCATTTCTCATAAGGCGGTCATCACCGCTGTTATATAATGAGACCAGAGCCTGAATCCGCGTATCTCCCACATACTGTAACTGTTCATAATAGGGGCAATCTGTATAAGTTTCCTGGGCACACAAACGGGCGGACCTCCAGCCAACCTCTAATATTTTATTAAGTTCGGGATGATCTTTTGCCTCAAAAACTGACTGCATTCTGAATGGATAACCTGTATAAATACCATATAAATCATTTATAATAAGAGGATCGTCTTTTGTTTCGACAATCAGGTTGATATATCGGTAGGTCCGCCACCAGAGAGTATTATAGATCCGGTTCTTTCCACCATCGCTTGCAATTATATCTTCATAACCCTTAAAAATTTTGTTTTCTATTTCATTCCGGTTCCCCTTGCTATTCTGATCACCTCCCTTATCATACAATGCCTCTGCATATTGCAATCTTATACCGGCGTTCATACCGCCTGTAATTGTCAATACCGGATAAGCTGTGGTTTCAAAACCCTGATCAAGAAGAAGCACTGCTTTTGTGTTTGCAGGAACGGTAAATGCCGAAACTTCACGCGGGAAATTTCCAGGGCTGTTTATCCCTGTAACTCTGCGCACTATTTTCAGGCGCTGTGGAATCAAATCCATTGCCGGTATTGTTCGCGGTGTCAGTTGCCAGTCTTCAACCCAGTTGTAAAACATTCCGCCAGCAAGTCCTGAAGATATTTCAGTTGCTTCCTTCCAATTGCTGTCATCGAAGTTCTCTGATTCCCATCCCCACGGGTATTTGTTACTTTCTATATTTTCACCGGGACCAACCACAAAAAATGCATTCAGGTTGGAAATTACCGAAGAATAGGCCTGATCTCTTATTCCTTTCCATGTTTTATCTGTATCAATTATTCTCTCTTTTGGGCCGTTCCCCTGCATGATGAAACCTGTACGAAGAGACATTTGTGCCACGGGACTATCTCTTTCATCGAAATTCCAGACAACCGATGCAATGATATTTACTCCGGGATGAAGAAAAGGAGCTATATCAATTGTCTCGAAATTCCAGTGACGAACATCACCTCTTGCAGGGCCAAGGCAGACTAATTTACCATTGACAAAAAGTTTATAACGATTATCCCCTGAGACATGAACCAGAAAGGTATCAGGTTTTTCTTCCAATAGAATTTTTTTTCTGAAATGATAAACTCCATAATCTTTTGCCGGTTCTCCTGCCACTGCTATCCATTTTCCCGACCATGGGTTATTAATAAGTTCAGCCGGTAAAGAAGGATCTGGTATCTGAGAATAGATTGAAATGGAACTAAAAATCAGAATAAGCCCAAGTATTGTCAGTGTTTTTGTCATATTGCCATTTTTATATTTTACTTATAAAAGTTCCGGAATTTCAATCAATTAAAATTAGCAATTACTTTATAGCATACAATGTAAAAATAAATAAGCTTAATCCACATTGCAGCTCAAGGCAATAAAAATAGTAAATAAGCTGTTAATAACCCGGTATTTATTAACAATTTGTAGTAGCACAAAATTAGCATTACACATAATCAATTAGTTACAAATTAGAAATTTTGCAACTCAAAATGTAGCCCCCCGCTCTTATTGCTGAATATTAATGAGATGCATAGCTTTGCAAGCAAGCCTTCGACCAGCCGGGGATAGAGAGCTTTTTACAGCAGTCAGGATGGGACGAAGATAAAATAGCCCTGGCACTATTAATTCAGAATCAACAATCATGTGTTCACAAAAGAACCGGGAAAAGGAAGAAGTCTGACTCACTTCGTTCGTGTATTGAGGTCTGGCCCTGCAAGCAGGACAGCCCGCCAGCCGCATAGCCGTCAACCTAAGGAATTAGTGATAATTTTTATTTCAATAACTAATGCCA
>JBAXXU010000078.1:0-20128 GCA_037127735.1 Bacteroidota bacterium
ACCGGCGACACTTGGCTGAGCACAAATCTGAACAAGTATATCCAATGGGCAAAAACCAACAATAGTTTGCTGATACTTACTTTTGCTTTTGGTTCGCGGGTTAATGAGGCAACAAGGTGGCTGGTTATTCCAGGCACCGGGTTCAGACTTCAGACCTCGGATGTGGCTAAGGTGGCGCTTGTCCTATATCTCGCCAGGTCACTTGCCAGATATCAGAATGAGCTGAATAATTTTATGCTTGTTTCCAAATATTTCATGATACCTGTTGCTGTCATCTGTGGTCTGATTTTACCTGAAAACCTTTCAACTGCTATTATGGTATTTGTAATAAGTATGATCATTTTGTTTATAGGGAGGGTCCCGCTCCGGTTTCTTTTTGCTTATATAGGTATAGCTGTGGTAGGAATTGTCCTGTTTGCTATGGTTCTTACTGTAGTGACAAAATCCAACAGGGTACAGGTATGGAAAAACAGGATGGAGCATTTTTTCTCGGGCACAGTGGATGAGGATGCTGATTACCAGTCAAATCAGGCAAAGATTGCAATCTCAACCGGGGGTTTATTCGGAAAAGCTCCCGGCAAAAGTACCCAGAGGAATATGCTTCCACAATCTAACTCTGACTTCATTTTTGCAATAATAATTGAGGAATATGGATTATTATTCGGCGCATTACCTCTTATACTTGCTTATATGATACTTTTATTCAGGGGAATTACAATAGCGAAGAAATGTGAGACAGCATTTCCTGCCTTTCTGGTGATGGGATTAATAATAATGATCGTAGTTCAGGCTATGATTAATATGCTGGTTGCAGTGGGGATGTTCCCGGTTACCGGACAGACACTTCCGATGGTAAGCTGGGGACGGACATCCGTGCTCGTGATGAGTTTTTCCATCGGTGCAATACTTAGTGTAAGCCGTGTGGTAAATGCAAGAATAAAAAAAGAGGAGCTTCCTGAAGAGGAAATTTCAGATGAAGGAGAAAAGATATATGAGCCTGCAAAAACATAAAAGAGTGATTATCAGCGGTGGAGGCACGGGAGGACATATCTTCCCTGCTATTTCTATTGCTAATGCTCTAAGGAAAATAGATCCTGAGATTGAGATCCTCTTCGTCGGCGCGGAAGGGAGAATGGAGATGGAAAAAATCCCGGCTGCAGGTTACAGAATCATTGGTTTACCTGTTACAGGCATACACAGAAGCCTCACTCTGAAGAATATTAAAGTGCTGATGAAACTTCTTAAGAGCCTTAACATGGCGAAAAAAGTTATAAAGGAATTTAAACCGGATGTTGTTGTTGGCGTTGGTGGTTATGCCAGCGGACCTGTTTTAAGGCAAGCCGGGAAAATGGGTATTCCGACTCTTATTCAGGAACAGAACAGCTATGCAGGTGTGACAAACAGACTTCTTGCAAAAAGAGCTTCAGCCATTTGTGTTGCCTACGATGGCATGGATAAGTACTTCCCGGCTGAAAAGATAATTAAAACAGGAAACCCTGTCCGACAGAATTTTGATGATCTTAAAAATCTGCAGTCCGGGGCGCTCTCATTTTTTAACCTGAAAAGGAGTTTCCCTGTAATACTTGTGCTGGGAGGGTCACTCGGCGCCTGGAGTATTAATAAGTGTCTTTCAGATAACATTAATTTGCTTAGAGATTCAGATTGCCAGTGGTTATGGCAGACAGGGAAGCACTATTTTGAAAATGTCAAGACGCTGGTGTCGCTCTCATTCAGTGAAAATATATCTGTACATGGATTCATAAACCGTATGGACTATGCTTATGCAGCGGCAGATATTATTGTATCGAGGGCCGGGGCAGGTACCATCTCTGAGCTTTGTCTGGTAGGTAAACCGGTAATACTGGTTCCTTCACCGAATGTTGCAGAAGATCATCAGACCAAAAATGCAATGGCATTGTCAGAAAAGGGAGCAGCAGTGCTGATTACTGACGACCAAACTGTAAAAACACTTGTTTGTGAGGCAGTTAAGTTAGTTTCAAATATAACAAAAAGAGATAAGCTTTCTGAAAATATACTCAGGATGGCCGACAGGGATGCTGATATCAGAATAGCAGAAGAGGTTCTTAAGCTTGCAGTAAAATGATTGATTTTAAAAATATCGAGGGAATATATTTTGTTGGCATTGGCGGCATCGGAATGAGCGCCCTGGCACTTTATTTTGCAAAGGGGGGTTATACTATTGCAGGATACGACAGGTCAGAAAGCAGGATAACTCTTTCACTTACTGAAATTGGCTGCACTGTTACGTATGAAGATGATGTTTCCGTTTTGCCTGATATTTTCAAAACTAACTCGGATAAAAATAATGTACTTATAGTTTACACCCCAGCCATACCTTCTGAAAATGCCATCCTTTCTTACTTCAGGAACAACGGGTACAGGCTTTACAAACGATCGGAGGTACTGGGTGAAATATCTGCCAATACCGATACACTTGCCGTAGCCGGGACTCACGGTAAGACTACCGTTTCCACTATGATTGCGCATCTGCTGAAACAGTCGAAAGTTGATTGCTCTGCATTTTTGGGAGGTATCTCAAAAAACTATAATTCAAATCTTCTGCTGGGCGAAAGCAGATATACAGTTATGGAAGCTGACGAATTTGATCGCTCTTTTCACCGCCTGAAACCACTCATGGCAGTTGTAACCTCACTCGATGCCGATCATCTTGATATCTATGGCGATCATTGCACCATGGTTGAGGCTTATAATGAGTTCTGCAGGAAAATAAGACCGGGAGGCAAACTGGTTGTAAACATCAAAATTCGAAACGGGATAGTTGTTCCCGATGATGTTACATGTTTTACGTATGGCCTTGATTCAAATGCTGATTACAACGCGTTTAACATTGAACATGTCAAAGATTTTTACAGGTTCGACATTAAAACACCTTCAGCAGTTATCAGCGACCTGCATTTTGCATTTCCCGGGATAATAAATATCGAAAATTTTACTGCTGCCATAGCTATTGCAATGATGTGCGGCGTTACTGAACAGGAGTTCAGGAAAGCTGTCATCCTGTTCCAGGGTGTCAAACGCAGGTTTGATATAAGGATAAACCGTCCGGGCCTTGCTTATATTGATGATTATGCTCACCATCCTGAAGAGATAAGAGCCTGCATCAATTCAGTAAAAGAGTATTTCAGCGGAAGAAAAATTACCGGGATTTTCCAGCCACACCTGTTTTCGCGGACCCGCGACCATGCTGATGGATTTGCTGAAATTCTTGATGAACTTGATGAAGCAATACTTCTTCCGGTTTATCCCGCGCGTGAAATGCCGATCGAAGGAGTTACATCGGAATTGATTTTTAATAAAATGAAGCTGAGAGAAAGAAGACTTCTGAACAAAACAGATATCCCCGGGAAACTCGATGTAAGGAAGCTGGATGTTCTTCTTACAATAGGCGCCGGTGATATCAACGCGCTTGTCGGTTCCATTGAGGAGAAGCTCAGGAAGGAGAGAGGGGGATGAAGAGATTTTTAAATATATTATTGATTATTCCTGTTTTATACCTGATTACAGCACCGGTTTATCTTGCCGTCACCTCAAACTCCAGGCTATGCGGAGGGATAGTAATAGATATAAAGGACTCGGGTGATTTTCATTTTGTTACCAAAAAACAATTGTTAAATCTGGCTAATGGAAATTCAGGCAGGATACCTGGTAAACCCGTCAGAGATGTTCCTGTTGCTGAAATTGAAGACAGAATAAATGCACTCAGGGAATTAAAGGTAGCTGAAGTGTATATGACAATTGATGGAACAGTGCACATCTATGCCGATCAGCGCGACCCTGTAATGAGAGTAATGCCCGATGACGGTGGAGACTATTTTATTGATGAAGAGGGGATCGTAGTCAGGAGAAGAAATCTGTATAACCCGCGTTTACACATAGTTAGCGGGAATGTGAATATAAGCTCAGCAATGCTTGGCGGAGTAAGTGTACTGGATACCAGTATTAAGAACTCAATTCTTAAGGATATATATCATCTGGTTAATTTCATAAATGACGACAAGTTCTGGGCAGCACAGATTGACCAGATCTATGTTGACGGTAATGATGAGATTGACCTTATTCCGCGTGTGGGCAACCAGCTTGTACACCTCGGAACCGCTGATAATTATGAAGGAAAACTTAGAAATCTGGAAACATTCTATGATAAAGTATTACCTGAAGCAGGATGGAATAAATATTCTTTAATAAATCTGGAATTTAAAGATCAGATAGTTTGTAAAAAGAGATAAACAGAAATAACCATATTAAAGTTATGTATAAAAAAGAACAGTATGTAGCGGCAATCGACATCGGAACAACAAAAATTGTGGCCATTGTCGGTAAGAAAAACGAGAATGGTAAGATTGAGATTCTCGGACTTAGTAAGGCTCTTTCCAAAGGTGTGAAGAGAGGCGTGGTTCTTAATATTGAGGAGACCGTAACCGCCATTCAGACAACTGTGGAGGACGTACAGAAAAGATCAGGTATTCTATTTACCGAGGTCTTCGTTGGGATTGCGGGTCAGCATATTAAGAGCATGAAGAACCGTGGGTACATAATTCGCGAAGCGTATGATGATGAAATCCAAAAAGAGGAGGTCTTCAGACTGATAGAGGATATGCATAAAATCCATATCGACATCGGAGAGGAAATAATTCATGTCATCCCTCAGAATTTTATCGTGGATAACGAAACCGGGGTGAAGAGTCCTATAGGCATGTGTGGCAGACGATTGGAAGCTAACTTTCATATTGTTATCGGCCAGGTGGCTGCTGCAAAAAACATCGAAAAATGCATAAGAAAGGCAAATCTGACTGTAAAAGATATGATCCTTGAGCCTCTTGCTTCGTCGGATGCAGTTCTTACAGAGGATGAAAAAGAGGCCGGAGTTGTACTGGTTGATATCGGAGGAGGAACAACTGATGTAGCTGTTTTTTATGATAATATTATTCGTCATACTGCCGTGATACCGTTTGGAGGAAACGTTGTGACCAAAGATATCAAGGAAGGTTGCGCAATATTACAGAGGCACGCGGAACAGCTTAAGATTCAGTACGGTTCTGCTCTTGGGGATATGGCTCCTGAAGATAAGGTGGTATCTATCCCGGGTATAAGCGGAAGAGAACCGAAAGAGATATCTTTCAAGAGCCTCGCTTATATAATTCAGTCGAGAATGGAAGAGATTATAGACGCTGTGAATTTTGAAATACAGAATTCAGGCTATGCAGATAAACTAGCCGCCGGTGTTGTTATAACCGGTGGAGGAGCGATGCTGAGACACCTGCCTCAACTGATGAAGTTCAAAACTGCAATGGATGTAAGAATCGGCCTGCCGAATGAACACCTTGCCGGATCGGCGAAAAATGAAATTAACCAGCCTATGTATGCAACAAGTGTCGGGTTGATAATGCGCGGCTTTGACTATCTCGAGACATATAAAAAATCGTTCAATGCAGGCTTCAAGGAGGAGATTGTTAAACCAAAAGTTGCATTTGTAACTCAGCATGAGGAAGAAGAAATAGAAGAATTGAAACCTCCTGTTCAGGAAGAGGAAAAAATACCTCTTACAGAAAAGATTAAAATCATACTGTCAAAAATGTTTGAGGTTGAAGACCAGCCAATCAAATGATGAATATGGTTTTATTCTCAAGTATATACTGTTCATAATAAATTAAATAATTACACTATGTCAGATGATATAATGAACTTTGATCTTCCGGTAGAGAGGTCATCTATTATTAAAGTTATAGGAATAGGTGGTGGTGGTAATAACGCTGTTAACCACATGTTTGAAAAAGGTATCAGGGATGTAAATTTTGCAGTTTGTAATACTGATCACCAGGCTCTTACAAAAAGCCCTGTCCCGATAAAGATTCAGATTGGCGAATCCCTTACTGAAGGCAGGGGAGCGGGTAGTAAACCGGAAGTCGGCAGGCAGGCTGCAATTGAGAATATCGATGATGTTATGAATGCCTTATCAGGTAATACAAAAATGGTTTTTATTACTACCGGTATGGGAGGAGGCACCGGCACCGGAGCCATACCTGTTATCGCGAAAGCATGCAAAGATGCCGGATTACTTACTATTGCTGTAGTCACTATCCCATTTAAATCAGAAGGGAAAGTTCGCATAAGACAGGCTATTGACGGTGTTAACGAACTTAAAGATCATGTTGATTCCCTGCTGGTTATTAACAATGAAAAGCTCAGGGAGATATATGGTAATCAATCTGTTTCGACTGCTTTTGCAAAAGCTGATGACATACTCGCTACGGCTGTAAAAGGTATTGCCGAGATCATTACTGTTGCAGGGTATATAAATGTTGATTTTGCTGATGTGGAAACAGTTATGAAAAATTCGGGAGTCTCAATCATGGGTATGGGAAAAGCAGCAGGAGAGAACAGGGCGATAAAAGCAATCGAAAATGCACTTGTCTCACCGCTGTTGAATTCCAATGATGTCACCGGGGCCAACAGTATCCTGATCAATATTTCTTCAGGGACCGGCGATCATGAGATTACTATGGATGAACTGGGAGAAATAACTGATTACATGTACGATGCCGCATCTGATGATGCATTGATAATCAGAGGTTTATCGAGAGATGAAAATCTTACTGAGGAAATATGCGTAACGGTAATTGCAACAGGCTTTGAATCTAATAGTATTTTTCAGCCCTATAAGCCTAAAAAACCCGACAAAGTCGAATTATTGACAAATTTAAATGCAATTCCAAGCCGTATTATTCCCGATACAGGCAGGGATGTATTCTCTGTCCATGATAAAGGGAAAAAGTCAATTATAACCGATTTTGAAGAAGAATCGCAGGGGGTGATTGATTTCAATCTCGAACAGAGCGAAGAGTATAATGATATCAGAAGCAGAAGAACCGGTGGAGAGAATGAAAACCGGGAAAAGCCCGAAGGAACTTTAAGAAAGGTGAAACATATGCAAAACATGCTGAAAAAAGAGGGGCTGTCAAATAATACTATGAAAGAAAATATTGATACATTTGAAGATGTACCTGCTTATGTCAGAAGGAACTTGTCACTCATGGCTCCCGGGAATGTTAATGAAAGCAAATTATCAAAATTCACATTAACTTCCGGCGACAATAATGAACCCGTTTTAAGAGAGAACAACGCGTACCTGAATGATAATGTTGATTAATGGATTGCATAAGACGTGATAAAGCGTCGCCGGGCGAAGTTTCAAACTTCGCCTTTTTTAATAGCGTAGTTTCAAACTACGCTTGGCTTCAGCGAGGTTTGTTTTACTTTTGCTACAATCTCTTTCATATTTTCTATATTTGCGGTTGATGATCAGACACATTTCAATAATACTGTTTTTTGTATTTTCTTCGGGTTTATTTGCCCAGAAACCCGATTCTTTAAAAAAACCAAGAATTTTAAAGGAATGGAACCTTTCTGTCGATTTCTCAGAGGAGGTAAACATCCCGTTTGACACAGTCTTTTCATTGTTTAACCGCGTCAAAATTGCAGACAAATACTCACCGGTTAATGCATATCTTGGTAATTATGGTCTCCCATTTTATCAGATCAGTTTTTTTGACAGGATAACAGACCCTGATAAATTTCTTTACAACTATTATTATCCTCTCATGCATCTGACCGACAAAGCGTTATTCATGAATACTCAGGTTCCCTTTACTGAACTCGATTGGTCCTTTGCCGGTCCCAGGGAAACTTCAGAACAGACATTCAGGGTAAGACATTCACAAAACGTGAACCGGTTTCTTAACTTCGGCTTGATGTATGATATAGTGTACAGCCTTGGACAGTATAACTATCAAAGGGCAGAGGATAAGACATTTACGATCTATTCTTCTTATACGGGTGTTAAATACAAACTTTACTTCGCCGCGGGTATTAATAACCTGACATCTTATGAAAATGGTGGAATAACAGACAAAAAAGAGCTTAGCAATTTTGTTTCATCAAAAATTCGCGATGTCCCGGTTAATCTTGGTGGTCTTAACAATGCAGTCAGTTTGCTTAAGAACCGTAACCTGTTGCTCGTACAGCGATTCACGATAGAGAGGAACCCCGGAACCAAAACAGATAGTTTACAAAACCGGAAACCGGGTTTCTTTGGATTAAGCGGTACATTTTCTCATATTTTTACACTTGATGCTAATAGAAGAACCTATTCCGATGCGAATCCGGCATCAGGATTTTATGATTCAATTTATATTTCCAAAACAACCACTTTTGACTCCCTGTATTCAAGGGTTATTAAAAATACCGTGAGATTTGATTTTACAACTGATGAAACAAAAAAAATCAGACTTGGCGGAGGAGTTGGTTTCCGAAATGAAATATTCAGGTACAGCCAGATTATTCCAAATCATAGAGTAACTATTGCTGACACAACTATTTGGAACAAAAGCAGTAACGTGGTAGTCGGAAAATTATTAAACAGCATTGGAGATAAATTCCGTTGGATAACCACAGGAGAATTGTATCTTACAGGTTACAGGGCCGGAGATTTCAATATTAATGGTGAAATAACCAAATCCTTCGATTGGAAAAAGGGTAGGGCTTCGTGGTTAATTACCGGTAGTATGATGAACAGACAGCCTTCATTCTGGTATGAGAATTGGGGAAGTAACCATTTTATATGGCATAAAAAATTTAATAAGGAATTCAGGATAGATCTTGGAACCGCGTTTTCTTATCCGGCCAGGAAAACTGAAATCAAATTCAATTACGCGATAATAAAAAACTATACGGATTTTGATACCTTAGCTTTTCCATCGCAATATTCAGGCGGCCTCTCTGTTGCGGCTTTCACAATGAGAAAAGGACTAAGAGCATGGAAGTTTCATCTTGATACTGATGTAATAATCCAGAAAAGCAGTAATCCGGAAGTTCTTGATCTCCCCCTGGCCGCAATTCGTTCGTCCGGTTATTTTGAGCATCTCTTCAGATTTAAGTCAACCGGTGGAAGACTGAATACACAACTTGGTGTTGATGTAACATATAACACTCTTTATCACCCCTATTCTTATATGCCTGCAACAGGCAGGTTTTATCGCCAGGATCAGTCAGTCGCCGGAAATTATCCATTCATTAATGTTTTCGTGAATTTAAAAATTCAAAGAACAAGACTTTTCTTTATGTTCGATCACTTAAACTCAGGGAAAATGGGATATAATTATGATATGGTCCCTCTTTATCCTATGAATATCAGGATGTTCCGTTATGGTCTGGCCTGGACATTTTACAATTAATTAAATAGTTGTATCTTTGCGCCAGAGTAATAAGCAGTTGTTTAACAAATACAATATCTTTGATAAATAAGGCAATATTTTTTTTCATATTCCTGGTAACAGTTCTCATTTTTTGTTCTGATAATCACTCTGGAGATGATTATGGAATGGTTAAATCGGGAGAAGCGGATCTCACAGCCGTTGGACTTATCAGGGACAAGACGGGTCTCGCTGAAAAGACGATTTATGCGATGAAGCGATCATCGCCTGGCGAACAACTTGTTTCTCTGGCGGGCGAAATTTGTGATTCAATTAGTATTGTTGAAGTTCCTTATGACTCGGAAAAGTTATTTAAGGATGTTGCAAATGGAGAGATCAACTACGCTGTTCGTGAGGAGAATGTCGAGATGGCAAATGCAAAATATTTTAGAAATTCTCGCTCCGGTATGATTGTAAAAAGTGATTTTTATACTTCAAATACAAGAAAGATTTCTCAATATGATGACTTGATCAGGAAGTTCAGTCAAAGCATTAAATGGGATTGGAGATTACTTGCTTCACTCATATTTCAGGAATCGAGGTTTGAACCAAATGTCAAATCATGGGCGGGAGCTTATGGTCTGATGCAGATTATGCCTGTAACAGGAAGACACTTTGGAATAGATGTAACTTCTTCTCCGGAAAACAATATGAAAGCAGGTATTCTCTATATCAACTGGCTTCATAAAATATTCGACCCGAAGATCTACGACGAAAATGAAAGACTTAATTTTATCCTGGCATCGTATAATGCCGGACCCGGGCACATCCTTGATGCTATGAAACTTGCCGAAAAAAACGGGATGAATCCTCAGAAATGGGAAGGGAATGTAGCCATCTGGTTAAAGAATAAGTCTGATCCCCGATACTATAATGATATTGTTGTTAAATGTGGATATTTCAGAGGAACTGAATCAGTAAATTTTGTAAGTGAAGTACGCGACAGGTTCGAAAAATATAAAAGCATTATTCCGGAAGAAAAAAACAACCCCTTTTGAGAATGTTTAATAATTCATAGAGGATCATAGCAGTTGCACCCCAGATCATATTTCCTTCGTAGTCAAAATATTTAACCTCAATAGTTTCAGTTTTTATATTGAAAGGTTTTGTTTTAACTATCGATGGGTCAAGCAACGCTTTAAGATCAGCATCAAAAAGAAAAACAACCTCCTCCTCCTGATGGTTAAAGGCCGGTCTGGTATTTATCCACCCGATAACAGGAGTAACAATCATATTACTTACCGGAATAAATAATGGAGTAAGTGTACCTATTACACTAATTTTAGACGGATCGACTCCTGTCTCTTCATTAGCCTCGCGGATTGCAGTCTGAATAATATTTCCATCCGAGGGTTCTTGTTTGCCCCCGGGGAAGCTTATTTGTCCGCTATGAACGCCATTATAATCAGGTCGTTGCATAAGAACGGTATATATTGATCCTTTATATGGATAAAGTAATATCAGCACTGCAGCAACCCTTGCATCTTTTCCGGGAGATCCGGGGAAGTTTTTTACCATCCTGTCAGATGAAGCCATTTGCCATTGAATTTCAGTTCCGGGAAGACCTTTCAGAATTTCGCTTTTCAATTTTCGAACAAAGCTATTCATATTTCAATGCCTTTACCGGATTAATTCGTGATGCTTTGTATGATTGAAGGAATACAGTCGCCATTACAACAACAGCTGCAATTACAAATCCAATAAGAAAGATCCACCAGCTTATCCCGGCTTTGAATGCAAAGTTGCTCAGCCATTTATTCATGATATATAATGTGACAGGTACTGAAATTACCCCGGCAATAAGTACCAGCAGAAAATTGTTCCGCAGGAAAAAGAGTACTATCGCTTTTTCTGAACTTCCGAAGACCTTTCTGACACCAATCTCCTTGGTCCTTGACCGGGCTGTGAAAAGTATCAGGCCGAATAATCCGGAGGCCGCAATAAGCAGTGTAAACAGGGCAAAAATTGTTATGATAGTGCTGAGATTCTTTTCAGCGGAGTAAATTCTTTTAATTGTATCTTCTATAGTCGAATACCTGAATGGCTCATCGGGAGCCTCCTTCTTCCATTCAGCTTCGAGGAGCGGGAGGACATTGTTGATTGAACCAGGTTTGTAATGTACTAATACCTGCCGTATATATCTGTCGGTCATTGATATAATAAGAGGAGGAATATCAGAATGCAACGAGTGCAGGTTGAAATCCTTAACAATTCCGATTATTGTTTGTCCTTCTATTGTTTTACCCAGAGGATCTTTTATTTCAAGATCTTTTACAGCAGTTTCATTAAGCATGACTGAACCCTTCATATCACTTCCAAAATCCTGCGAGAATTCACGTCCTTTGAGAATCGGAATGCCCATTGTTGAAATAAAATTGTAGTCAACGGCAAGCCCTTCGACCTCGATTTTTTTCTGCTGATCCTCGAAATTAGGGATGATCGACGACGATGAACCCTGCATCGGAAGTCCGTTCATAACTCCGGCAGCTGAAATAACATTAGGACTCGATTTTATGCTGTTAATATATGCTGAGTATCCGGTGAATTTACGTCCGAGGTCAATTATGAGAATATCTTTCGTGAAATATCCGTTATCCTTTTTAATGGCATACAGGTACTGTAAACGGATAATGATTGTGGCAGAAACAAATGAGCAGAATATAACAAGCTGAACAACAATAAGGAAAGATCGGAAGAGTTGTCTGTTTTTCCCCGTATGTGTTGCATTTTTGAGGATACTCATCACTTTAAGCCCCGAAAGGTGAGCCGATGTATAGATTCCTGAAGCCAGCCCAATAAGAACAGTAACTACCAGATAGACCAAAATATAGGTTATAATATTTGAGCCGATTATTGTGAGTTTTGTGTCAAAAAGTTTTCCTGCCAAAGGCAATGACAGCCACATCAGAAGGAGAGAAACAGGCAGAACCAGGACTGAAAGCAAAACTGATTCGCTGAGGAGCTGTTTCTTAATGCTATTGTTTAAAGCTCCGAATGTCTTTCTGACTCCTATCTCTTTTCCCCGGAAAGACGATACTGCCGTCGAGAGGATTATGTAGTTTATTGCTGCAACAAGGACTATCAGGAGAGCTATGGCTGAGAAGAGTTTAACATTTGACATGCTTCCGGTAATGAAAGAATTTGCAACATCCCCGGATTTCAGATATACATCCGTCAGATTCTGAAGTGAATACTGATTTTGAGGATCTTCGCTTATGTTCTTCTTCTCAAATGCCCTGAATTGTTTCTCAAGTTCAGCAGGATCGCACCCTTTTGCAAGCTTTACCCAGGTAAACCAGAAATCCATAACCCAGTTCGTTTCGGCATCGGTAATGTTAAAGGATTTATTTATAGGATAGGTTGTCCATTTACTGTTGAGGAAGCATGTAGCGGGAAGGGTGGTGTTAACCGGGATATTTTCAAACACTCCTTTCACTACGAGCATCTGCTCTTCATTATTTATGTAACTTATGACTTCTTTTCCGACAGGATCTACCCCTGGAAACAGTTTCTGAGCAAGATCCCGCGAGAGAACAATGGAGTTTAAATCATCGAGTAATTTATCCGGCGAACCTCCGGAAATTATTTTAATAGTGAAAATGTTAAAGATTTCAGAGCTTGTTGCCATAGCATGAGGCACTGCAATGATTTCCTCATTGAGTTTCACACTGAACCCGCTAGAATATCTTTCCGTAATAGCATTTTCGACCTGTGGAAATTGCTCCTTCAATGCTTTGGAAAGGATATATGGTGTTCCAGACATCGTCTTTTTGAAATCCTTATAAAAATTAACTACCCTGTAAACATCTTTTCTGTTTTTATTGAACTTATCGTAGCTGAGTTCATTGATTATAAATAGCAGAATAATGAATGATGCAGCCAGCGCTATTGACAGGCTCATCATATTAATAGCTGCAAATACCTTGTTGTGTTTCAGGAACCTGAGCGCTGTTTTGAAATAGTTTTTTAACATCTGATCAGAAGTATTATTAACAGGCTATTTTATTTATTAAATAATTATTCCTTATAGAAAAACATCTCTTTGGGAAATGGTATTGGGTTAGGTTTTCTTTTGCCTTCAACTGATCCTATTGTAATAGCCTCACTACCGGTCTTTTCAAAATACTGAATCATAATAGGATGATATCCGGGCTCGAGAGGAACAAGTACAACCTTCGGCATATCGGCTGAATGAAGTCCGTCGTTGTCAAGTAGTAATTGATTGTTTAAATATACCTTTGCCCCGTCATCCGATACAACCCAGATATTATGCAACTCTTTTCTCATGATATGAAGATACCCTTCAAATTTAACGGCAAAACTGTCTCTTCTTAAAGCAAGATTCAGATCTGGTTTATCTGTTATTCCGGTTTTCGTAGGTACTAGGTTTGAAAAATCGGGAAGTGAATCCCAAACACCTTCATAATATGAGTATTTAAGACCCGGTTTTAAGTTTTCGACTGTTTGTCCTTTCATATAGTCACCTTCAGTGAAAATTCTTGCAACTGACGGGAGCATTTTATATTTTGTAGAGACGTTTTTTACCTTTAATGTGCAAGGTTCAATAATTTTGATTTTGTCTTTGCATAAAGGTGAAGTAATTGTTGGTTCAGAGCCATCAGTAGTGTACCTGAGATTTGGATTCCCGTTTTGGATGAGAGCAAAGGTTGTTCTTCCTTTTGGAAGTGTTCCTGAATTCGGGAATACCATAAAACTGCTTCCGGAATCGAAAATAAATCGCAATCCGTCATAAACACTTTTAAAGGTTACAGAACCATGGTCTTCATCAGAATAGGAAACCACCTTCCAGTTCAGATTTTTTGGCGCAGAGGTTTTGAGCAGGTTCTCCATAGGTATGATACCCATATCCTTCATCCCACCACCATCCCGACCGGTTATATATATGGATTTATTCCAGTTTTTTGCTTTAACGAATTCATTATGTGCATTTTTCACGAGCATATTGTTCTTGTACCAGAAACTGGGATCTATTGAGATATAAGCATCAAAAAGATCAGGATCAGTAAGAAAAGCATGCATCGCAAATACTCCTCCAAAAGAATGGCCAACTAAAACCCTGTAAGGTTCTGCTTTGAAGTTGCTGTTTATGTATGGTATAAGCTCTTCTTTGAAGAATTTAATAAAATTATCAGCTCCGCCACCTGTAGGAACGCTTTTAATAGAATCAGGCAGGAAATCATGGTTACGGTCAATGTTGAAAACTCCGACAATGATAGCTTTTGGCATTTTGTTATTCAGGAAAAGAAATCTGGCTGTTGGCACCGTGTGTTGGTCCCGTCCATCAGCATCAAGTACATAAATAACAGGAAATCTGGCATCTTTGGTATCATATCCTTCAGGGAGAAAGATACTTAGTTTACGGTTTTGTTTTAAAACCTCCGATTGAAGGGAGTCCTGTTTTACTGTATATCCATCTTGTGCTGAAAGGCTTTGGGCAACAGATACTAATACAGTCAGAAAAGCAAGTAGGGTTTTCATATGATTGATTAAAAGGTAGTAGTAAAAATACTTTTATTATAATTGATTATTATCTTTTTCAGTAAATTTTTTCTTTGGCAGGATATCAACTTGTAAAAAGTAATGTATAAAATAAGGATGGTGAGTTTTGATCTGATTGTTAAAAATAACACTCTATTTTCCTTATTTATTTACCCACTGAATCCTCCCTATTTCTACCCCCTAAATCCCCCATTTGGGGGACTTTTGTTTTGTTTTTTACTCCCATATTCCTATTTTGGTGAACTTTACAATGGTTTATCCAATAGTTGTTTGACATTTTTATTACTCTTTTTCTTAACCAAAATGCTATTCTTTTTTCAAAGGTTCAGGTTATGGACTAAAGTCCATAATATTCACATTATCAATAACCACGGACTTAAGTCCGTGGTTAGATGATGACTTGGCAACCGGGCTTTAGCCCATAATTATCTTTTCCCTTTTGTCTTTTGTCTTAACCTCAACCTGAACCTCAATATTAATATCAACCTCATTCTTCTCTACTCATACCGTAGAGCCTCGACAGGATTTCTCGTCGCAGCCCGCCAGCTCTGCCAGTTAACAGTTAACAAAGCAATTCCGAAAGCAATAATTCCCGACAAAGCAAAGATCCACAAGCTGAGATCGGTCTTGTATACGAAGTTTTGGAGCCATTTATTCATTGTATACCAGGCTACAGGTGAGGCAACAATAAATGCGACCACCACCCAGATTATGAATTCCCTGTTCAGAAGTATCAGTATCTCCGAATTTGTAGCCCCTGCAACTCTTCTGATCCCGATCTCCTTTGTTCGCCGTTCTATTGAAAAAATAGTCATTCCAAGTATCCCCAGTATTGAAATCATGATTGCCAGAAGAGCAAATGATAATGTTATATTCAGGAGTCTTGTTTCTGACTGATATTTATCCCTTTTTATATCATCAAAGAATCGATACGAAAATTCCCTGTCATCGCGGTGTTTTTTATAAACATCACGGATATAATTGAGAGATTCAGAGGTATTTCCTGGTGCAATAAGGACATTCATTGTACTTATTGCTTCAGGATTGTTCGACATTATAAGTGGCTCAATTGTGTAATGAAGCGATCTGAAGTTAAAATCTTTGACGACTCCGACAATCAGATCGTCACCGATCCTCTGACCGACCGCTTCATCGAAACCGAGCATCTTTTCAGCGGTTTCATTTATTACAACTGGTATAGTGATAGCAGATTCACCTCCTTCCTTTTTGTTTTTCTGAGATTTTCCAAGTTCATCCCAATACCCACTGGAAGTCATCTGAAGAAACTGACCCTTTATTATTTTCAGATTGTATGTTTTTGCAAAGTCTTCATCCACAAAAAAATGGTTAACCTGAATAGTATCAATCCGCCCCAAATGGCTTAATGACAAACCTCTTTTAAAACCACCTTCAATTGGAGCATTGGTACTTGCCGAAACAGCCAGGATTTTTGGATTTCTGAGCAGCTCCTCTTTAAATTCTTTGTTGCCGTACCACAGACCTGTGGGAATTACAATCACATTATGGCCATCAATTCCAAGGTCTTTGTTTTTAATAAAGTTTAACTGTTTTATGAAAATTGAGGTGGAGATTATAAAAAAGATAGCAATTGTGAACTGGACTGTGACAAGCAATCTGATAAAATTACTTTTAGATCCTGATTCGGTTCCCCCACGGAATATTCCGATTGGGTTAAATGAGGAGAGGTATAGCGAAGGGTATAAACCCGCAATAATCCCAACCATTGATGTCAGCAGGAAAAGATTAGTTATAAGGTGAAGTGAAAGGTTGATTGTCAGCTCTTTTTCTGCGATTGAATTAAACAGAGGAAGGAGGAACCATACAATAATAAGTGCAAAGACCGTTGCTGCAAAGGTCTGAAAAACTGACTCGGCCATGAACTGGCTGAAGATGCTTCCCCTGCTTCCTCCGGTTACTTTTCTGATCCCTATCTCAACTGACCGTTCCGATGCCCGGGCCACCGATAATACAGAAAAATTAAGCGATGCCATAAGAATTATAAGTAATGCAAGTCCTGAAAAGATCCAGACATACTTGTAACTGCCCGGGTTCCTTGTAAATGTGTCATTCGCGTAATCAGAATAAAGATGAATGTCAGCAAGCGGCTGGAAAACAAGTTTATCGGTGATCTTTGAATACCGCCCGATATGATTTGACAATGCAGTTTTAAAATTGTCATCTGTCTGTGCATCTTTTCTCAGCTTGATATATACCCTCACCCAATACCTGTCGCCCCAGTTATTTGTATAGGCTGAGAACCGGCTGTTCATATCGGAGAGCATAAATCCGAAATCGATATGACTCAGTTCGGGAATTCTAACCACTCCGCTTACCGTATAGACTTCTTTAGAGTATTTATCACTTATTAGAATTTGTCCGAGCGCGGGTTTTTCGCCGAATATCTTTTTTGCAGTTTTCTCGGACAGGACTATATTATTGGGTTTTGCAAATGCTGTTTCGGTTGAACCCTCAATAAATTTGAACCCGGCGAATATTTTAAAGAAGTCTTCATCTGCCCAGCAGCCAAGAGCCTCTATTTTTTCTCCGCCTGTTTCAGTGTGCAGGGGAGAATCCTCCGAATCATAGCTGATATATGTAGCATATTCTATCTGAGGATAATCCATCTTCATTGTTTTTGGGATCGGACGGTAACAGGAAGGTGATTTTACTACCTCGTCACCCTGTTTAGATAATATCAGCACCCTGTAGATCCTTTTATAATCAGGATGGAACTTTTCATAGCTGAGTTCATTGAAAACCCAGAGATAAATAAGGAGGCTGGCCGCAATTCCCAGGGTAAACCCTGTGAAAGTGATGAGGGAGTAGACCGGCTTAGTTGTAAGATTGCGGAATGTTATTTTAATGAAGTTGTTCATATCAGCATTATTATAATTCTTTATTCAAAAAAGCACAAGCCATTATGGACTAAAGTCCAGATTAACAATTACATCGCTAACCCCGGACTGAAGTCCGGGGTTAGTTGGAACACCCGGGAACGAGGCCTTCCCGACAAGTTCACTTACCCCGGACTTCAGTCCTGGTTAATTGGAACACCCAGGAACGAGGCCTTCCAAACAAGTTCACTTACCCCGGACTTCAGTCCGGGGTAGGCGGGACGCACACGAACCGGGCTTTAGCCCATAATTTTTCCTAATACTCTTTACTTTGCAATAACTACCACCATATCAGTTGACTTTAATCCTGAAGCCATTGAAATCTGTTTTTGCCTTTTCTCAGTGGTTATATTTGCCTTTTTAAATTCAGGCGAGCTTACGTAATCCTTTATAACTTTCCCCGAAACAAGCTTCATCATTTCCCCTTGCGGTGTAATAAATTCTGGCCAGAATGGGATGCCTTCGTCAAGATCATTTTCTAATCCTACGGGTAAAAGTGTAAATCCCGGCAGATGATATAACTTGCCTTCCTTTTTACTGAACAAGGCATTATAAAACTTTACAGCATTTTTCTTCCTGTTATTTGGGGAGTCATTATTTTCAGTATATCTGAGTAAGAGGAAGTCATTTGTTTCATTGAGTGAGTTTAGCATGTATTTTCCTGATAAATCGAAATTGGGATTTAGACCATCCATATAATTGACCTTAAATACTCCGAAATCAATGATATAAACCGGCAGTAACTGGTTTGGTGTTACCAACCTGAAAATGGTATCGTTATACTCTTGGTTTATTGTAAGAAGCCCATTGTAATAAAAGCCTGTTAATACAGCATGGGATCTGTAGGTTGTATGCTTAAAGTTTTCAATACGGTCATAATCTGTAAACTGGCACAATGTGTCACCTTTGTTGTCATATGTGACCATTAATGAACCTGATGTTCCTGCGTTCCATTTGTTATTAATTCCGGCCCAGGTATCAGGACTGGTGCCGAATATCAAATCAAAGCGTTGCTGTGACTGGTTGGATGTAATAAACAATGTGTCCCCTGGGACAATTCCGGGCCCTTTTATCTCTGTGCGCGATTGTGAAGAAATGATTTTGTTGTTAGGTGACTTATATTTCATAACCTGGCCAGTTCCTGAAGGTCTATCATCGAAAGTAAAATAGAGGTTCCCGTTTGATAACGATACTGGAAGATGAAACGGTACTCCAAAAAAGTCCTGGCCTCCCCACCCAACACCCGAACCAAAAAACTTTATTCCGGTTTCGTTTTTCCAGATAGTTTCCTGGTATTCTCCCTGCATATTAAACCGTGTCAATCCAAACAACCCTTCGAATATAATTTGTTCTCCATCGGATCTGACTTTTGAATCGAGGTCGGGGCGATAATAGAAATGGTCATAAAGGAGCAATGTGTCGGTCGGTGTCTGAAGTTTCACATATCTTATTGAAGAAGCTATATCCGAAAGTTTGAATTTACGGGTATTGTTATCTGTTCCCGGAATGTCAATACGTACAGGTGGTCTCTGAGGATCGACTGACCTGATCTCCTTTTTCCGCATAGTGGCTGAGAAACTGCTTCTGGTTTCAGATTTCTTCTCCCGGGTAGATCTTTCTGCTTCTATATTTTTCTTTTCCTGAAGAAGGATCTCATTTGCCAGTTCTTTTTCGCAGGTTTTCAGACGATTGGGATGACAGGAACTTAATGTAAGGAGAATGAAAATATTCAGTAATAAATTAGAAAGATTTTTCATTTTATTTTAGTTTTTACCCCTAAATCCCCCAAGGGGGACTTTCAAGACGTTTGATAACAATACTTTTTATATCTGTTACGACTTTTTCAATATCATTTTCTACTTCATTGTTTTTAAACCGAATAGTTTTAATGTCGAATTTTTCCATTTCTGCTGATCTTCCATCATCATATTCTTCCCGTTGATTATGAATATCACCATCAATCTCAATTACCAGTCTTACTTTATGACAATAAAAATCGGCAATAAACATGTCAATAGGATGCTGCCTGCGAAAACGAAGTCCACAGAGCTGCTTTCCTTTAAGCTTCTCCCAAAGTAATTTTTCAGGAATTGTCATGTTTTTTCTAAGAATCCTTGCAGCTTCCAAAATGTCAGGTTTTGCTTTGAAATACATTGTTTTGTCTAATTCTTCCATATGCTGATAATTTTATCTTATAGATGCCCCCCTTGGGGGGATGGGGGGTAAAAAAAGTAAGATTGCAAATTCAGGGACCTATATATGAATCTCATTTTATTTATTTTTTGCCCCTAAATCCCCCAGGGGGGACTTTAAGGACGTTTTTTTACTAATTTATTCAAAACGGAAATATTGTTTTGTCTAATTCTTCCATATGCTGATAATTTTATCTTATAGATGCCCCCC
>JBAXXU010000079.1:0-19488 GCA_037127735.1 Bacteroidota bacterium
TTTACGATTTACGATTTACGATTTACGATTTACGATTTACGATTTACGATTTACGATTGCGGATTGCGGACTGAGGATTGTAAAAACGAGAAAGACTTATCCTAAAATCCGAAATCGAATCCCGATAATTATCGGGACCGAAATCCGAAATGTGAATGATTGAGGACTGTGGATTGCGGACTGAGGACTATTGAATGTTATACACTTTTAATTGTCTGTTTTTCAATTTGTTCACTCAATAAATATTGTTTCATTTTTGTAGCAATTTTATCTAATGTTTCATTATCAAAATCAAAGCGATAAAACGCCCTGAACAATTCTATTTTTAGGTCAATCTCATTTAATTCCGGTCTTTTAATATGTAATTGATTTAAAATTATATTTCTCGATAATTCAGTCATTTCAAATAACCGGCTAATTCGCTCTTTAAGTGGTTTCGAATTCATTATCTCAAATTGTTTTTGTAAAATGTATCGTGGCGTATCATTCATTGTCTAATAGGTTAAAAGTTTGTAAGTTAAGTTTATTGCACCAATTTTTTATGTAATCAATATCCTTATCCGGATTTAGCAGTAGATTTTCGATATCAAAGATTTGACGCTCACTTTGATATTGTTGAATCCAAATTAGTTTAGCAATAATCAAATCATTAAGGCTTATTACCCAAAGTTCTGTACCAAACTCACTAATTCGTTGTCTTTGCTCAAATGCAAGATTAAAATACTCACTTTCTTTACGGATTATAAAATCAATTTTAAATCCGGTGGAATGGTCAATAACATTAAACATTCCTTTGCGCTTAACTTCATCTTTTATAACGTTTTTATCATAGTAACTATTTGGAAATAGGTCAGTAAATTCGTCTATTTTATTTTCAGAAAGCTCTAAAACTATATCAATATCCCTTGTCATTCGCGGTATTGCATAAATATTTAATGCAATACTTCCTGAAACCATATATTTAATTTCATGTTCATTAAGTGATTGACAAACTTTCTGTAATAAATCAAATATCATGCCTATCCTGAATTATTCACATATATACTTAAATCGCTCTTTTTCTTTGTGTTACTTTGTGATGTACTTTGTGTACCTTCGTGGTAAAAAAAATATTAAACACAAAGTTGCACAAAGGGTTACACAAAGGCTCACAAAGTTTATGGATAAAAGAAGCTATATGTATAATATTTTAAATTCTTCTATTTTAATTACCATTTTCGTTGTTTTCTTCACCATAGTAAATTTATAACTATTTTGAATACATAACCGTTTTTAATCAAAAATCTAATGTGGCAGGCGGACTTTTTATATGATCAAAACCACCGGCGTTTTCGTGATCGTTTTAAGTAGCACCGGGTTTAAGAAAATTTATTAAGTTTGTAAGCGACATTAGCAATTTAAATTTAAATTTAAACTCCAGACCTATGCTCCGAAATTCATTAATTGTAATACTTACACTTATTGCCGGTACATTCAACACAGCTTATTCACAAAACGATAAACCCATCTTCGTTGAATCGTGGGTAACCAATCCCGACAGGTCAGCATTGTTTCAAAAACAACCCGACAGTGTCTTTTTCAGAAACAGCAATAGCGGATGGGGAATTCCGATAGTTGTCGATGATAAACAGCAGTTCCAGGAAATAGACGGGTTCGGCTTTGCACTTACCGGTGGAAGCGCGGAACTTCTGATGAAAATGAGCGCTGCTGCCAGAGCAAAGTTGTTGCAGGAACTATTTACATGGAATCATAATAATATAGGAATAAGCTATATCCGCTTAAGTATAGGATCGTCTGACATGAACAGATTTGTTTTTTCGTATGATGATGTAAAGGAAGGCGAAACTGATTTTGATCTGAAAAAGTTTTCATTATCCCAGGATCTGAATGATGTGATTCCCGTGATGAAAGAGATACTAACGATTAACCCGGGTATTAAAATACTCGGATCACCCTGGTCAGCTCCTGAATGGATGAAAACCAACAATAATGTTCGTGGCGGTGCTTTGAAAAAAGAGTGCTACGATGTCTATGCCATGTACTTTGTAAAATACATTCAGGAGATGAAAAATCAGGGCATTACCCTCGATGCCATAACCATACAGAACGAACCGCTCAACTCAAAAAATACACCAAGCATGCAATGGCTCTGGACCGAACAAGCTGAATTTATTAAAAATAATCTGGGTCCTGCCATTGTAAAAGCCGGACTTACAACCAAAATTATCCTGTTCGACCATAACCTCGACAGGATTGATTACCCGCTTGCAATGCTGAATGACCCCGATGTTGCAAAATATGCCGATGGTAGCGCTTTCCATCATTATGGGGGCGAGATAAATTCAATGAGTAATCTTCATCTGGCCCGTCCTGATAAAAACCTATATTTCACTGAACAGATGGTAGTTGAAAACCCTGCGGATAAAACCATCAGCATTTCTGAACAGGTATTACGGCTGATTGTCGGGACAACAAGAAGCTGGAGCAAAAATGTGATCCTTTGGAACCTTGCTGCCGATCCGAAAAACGACCCTCATACCGACCATGGCGGATGTTCCATGTGCCAGGGAGCAATAACAATTGACGGTGAAAATATTTCGCGAAACATTGCCTATTATACCATAGCCCATGCATCAAAATTTGTCAGGCCCGGGTCGGTGCGCGTTGCTTCAACTTATACCGGCGATAAAACGGTGAGCCTTACCGAAGATGAAGAACATCCGGGTATCAAGCGCGTTACCTTAATAGAAAACACACAGGTTCTGCCTAATGTGACATTCAGAACACCCGATGGCAAAATTGTGATCATTGTTGTAAACGACACTTGGTCAGCCAATTCGTTCAGTATCCGGTACAGAGGGAAGTTTGCCGGTTTCAGGCTCAGTCCCGGTGCTGTGGGAACCTATGTGTGGAGGGCTGAGGGCTGAGGGCGGAGAGCGCAGAGCGCAGGGCTCAGAGCGGAGAGCGCAGGGCTCAGAGCGGAGAGCGGAAATATCTATATACCGTTGTAATTTGTAAAAGATAAATAATTTTAATAGAATGAAAAAACTGTTGACAGTTATTCTTGCATTACTGGTCTTGTCGATTGCTGTGGATGCACAGAAAGAGGGTTTGAGTTCAATAAATCAGAACGACCTTAAAGCATACATGACATTCTTTGCTTCAGATGAACTGAAAGGACGCGAGATGGGTACTGAAGCAAATGAGACAGCTGCTCTCTACTTGAAAACCAATCTAATGAGACTTGGGCTAAAACCTCTCCCTGAAACAGGTGAATACTTCCAGAAGATTCCTCTCAAATCAAAGGAGATCAGCAAAAAGGAAACCCTGCTGAAAATAAAAAACAGCAATGGAGATTTAATTTTTTCAACCGACTCACTGGTCTATTTAATGCCACCATCAGAGACAATGGAAGTTTCCGGAAATATAGTATTTGCAGGTTACGGTTACGAAGATACAATTTCAGGATATAGCGATCTTAAAGATGTTGATCTGAAAGGTAAAATTGTTATTATCATGACACGAAATCCTGAAATGGCAAGTCATGATGAAGGCAATGGGCTGTTTGACAGTGAAACCGAAGAGCCCAAACTTGGATTGGTTTTCAGTAAAGAACCAGGAGCCATTTTTTATGTGTATGACCCAAAAAGCAAATTTTCGGATGCTTACACTTCAGGACTGGCAGATATGGTAGCCGGACAACCTGGCGATAAAACATTTTCGGTTAAGAATCAGGCAGATAATTCGGTACCAATCCAGCTTGCATTTATTACTCAACATACTGCAGACAGGATGCTTAAAACAACCGGCTATAATCTTAAACAGATGCAGGAAAGGATAAATACCGGAGGTAAACCTGTTTCAACAGAAATACCTGATATTACCGCAACATTCAAAACCGGAATAGACACAACTCATATTATTTGCCCAAACGTGATTGGTATAGTTGAGGGTTCTGATCCTGTTCTGAAGAATGAATGTGTTATTTACTCTGCCCATTTTGATCACGAGGGAATCAATAATAAAGGTGAATTATTTAACGGCGCTGATGATAATGCGTCAGGATCAATGGCTCTGCTCGAAGTTGCAGAGGCATTCAGCAACCTTAAGAAAAAACCATTGCGGTCAATAGTATTCGCATGGGTAAACGGGGAAGAAAAGGGATTTCTCGGTTCGCAATATTATGCAGATAATCCGGTAATTCCTATGGCGAAAACCTTGCTTGACATAAATCTTGATATGGTTGGCCGGTCAAAGATGCCTTCTGATACCGGTAAATTCATGGGGTTCGATCTGTCGGTGACACAACCCGGCGAGATACTTGTTTATACTGCGCATGAAAGCACGGAGCTACTGAAGATGATGTCGTCGATATCAGAGAAAGCAAATATAAAGGTTCTCGATATGGGTAAGGATCTTCCGATCGGCAGCAGCGACCATGTCAGCTTTATGGCAAAAGGGGTCCCTGCATTGTTTTTCCACTCAGGGATCCATTCCGACCTTCATACTATTAATGACAATGTTGAAAAGATTGATTTTGATAAGATGGAAAAAGTATCAAAGATGATCTACCTTCTGGGCTATAATGTTGCAAATCAAAGGGAGAGAATTAGAATAGATAAATAAGATTGAGTATCATTATGATATTCCCACGAAACGAGAAACACAAAACGCGATAGATGAATTAGTGTCGCGTGAAGGTCACATCAATAACCATTATCTCCGATTTACCGGTAGTACGAACAGGAGGCCCCCACAACCTGATTCCGCTGGTGACAAAAAAATGTGTATTTCCTATCTTTTTGTAACCATAGCTTAATTCATAAACTTTTCCTGTAATGAAGTTAATAGGAAACAACTGCCCATTGTGCGTATGACCCGACAACTGAACATCGACAGAGGTTCTGCTCACCTTGTCAATTTCCGTTGGACGGTGATCAACAAGGATCATCGGAAGTGAGTCTGTTGCAGATTTCAGAAAATCACCAATGGATCTTCTTTTGTTGAAATGGCTGTCATACCTTCCTCCAAGGTTAAATGAACTGTCAATAATAAAAATTGTATCACATAAGACTTTAATACCGGCTTTATCAAAAAAACTCCCTTTATCCTGTCCTCCATAATACTCGTGATTTCCCAGTACTCCATATATGCCATATTTTGTTTTAATCTCACTAAGAAGTTTTTCAAAATGTGTCATATTTTCATCCTGCCGGTCTCCTTCTACAATGTCGCCGCCGAAAACCATGAGATCGGGATTTATATCTGCAATTTTTTCAGCAAACCTTTCAACAAATTGAACATTAGTTCCCTCCTGAAGATGAAAGTCGGCTGCAAATGCTATTCTCAAATGCTTAATCCCGGATGATCTTCCCGGAATTTCTATCCGGTATTCCGTTGTCCTGATGGTATTGAAATTAATAATCCCTGCAACAACCACTGCCACTGAAAGAAATAAAATTGCTGACAAACAGGTAGATTTAAACTTTATCGTCTTCATCTTATCACCTGATACTATCTTGAATATCCAATTTATTAAGAGGAAAATATCGAAAGCGAGTACAGAAAGAAACAGGTATAAATAAAATGGAAGAATATAATTTCCGATCGCGTTAAAAACAGTTGCCACTAAACCCGGGGAGTCTTCAGAAAAGAGATTACTGACAGGATAAATAGATGCTAATAGTATATATATCAGTATATAATAGAGCTTGTAACCCTTGTTTATAAAGAGCTGCCATATACGTATGAAAACATAAATATTGGGAATGATATAAGCAAGATTGATCATTGTATGGAACATGGCAGATTGGTTAAGTTGGCTTTTCCTTGTAAATTTTACTTGCTAAAAATAGTAAAAATTCCTTTTTGCGCTTATATTTACTTGTTGAGTGCAGTACTCAGCGGTTTGGACGGGCTAAAAACAAAAATTAAAAGAGCATACCGGTTACGGGCATAGTTAAAAAAGCTAATTTAAAAGATAAAATATGGAAAGAAAATTAGCATCTATACAAAAAATTGTTTCATTAACTCCAATTTCCGGAGCCGACATGATTGAAAAAGCTACTGTTCTGGGATGGGAACTCGTGGTAGCTAAAAAGGAGAATTTCAAAGCAGGTGATCTTTGTGTTTACTGTGAAATAGATTCCATTTTTCCCGATAAACCGGAATTTGAATTTTTAAGAATCCGCAAATTCAGGATAAAAACTATTAAACTTAAAGGTCAGATATCGCAGGGTATATGTTTCCCTCTTTCTATCCTGCCAAAACGCCAAAGTAATTACACTGAAGGGGAAGATGTAACCGCTATGCTTGAAATAACGAAACATGATCCCCAGGCAGAGTATGAGCGTATAGAAACAGAAAGGCTCGCATCCCTTGACAAAAACCGGATGGATAAGTTTCTGAAGAGGTACGCGTGGTATCGAAAATTAATTTTCAAACCTGCAAGAACTCCTTTTCCATCTTTTATCAGGAAAACTGATGAAGACAGGATCCAGTTATTTCCAAACGCCTGTGAAGTCTGGAAAGGCGTACAATTTACTGTTACTGAAAAATTAGACGGACAATCGGGGAGCTACTTTGTTATCCCTAATCCCAGGAAAGGAATATTTAGAAAGAAATGGATTTTTGGCGTTTGTAGCCGGAATTTTCAACTCCTGAAAGATGATGGTAGTTCTTACCGGACAATAGCAAAACAGGAGAAAATGAAAAAAAAACTGGTAACATGGTGTAAAAAAAACGGCATGGGCATTATAGTTCAAGGCGAGATTATTGGCAGTAAGATACAGGGGAATAAGTATAAAAGAAGCGGGTACGAGTTTTATGTATTCAATGTTATCGCTTACAAAAAAGGTGAAGATTTCTATTACAATCAAAATGACCAGAACGCTTTTTGCATGAATAACTCTTTGCTTGTTGTCCCAAAAATTGAGGAATGTACATTACCAGGGTCAATTTCTGAAATAGTTGAAATGGCAAAAGGCAATTCTGTAATTAATAAATCAATTTGCAGGGAGGGAATTGTTATGCGAAATTACGCGAGCCGTATCTCCTTCAAAGTGATTAATCCTGATTTTCTTCTGAAATATTCAGAATAAGCGGAAACTTCTTTATCTCATCAGTAAACTTACAATAAAAGTCTTCAGCTTCGAGTATGGCGGATATCGCAGCCGGATATCGAGAAGATTTGATTTAACCAGTACCAACCGCATATTTGAGAATGTCTCAAATGACTTCCTGCCATGATATCGGCCCATGCCGCTTGAACCAATACCGCCAAAAGGAAGATGTGGTGATGCAATTTGCATAACAGTCTCATTTATAGCAGCACTGCCTGATTGTGTCCTCATCATAAATTCGCGGATCCTTTTTTTACTTCCTGAAAAAAGATATGTCGAAAGAGGCTTGGGATGCTGTTCAATTATGCCATATACTTCATCGAACTCTTCAAAATCAATTACAGGAAGTACAGGACCAAATATCTCTTCCTGCATAATCGGATCGTCCGGTTTCACATCTTTTATAATTGTTGGGGCGACATATCTGGTTTTGGGATCTGTTACTCCCCCGGTTACAATCTGACCGCTGTTCATCAGTGCGGAAAGTCTGTGAACATTCTCAAAACTTATTACTCTTGAAAAGTCACTGCTATTTTCAGGGTTGTCACCATAGAACGACCTGATCTCTTTTGAAATAAGCTCAAGGAACTGATCTTTCACCTTTTTATCAATCAACACATAATCGGGACTTACACATGTTTGTCCGCAATTAATGAACTTACCCCATGCAATTCTTCTGGCAGCATAATCAAGCCTGGCATCGTCAGCTACAACACATGGGTTCTTCCCCCCGAGTTCAAGCGAAACAGGAGTAAGGTTTACGGCTGCTTTCTGCATAACATATTTTCCAACCCTGGGACTTCCCGTGAAAAAAATATAGTCAAACTTCTGGTCAAGAAGATGCTCACTTATAGAATGATCGCCATCAATCATTGCAATAAGCTCCTGAGGAAAATGGCCCAGTATCTTCTCCATTACAGCAGCTATTTCCGGTACTTGCCGCGAAACTTTTAGAATAACACAATTGCCGGCTGCAATGGCGCCAACCAGTGGCATAAAAGCAAGCTGGAAAGGGAAGTTCCAGGGTGATAGCACCAATACTTGCCCATACGGCTGCGGAGCCACATAACTGTGAGAAAGAAAATGAATTACAGGAGTACTCACTTTCTTTGATCTTACCCAGCTTTTCAGGTTGCGAATAGTATGGTTCAGTTCTTTTATCAGAAACCTCGACTCGGTGGCTATCACTTCAAACTCAGGTTTATGAAAATCTTTCCACAGGGCTCCCGCGATATCCTTTTCATGGCGAATGATGAGAGAACGTAACTTTTTCAGAGTTTTAATCCTGTACTTTGTATCGAAAGTTTTACCTGTGGCAAAAAATTTTCGTTGCGTCTCAATTATTGAATTGATCTTTTCTTTTTCCATTCTTCTTCAAGAAGCATTAATTGTTGTGAAATAACTGTTACACCGGCCACATCCTTCGAAGGTATCCGGCTCATGCAATATTCAGCCATTGCTGTAATAGTCAGGCTTGGGTTTACCCCTATATTACCCTGAATTACAGATCCATCCGTGATATAAAAATCAGGGTACCCATGCACTTTAAGATTTTTATCAACAGCCCCGGTTTCAGCAGTTTCCGACATGGGGCAACCTCCAAGTATATGAGCTGTTGTCGGACGGTTGAAGAACACTTCAAGCAGAATATTCTGTGCTACACCTGTTGCTTTTCTGGCATATCGCTCCATTACCTCCTGCCCTATCCCGATATAGGCAGGTACTTTTTTATTTCCACTGTTATCTATTTTCATTTTACCACCGAAGATGCTGTTTTTCCAGATCATCTTCATCGCATTATCTGTTGTTTGCATAACCAGGAAAATTACTGTCCTTGTTGACCAGTTAAAATTAAAAAAAGTTTTCAGGAATAACCATGGATGGGCAATGGTTTTCATAAAAAGCATCCATGTTCTTTTTATAGATGTGTCAGCTCTCCCGACCGAAAGGCCGAAAAACCATTTCATGGCATTTGAATTATCGGGATATTTAACTATCTCGACATGAGTGTAAGGATCAGGACTTAAGACCGATGTTATTGCCAACCCGTTATTCAGCTTTTCAAAAGCCCCGGAAACAGCACAAAGCGTTTCGGCATTAGTTCTCAGCTCATAACCAAGTTTATCTGACAGAGAGGGAAGAGTCTTGTACTTATACTTCTGTTTGAGAAGCAGATCCAGCGTTCCAAGTGCGCCTGCTGCAACAACAATTCCTTTTGCATTGAACACTTTCTTTTTACTGACAAAAAATGAGGTAACCCGTCTGGTTTCAACATGGTACAGGTTATCGTGGTAAGAGATTTTTTCAACCTTTGTTTCTGGTAATAGAACGGCCCCAAGTTTTTCAGCAAACCATAAATAGTTCATGTCGAGTGTGTTTTTTGCATTTTCCCGGCACCCGACCATGCACCCTGCACATTCAGTACAACCTTTACGAAGTGGTCCGAGCCCGTTAAAATATGGATCTGACTCCTCTTCGGTACCATCAATATTTACACCCACATAAACAGTTTCAAATGTATCATGAACATTCATATCTTTGGAAACTTCCTCGAGCAGCCGGTCTTCTATATTCAGCTTCGAATATTTTTTTCTTCCAAGCATGAATGAAGCCCTGTCAAAAAAAGGCTCAAGAATTTTTTTCCAGTCGCCGAACCGGTGCCACGAAAGATTATTAAAAAATTCGTCAGGGGGAAGATATAATGTATTTCCATAAACAAGACTTCCACCACCGATGCCCGTCCCGCTAAGGATACTTGCAGTACTAAAAAATGAAAGTTTCAGAATTCCAAAGAATCTAAGAACCGGTACCCAAAGATATTTTGTCAGTTTCCAGTTTGTTTTTGGAAAATCGCCGGGATTATAGCGTTTTCCCTGCTCAAGGGTAAGAACTGTATAGCCTTTTTCGGCAAGGCGCAGACTGGCTACGCTGCCACCGAAACCCGAACCAATTACTATGTAGTCGTATATCATAAACTCCTGAATGATTAAAAAGTTCCGTTGTAAATATAGAAAGTCTGTTGAAGTATCTGCAAGAAAGTGATAAAGAATTCGAATAAAAATGTAATACAAGCACTTGGCGCAGGGCGAAGAGCTCAGAGCGCAGGGCGAAGAGCTCAGAGCGCAGGGCGCAGGGCTCAGGGTACATGGCGAAGAAGGAGCAAAAATCTAAAACTCGAAACAATAAATGCGAAACGCGAAACTATAAACGATAAACAGATGTAATTTGTAATTTTTCAATTAATTTTACACTAAACCATAATATTAAATAATAGCTGCTATGAAAAATTTACCAATCATCTTCATATTGTTGTTCTTCAGTTTTTTATCCGGTTCGCTCACAGGTCAGAATTCAACCGGTCAGGCAACCACTTCTGCTTCAGCAATAATCGGGATAATCGTTAAAAACACAGGCGCCGCGTCAATTCCAAATACAGTTGACGTCATTAAAGAGGGAAATCCTGAAACACAGATCAATGGAATAGTCACCTGCATGTTTGCTACCATGAAGGTTCTGAAAGAGGCAGTTGAAAAAAACTGTAATCTTATTATAGCGCATGAACCATTGTATTATAACCATTTGGACGAAACTAAACAGTTTCAGAATGACCCTGTATTTCTTGAAAAGAGGCAGTTCATTGCCGATCATAAACTTGTTATCTGGCGATTTCACGATTATATTCACAGTATAAAACCCGATGGAATTGAATCAGGAATGGTAACAAAGCTTGGGTGGGAAAAATATGTTGTTAATGGTAGCACCGATCAATTTGTTCTACCTGAGACTACTCTGAAAGAATTACTTAGAAATCTGAAACAGATTTTTCCGAAGAATGCCTTTTATGTTGTTGGAAATCCTGATATGAAATTAACAGGTGTCAGGCTTTCAGCGGGCGCTCCCGGCAGCAGCAATCATATCAGGCTGCTTGAGGAGAAAACCACGGATGTGGTAATAGCAGGTGAATCGCCACAATGGGAAACATACGAGTATATGCGCGATGCCGTAGAACAGGGGAGGAAGAAAGCTATTATTTTCCTGGGGCATATTGCTTCAGAAGAGGCAGGAATGGATTTTTGTGCCGGATGGCTGAAGGGTTTCATCAAAGATATACCGGTCTTTTTTGTCGAGAGTGGTCCCTCCTATTGGTCATATTGAAACTTGAGTAACCAGATTTTAACCGGTAAAATATTATGTTCAAAAATATTATAGTCAGCGCCAAAGCAATCAGGTTATTTGTTTTTTCACTGTTTTGTCTTTGTTTTTTCTCTGCAGGATTATCACAAAAAAATACTGCGAAATTCAAGGTGATTGCCTTCTACACTGCTATAAACGAAAGCGAGACAGCACATCTCAGTTTTGTACATGAGACAAACCGGTGGTTTTCCCTAATGGCTGAAAAATACAACTTCACCTACGATTCAACAAAGAACTGGAATGATCTGAATGACAGTTTACTTGCGAATTATCAGGTAGTCATTTTTCTGGATGCCCGTCCCGATTCTTCTGCTCAGAGAGAAGCCTTCGAACACTACATGAAGACCGGGGGCGGATGGATGGGATTTCATTTCGCGGGATTTGCACTTACACCATCGACATTCCCCCAGAACTGGGACTGGTATCATAATCAGTTTCTCGGGACAGGAGAATACAAAGGTAATACCTGGCGTCCAACTTCAGCTGTTTTACGTGTAGAAGACAGGAAACATCCGGCTACAAAAAATCTTCCTGAAACTTTTTTATCTGCCCCTAATGAATGGTATAGCTGGAAAAATGACTTGCGGATAAATCCCGATATAAAAATACTTTTGTCAATTGACTCTTCGAGTTACCCGCTCGGTACAGGACCTAAACTATACGAAATATGGCACAGCGGATATTACCCCGTGGTATGGACCAACAAAAACTATAAAATGCTGTATTTAAATATGGGCCATAACGATATAGATTATGAGAATAAAACAAATAAAGAGCTCTCCTTCACTTTCAAAAATGAAACTCAGAACAGACTGATTATTGACGGGCTCCTATGGCTTGGAAGGGGAAGGGACTGAAGGACGATTTATCTCCGGGATTTTCAGCAAATGCTAAATTAAACTCTGCTATCTGAATACAACAATCAGGACTTTGCGTCTTCGCGACTTTGCGTGAAATAAGAATACACCGAACAATTATGAATAAACATATTGTGCACTTCTTTGTTATCATTAATATTATAATCAACTTATACATTAAACATGAAGGATAACAGAATATTTACCTCTTACAAGTTAGGAAAGATTGATCTGAAAAACCGCGTTGTTATGGCGCCAATGACAAGGTCGAGGGCAATCGGTAATGTTCCGAATGAACTGATGGCAGAGTATTACAGCCAGCGGTCGGGGGCAGGCTTAATTATTACAGAAGGAACATCTCCATCTCCGAATGGATTGGGTTATCCGCGCATACCAGGAATCTTCAATCCTGCCCAGGTTGAAGGCTGGAAGAAAATAACTTCGGCAGTACATAAGAATGGAAGCAGAATTTTTGTCCAGCTTATGCATACCGGGAGGATTAGCCATAGTCTTAATCTTCCTGATGGAGCCAGAGCCCTTGCACCATCTGCAGTTCAACCTGCAGGGCAGACATGGACCGACCAGAAACAGATGCAGGACTTCCCTATACCCGAAGAGATGTCTTTAAAAGATATTGCCTCAACAAAAAAAGAATTTATCAACGCATCGGGGAATGCCATTGAGGCTGGATTTGACGGTGTGGAGCTGCACTCGGCAAACGGTTATCTGCTCGAACAATTCCTGTCGCCCATAAGTAACACCCGTACAGATGATTATGGAGGGAGCATCGAGAACCGTAGCCGTTTTGTTTTAGAGGTGGCAGCAGCAGTTGCCGGGGCCATCGGGGAAGAAAAAACAGGTATTCGCCTGTCGCCTTTTGGTGTGGCAAGCGACATGCACCAATACCCCGAAATAGATGCTACTTACAAATATCTGGCAGAACATCTGAATAAAATAGGAATAGGTTATATACACCTTGTTGATCATTCTGCAATGGGCTCTCCCGAAGTTCCTTTAGAACTAAAGAAACAGATCCGTAATATTTTTAAAAACACCCTCATTTTATCAGGTGGTTATGAACCTGAGAGAGCTGAAACCGATCTTATTAACGGCCTTGGTGACCTTATTGCATTCGGCCGGCCATTTATAAACAATCCTGATCTTGTTGAAAGGTTCAGAAATAGCTGGCCCCTTTCGAAAGATCTTGATTTTAACCTCTTTTATTCTCCGGGAGAAAAAGGATATATTGATTATCCTGTATATAAAGGGGTAAGTTCATAAAGCGTCTGAGACATTTTAAGCTCTGATGCGTTCAAAGTGAGAGGTTTACCTGACAGGTCTTACTGATACCCTGAAATCATATCGCTGTGGCATTACCTGATATTGAGTAAAGACCGACAGGGCAGTACAACCTACACCACTGGTGGCATAATCGAGATTAAAAGTTATTCCATCAAAAGGATGAAGCTGATATGTGTATAATGCTTTTGTAAGATTGTCTTCAGAATATGGATGTGCACTGAAATTAAATAACTTATCACCCTTGAATTCCAGGCCTATACCATCTGCATCAGTCATTCTTACCCAACGGTTTTCAGTTCTTAAACCATAATCCTGTGGAATAAGGTATGGCTCATACATTTCATTTACGGAGGATTTGTAAACACCGGTTTTATACCCCGATTTCCTGTCGGGATAATTTTCCTGCGGTCCGCGGCCATACCACTCAACATTACCAAGACTCTTATCGAGAATCCAATCCACACCTATCCTTGGTAGCCACGACGGCATAATCCCATCAGGAATTACTGTGTGGTCAATTGTCATTTCACCGCTGACGTCTATAGTATATGTGTAATGATTCCTGAATGCACCCCAGCCGGTTCCTGTTAAGGCAACATTTCTGATCTCTACCAATACACTCTGATCAGCAGTTTTTTGAAACCTGAAATTTTCAACTATGGTCTTTAGATTATCAATCCCTGCAGAATACCATTCCGTAGCTGCCATTCTTCCGTATCCATCTGTAGAGCTTTTCTTATTCGACCAGCCATAACCCCATTCATCGGTCTCATTTGCCAGAGGCGCCCTCCAAACATTCAACTCAGCACCAACCTTAATAAGCTCTTTCCCATTCAATTGCATTGATTTGAGTGTGCCTCTGGTCTTGTCAAAAACATACATAAAATCGCCACCGGAGATAGCAAGTTCATTTTTATCTTCTTTTACAGTCAAAGCTGTTGATTGTGCCTTTGCCAACTCCTGAACAGGTTTATACCATGGCAGTTCCATCTGGTCCCATGCTATCTCATATCCGGGATCGGCCCATGGTGTTTTGCCTTTCTGATGAAAACTTACCAGTAAACGATATTCAACACCATCTTTTATTTCAAGATTTTTGAACGGAACGATTACAACTGCTTTCTTCTGAGGTTCGAGATTAACAGAAAGGACTCCTTTGTCTAAAATATCACCATCGCCCTGTAATATCCATTCTGTTTGTAACTCGTTCAGATTTGTGAATAGATAACGATTGGTTATTTCAACTTCTCCTTTGTCAGCAGAGATCAGTTTTGCAGTAACAGGCTGAGCCGATTTTTTTATCTGCCACATCTCGGGCTGGGGATGGCGGTTGGGCCAGATAGCCCCATAAGTTCTTGCCCCTATGCCGTAACTATAAAATTCGTCTCCTTCAATAATCTCCTCAAAATCGAGCCATAAGGCAGCTTGTTTTTTAAATTCTTCAGAAGGATTTTCGAGCAAACCGGGAGGGACCTCCTTTGAAAAAATTCCAACCTGGTCAATTATGGCATCGCTGATATAAACTGAAGTCTCCTGTCCGTGAATTTCGGCGTTCCTGCCAATACTAACAGAGAACGGTGTATTCCTGATATTTCCTGAAACAGCCACAGCGACACTTTCCTTTCCATCGATTGATAATAGAATTGACTTGCCGTCATAAAGTGCAATAACATGGTGCCAGTTGTTCTCCCAATTTTCGGGAAGGGCGATCTGAACTTTACGCTTTTTACCGGTAGTAAGATAAAATTCGAGAGAGTCTTTTCTGATCTGATGAATACCAAACTGCCAGTTGCCTTTTGTTATCAATGTTCCTGCCGAACTGCTCAGTGAACGTGGAAAAACCCGCAGCGACAGGGTAAGCTTATTATCACTGATCTCAAGTGCATTGTCCCTGTAAACCTCAACCCACTGATCGTGACCATTCAGATCAATTCCTTTGCCAGTTACCCCGGCGACAAGTTTTGCACGTCCCATAACGTTCACCTGGACGTTATTAGCCGATGCGTCTTTAAGAGTTTTTATCTTCTCGGTTATGCCTGTACTCACAAAATCCCAGATTGCCCCACCCATACTCCGTGGATAACGGTAGAAAAGATCCCAGTAGTCATCGAGTCCACCGCCACCATTTCCTGTAACTGCAAGATATTCATCGAGAAATGATGGGCGCGGATCAATACTGTCAGGTACAAGATAAGTTTTTGTGATGAGGTCGAATAGCTGCGGATACCGCGGACCAATTATCTCTTCGCAGGGGTGTGTAAAGGCATTTCCTCCATACATCCAGTAACGGGTTTTGTCGTACTTTTTTCCTTCATCAATAACTGAACAGATATTATTGCCTTCACCACTCTCATTCCCTGCACTCCAGAAAAGGATGCATGGATGATTGCGGTCGCGCAGAACCATTTTTCGGGCTCTTTCACGATACATTCCCTCCCACTCTTTATTCTCCGATACATATTCCGTTGCATGCGATTCATCGCCTGTTTCGTCAACAACATAGATGCCATATTCATCAGCCAGTTCAAGATACCTGATAACAGGCGGATAATGGGAAGTCCGTACACAGTTAATATTGAACTGTTTAAAGAGGCTTAAATCTTTCCGGATAGTCTCCTCGTTCATGGTATGCCCGAGTGTAGGATGCTGCATGTGACTGTTAATGCCGTTAAGCTTGACAGGAACACCATTAAGATAGAATACCTGATTACGGATCTCTGTTTCTTTGAAGCCAATCCTTCCGGTAATAACCTCTTCAGTTTTCCCTGAAGAATTAATAAGCTCAAAAGCAAGAGTATAAAGGTTTGGATATTCAGCCGACCATTTGGCAGGATTTATAATCTGATCTGATATTTTAACAGTTTGTTTTGTTCCTGCAGGAATTGTAAATTTATCAGAAAACAGGGTCTTGACTATCTTTTTATCAGGATCATAGAGTGTTGCTTTCAGTGTGAAATTATTAACAGTAATAGCTGAATAATTCGTCACATCAACTGAGAGGTCGAGTCTGGCATCGGTATAGGTTTTATCGAGATCAGTAGTCGCGTACCAGTCGGAAATATGTGTTTTTGGTGCGGCGAATAACCAGACATCGTCAAATATACCGGCCAGCCGCCAGTAATCCTGATCCTCAAGGTAGTAGCCGTCGGAATATTTATAAACATTTACGGCGATGGTGTTATTACCGGCTTTTAGGTATTTGGTTAAATTATATTCAGCAGGCTCCTGGGCGCCCTCATTATAGCCAACCTCCTGGCCATTGATCCATACAAACGAAGCGGAGGCTGTCTTTTCCATTCGGAGGAATACCTCTTTTCCTTTCCATGAACCGGGAATATTAAAAGTTTTCCGGTATGATCCTGTCGGATTATATTCTCTTGGCACAAAAGGCGGGTTTGGAGGAAAGGGAGTTTGCACGTTACGGAAGAGAGGATCGCCGAAACCCTGCATCTCCCAGTTTGACGGGACATGGATAGTATCCCACTTTTTATCATTGAAATTCTCCAAAAAGAATTTTTCGGGAGTTCCTTCGGGAATATTGGCATAGTGAAATTTCCAGGTTCCGTTAAGTGAAAGGAAACTACCTGCAACTGAGCGGTTATTTTTTAAAGCCTCATCAACAGTCAGAAATGGAACCAGGGGAACATGTCCCTCCTCCTGGTTTACATCAAAAACCTTAGTGTTTTCAAGGTAGTTATAAATATTTGTCAGAAAAGGTTTTTCCTGTGCCGGAGCAAGTGCAGCGGCTGAACATAATATAGAAACAAACAGTATTCTCTTCATTTTTTGACATATTTTTTAGCAAAGGAAATATACACAAAATAATACAAATGACAGATTCAAATTTGGATCAGTTCAGGAATTTTGTTATATTGGCTGGCGACGTCTCCGACTTCATCATAGTTAAAATTTTTAAGATCAATTGAATTGAACTTTGAACAATTTGATTATCTTTGAAATATGGCAAGTTCAAAATATTTATTAGGTGAAATTAAAAGGCTGGTTTTTGAAAAAGCTCCTGATGCGAAAGTTTACCTGTATGGTTCACGAGCAAAAGGCAAGGCTCACAAAGGATCAGACTGGGACATATTAATTTTATTAAACAATGAGAAAATTACCGCTGAAATTGAACAGGAGATAACCTTCTCTTCATATGATTTAGAATTTCAGACTGGTGAAATAATAAGCCCGATGGTATATTCAGAAAAAGAATGGAATACCAGATACAAAATAACACCATTTTATAATAATATTATGCAGGAGGGCCGACTTATATGACAGAATATAAACCTGAAGATTATTCTTTATATAGAATTCATAGAGCGAAATAAACTATTATGGAAGTCGAAACTCCAAAAAAATCGATTGAAAATCAATGATTCATTATATGTGCTTCCCTATAATCATAAAATATGATTATACTTCTGTAACTTTACAATGATCTCTGTATCAAATCAAATTTTAACAAGCTAATTAAAGAAACTAAGTTAAGTTCAGATGTTTAGAAGATTACCAATAAGAATATTCTTCTCAGGGTTTCTTTTTATTTATCTCATTCAATCTGTTGTTTCACAAACCGCCAGAGACACCGTTTATTTAACTATTGATCAGTTAACAGATCATTTGGAGGATAAGTATCAGGTACAATTCTTCTATGAACCAGATTGGTTTGAATCGACAACATTTAGTTCATCTATTCTTGGACTACCATTTGATGAGACATTGAACAAAATAAAAACTATCTCAGAATTATCATTAATTACCATCGATTCAATACTATATGTTTTTATTCCCGTTAAGCCTGTAATATTACCTCCGGCAAGGCAGGAAAAGTCTGATGTTATTATGGTTGGCAATCCAACCGATTACGGAAAATATTCCAGGGCAACTTTTCATGGAAAAATACTTGACGGGAAGAATGGAAAACCACTACCTGGTGCATCAATCTTCATTGATAAGCTTAAAATTGGTGCAACTTCTGATAAAAATGGAAATTACTATCTCAGGGCTCCTGTTGGTGAGCACATTATAAGGACCTCCTTTATTGGGTATGACGATAATTTACAGAAAATCAGGCTGGCAGGCGATGGCACACTAAATTCAGAATTACTTGAAAAATCAGTTAAGCTTGGTGAAGTGGTAATCTATGCTGAACATGTCGAATCAAATGTTACAGGAACTCAGATGAGTATCGTTAAACTTGATGTCAAGGCAATCAAAGAACTTCCTGTTTCACTGGGAGGAACTGACATAATTAAAAGTATTACCCTGATGCCGGGAGTTCAAACTATTGGAGAGTTCGGAACCGGTTTTAATGTCCGTGGGGGTGGTTCGGACCAGAACCTGATATTAATTGAAGATGTACCGGTATTCAACTTATCTCACCTGTTTGGTCTTATTTCGATAGTCAATTCTGATGGCATTTCAAATGTCACACTATTAAAAGCAGGAATTTCTGCAAAGTATGGAGAACGTGCCTCATCGGTAATGGATATAAGGCTGGGACCCAACAACCCCGATAAAAGTAAAGTGAAAGGGGGAATTGGAATAATAAACAGCTCTTTATATGTTGAAACTCCGCTCATTAATAAAAAATTCAACCTACTTCTCGGTGCAAGAAGTTCTTATTCAAACTGGCTTCTTCACTCAATCCCCGATATTGATTTAATGAACAGTTCTGCCCGTTTTTATGATGTAAATGCTTTATTATCCTTCAATGTCAATCCTAAAAACAAGATTAATTTTTTCACATATATAAGCAATGATCGGTTTGGATTTAGTAAAAATACTGATTATCAGTACAGTAACTTACTTGGTTCTGTACGATGGAAACACTCATTTAATGATGATCTCTATTTTAACCTGAGTGCAGGTTTAAGCAATTATCACTATCAGGTGTCTGAATCGGACACAACACGATTATGGGAGGCATATAGAATTAATACCGCATTACTTTATAGGTTACTAATCAGAGCCTATAGTTTTGAGCGCCTAAAGTTAAAAGTAATAAGATA
>JBAXXU010000080.1:0-19334 GCA_037127735.1 Bacteroidota bacterium
TAAAGTCCCTGTATATGAGAGAGATTCTTTATCCGTTGGCTGAAGCCAACGGCAATTAAGTCCTTGTTTAATAATACAACTTCCCATAAAAATTATTGCTGTTTAAAGCCAACGGCAATTATGTCTCTGTTTATTAATACAACTTTCAGAAAAAATTATTGCCGTTTAAAGCTGATGGCAAATAATTCTTACTATATAGGCTATACAATTGATTTACTATTAATTGCCGTTGGCTTTAGCCAACGGTTTGAGAAGCCTTGCTATGAGAGGGCTTTAGCCCAATATATCCTGTTGGACTAAAGTCCGGTTTGGGGAGTAGTAACTATTCCGTTGGCTGAAGCCAACGGCAACTAACTTTTTACATAACATCCTTTCCGTTGGCGGCAATTAATCCCCAGTTTATCAATACAGCTTTCAGAAAAAATTATTACTGCTTCAAGCCAACGGCAATTAAGTCCCTGTTTATTAATATAACTTTCAGAAAAAATTATTGTCGTTTAAAGCCGATGGCAAATAATTCTTACTATATAGGCTATATGATTGATTTACTATTAATTACCGTTGGCTTTAGCCAACGGTTTGAGAAGCCTTGCTATGAGAGGGCTTTAGCCCAAAATATGCTGTTGGACTAAAGTCCCTGTACGGGAAAGAGATTCTTTATCCGTTGGCTAAAGCCAACGGCAATTAAGTCCCTGTTTATTAATACAACTTTCAGAAAAAATTATTGCCTTTTAAAGCCAACGGCAATTAAGACCCTGTTTATTAAAACAACTTTCAGAAAAAATTATTGCCGTTTAAAGCCAACGGCAATTTAGTCCCTGTTTATTAATACAACTTCCCATAAAAATTATTGCTGTTTAAAGCCGATGGCAATTAATTCTATAACAAATCAGATTCCCAAGCTGGATTTAACAAGGGAATGTAATAAATTGATATCAAGATTAATCCCTTCAACTGTTAATTCAGCGCGTTTATACCATTTTTCGCGAAAGGAAAGTTTCTCTTCAATAAAACCAAGCAACCCTTCATTGGTTAAACCTTTTAATAATGGTCTTTCTGTTGATGATTCGGAAAGCCTGCTTTTCAACTGCCCCGGTGTAAGTTTCAGGTAAAGGGTTAATCCGGTTTCAAGCATATATTCCATATTGTCGCGATGGCACGGGGTTCCTCCTCCTGTTGATATTACAGTGTTTGTCTGAGATTTAAGACTTTTGAGAACTTCTGATTCAACATTGCGGAAATAGTCCTCTCCATATTGTGAAAAAAGTTCCGGAATTGTCATACCACTATGTTCTTCAATTTTTGTGTCAATATCTGTGAATGACCAACCAAGAAGCGAAGCCAGTTTCTTTCCCGCGGTTGACTTACCGCTTCCCATAAAACCGATAATATATATAATATGATTGTTAAACATCACCACTCAAGCTTCATCTGGGCAGGATCTTCACGAATAACTGACTGCGTAGGTTCTTCTTCCGTTTGTTCTTCTTTCATCACTACAACCTCCCTTTTTACAACAGGTTCAATCTCCTGTATATTTTCGACCATATAGCTGGTCATCCGTTTTCCTTTAGCTTTATAGCTTTTAACTCCGATAAATTCAGACACTTCGATTATCTCATTTCCCCTGTCTTTATGCCTACCCCCGAAATGAATTTCGAAGCGCGGGTATTCAACTTCTGTTATGCTGATAAGTTTCGATTCCGGATCTTCATTTATGAAACATTGCAGTTTCTCCGACTCTTCAATTGTGAATCGCTTAACATAATAAAATTTCTGAGCAGCATCCCAGTAAATAACCGAATATACTTTCCCGGGTCTGTATTTCTCAATTATCAGGATGTTGTCTTCAAAATGGCCCGACAGGTCAAATCCTGCAATCCTGAAAAATCCGTTCCTGGTAATCACAAGTATCTTATCATCGGCGCTGAACTCACCAAGGAAAAGACCCCGTCCATCTACATTCAGTCTGAATACTGCATCATCGAACCATATTTTCCTGCCCCCAAGAGTTGAGAGACCTTTCTCTTTCAAACTGATTCTGAGCGTTGCATTCTTTGTAAGAATGTTACCCATTGAGGATTTTCCCTTAATTACCATCTCACCAAAATCAAACTCAAAGACAAGCTTTTTAAGCCGGGCCTTTGGCTTATGATGCACCTTTATTACTTCAGCTTCCCCATTCGGATTTGCACTGAGATATATTATCTTCGAACCAGGAGCTGCCCTGGTAAGATTATACTCTTTATCGCGCGTTAATCCTGAAATGGCACATCTCTTAGCGAGCAAAGCTCCGTCTTTACCATCCTGATATACAATATTATAAATGGTCCTTTCGTCATTTTTCAGGAAAATCTGGGCATATAGAATATCATTTCCCACAAACACTTTTTCAGCCACTTTTGTAATAAGATATACCCCATCTTTCCTTATAACGATAACGTCATCAATATCGGAACAATCGCTTATGAACTCATCTTTTTTCAAACCGGTTCCAATAAACCCTTCCTTATAATTTATATAGAGCTTTGCATTATTAGCGATCACTTTCGTTGCCTCGATGGTATCAAAATTTCTGATCTCTGTCTTTCTTTCCTTTCCCTTACCGTACTTTTTCTTTATCTGTCTGAAATAGTTAATAGCAAATGGAACAATGTTACGAAGATGATTTTTTACCTCTTCCAGTTCATTCTCAATTCCTTTTATATGTTCATCTGCTTTTTTAACATCAAATCTCGAAATCCTCTTGATCTTTATCTCTGTTAACTGGATAATATCATCTCTTGTAACTTCTCTGAGAAGTAGCTTTTTAAAAGGATCGAGCCCTTTGTCAATTGCCCCAATCACAGCTTCCCAGGTTTCACACTCCTCGATATCGCGATAAATTCTCTCCTCAATGAATATCTTTTCGAGCGATGACATGTGCCACTCCTCCTGAAGTTCGCTTTGCCTGATCTCAAGTTCAGTTTTCAGAAGCTCAACAGTTTTATCGGCGCAATGTCGTAATATGGCGCTAACCCCCATGAATGAAGGTTTATCGTCGATTATCACACAGGTATTCGGAGATATAGAATATTCACAATCGGTAAGAGCATAAAGTGCATCTATTGTCTTATCAGGTGAAACACCGGGTAGCAGATGAACTACTATCTCGACATTTGCCGAAGTATTATCATCGATCTTTCTGATCTTTATCTTTCCCTTCTCATTTGCTTTGATTATTGAGTCTATGAGACTTGTAGTAGTTTTCCCGAAAGGTATCTCAGTTATTATCAGGGCTTTTTTATCAACTTTCTCGATCTTTGCCCTTACCTTTATTACACCTCCCCGTTGTCCGTCGTTGTATTTCGAAACGTCAACCATACCACCCGTGGGGAAATCGGGATAAATAACAAAATCCTTTCCCTCGAGGCAATCAATTGTTGCATCTATGAGTTCATTAAAGTTATGAGGAAGAATTTTTGATGCAAGGCCTACTGCAATACCCTCCACTCCAAGCGCCAGCAGCAGAGGAAACTTTACAGGAAGAGTAACAGGCTCCTTGTTTCGTCCGTCGTAGGATAACTTCCACTCGGTTGTTTTGTGGTTAAATACCACTTCAAGGGCAAACTTTGAAAGCCTAGCTTCAATATATCTTGGAGCTGCAGCGCCATCGCCTGTCAGAAGGTTTCCCCAGTTACCCTGTGCATCAACAAGAAGATCTTTCTGCCCGAGTTGAACCAGCGCATCCCCTATTGATGCATCACCATGAGGGTGAAACTGCATTGTATGGCCGATAATATTAGCCACTTTGTTATAACGCCCGTCATCCATCCTTTTCATTGAATGAAGGATACGTCGCTGAACAGGTTTCAGCCCGTCATGAAGGTGCGGTACGGCCCTTTCGAGAATGACATAAGATGCATAATCGAGGAACCAGTCCTGGTACATACCCGATAAAGCTGTAACAGAATGAAGAGCCACCGGTCCGGTTGGCGCCTTTACTTTACTTTCTGTATTGCTAAAATCAAGATCTTGTTTTTCCATATAAAAACCCACACTTCCCGATAAATATATTTTTACCTGTCCTCTTCAATAATATCTTCCTCAACTCTGAGGTTTTCAATTATAAAATCCTGCCTGTCAGGTGTATTCTTGCCCATAAAAAATTCAAGGAATCCATTTACCGAGTCGTTTTTCTTCATCCTCACAGGTTCAAGTCTCATATCTTTTCCTATGAAGTTTTTAAACTCATCGGGCGATATTTCACCCAAACCTTTAAATCGCGTCATCTCGGGAGTTGGTCCCAGAGCGGTAATAGCTTTTGCTTTCTCTTCAGGAGAATAGCAATATCGCGTCTCCTTTTTATTCCTGACCCGGAAGAGTGGTGTCTGGAGAATATAGACATGGCCCTTTCTGACCAGATCGGGAAAGAACTGGAGAAAAAACGTAAGCAGAAGGAGCCTGATATGCATACCGTCAACATCTGCATCAGTGGCCACTACCACATTATTATATCTCAGATTTTCTATTCCGTCTTCAATATTAAGTGCAGCCTGAAGAAGGTTAAATTCCTCGTTTTCATACACAATTTTTTTTGTAAGTCCAAAACAGTTTAGTGGTTTCCCACGGAGGCTGAAGACAGCTTGTGTTTCCACATTTCTTGATTTGGTAATTGAGCCGCTGGCCGAGTCTCCCTCAGTTATGAATATTGTAGAATCAAGTTTGTTTGTATCATTAGTATTGTAATGTGCGCGGCAATCGCGGAGTTTTTTATTATGCAGGCTGACTTTTTTTGCTCTGTCTCTTGCCATCTTCTGTATCGAAGAAATGGCTTTTCTCTCCTTCTCCGAGTCCTGAATCTTTTTGAGAATTATTCTTGCTGTCTCAGGGTTTTTATGAAGATAATCGTCGAGCTGTTTCTTTATAAACTCACTAATGAAATTTCTGACGGAGGGACCTTTCGGGCCCATATCTTTCGAGCCCAGCTTTGTTTTTGTCTGCGATTCAAAGATCGGTTCTTCAACCTTTATACTTACAGCCGCAATAATTGAGGACCGGATATCGGATGGGTCAAAATCCTTTTTATAGAAATCCCGGATAGTCTTCACAATTGCTTCCCTGAAAACAATAAGATGGGTTCCCCCCTGTGAAGTATTCTGGCCGTTAACAAAGCTATGGTATTCTTCGCCGTATTGAAATCCATGAGTAAATGCTATCTCAATATCCTCGCCTTTCAGGTGAATTATGGGATAAAGGCCCTCCTTGCTCATGTTCTCGTTAAGCAGGTCAACAAGTCCGTTTCGGGAAAAGAATTTATTACCGTTGAAGTTGATTATTAGTCCGGCGTTAAGATATACGTAGTTTTTCAGCATTGTATCCACGTATTCCGAGATGAAAAAGAAGTTACCGAACATCCCTTCATCGGGTTGAAAGATTACTTCAACACCATTCTCTTCGTTGGTGGATAACAGAGGATAGTCTTTAACTGTAATACCGAGTTCAAACTCACTTACTTTAACCTGACCTTCGCGTATTGACCTTATCACAAAACTGCTTGACAAGGCATTAACTGCTTTGACACCAACCCCGTTAAGGCCAACGGATTTTTTAAAGGCTTTGGAGTCGTATTTTGCCCCGGTGTTCATTTTGGAAACTGCATCGAGGACCTTTCCAAGCGGGATACCCCGTCCATAGTCGCGTACCCTGACCTCTTTACCGTTTATAGTGACATCTATTTTCTTGCCATAACCCATCATGTATTCGTCAACGGCATTATCCATAACCTCTTTCAAAAGAACATAGACACCATCATCCTGTGACGATCCGTCGCCCAGCTTCCCGATATACATGCCCGGCCGTAACCGGATATGTTCTCTCCACTCAAGGGTTTTTATATGCTCCTCAGAATATCCAACTGACATCTTGCAGAATTTTGCGCAAAGATAATTATTTACAAGAGGCTCTTTTTGTCAATTTTTCAACAATCAGCCCAAATTTAAACATAGAAAACATTGCAATAAGCACAGATGTAAAATATTTATCTGATTAATTGATATTTACAATCCTCCGAAATGTGTTGATAAATAGGGTAGTCAGGCTTCTGACTTCTGACTTCTGACTAAATTACCATTCCCACAACCTTAAATACTGATCTCCTGGTATAATAATCGGATCCGGCCAGATCAAAATGCCAGTCCCACTCCTCTTTAAATTTTCCTTCAGGCAGATCGGTAACCACTGTAATTTCATCAGTAACATTGCCGGAATTATCAGTAATTATTTCAGCTGTATCTGTTATTAAAACAGATTTATGCTTTTTCAGAAAATCAAGATGCTTCTTCTGAATTTCATTTCTGAAGCGTTTAAACTCTTCTTCTTTAATTTTTGACCTCTTTTTTAAAAAAGCTATCAGTTGAGATTCGAGCTGGGTAAGGATATTAAGTGATATTACCATACCAGGATCACACTCCGGCATATATTCCGGGATAATAATTTTTTCGAATGATCTCAACCTATTAAAGAACGAGTATCTATGTGTTTTTTGCCATACCTCTTCTATTAACCCGCCTGTAACATCCTGCTCAGCAAGTTCAACATTCTTAAGACATCCAGCCTGGCTAATCACCTCAGGAGGATGTATTATATCGACAAGGCAGATTTTGTGGGTTTTTTCAATCATCTCTGCAAGAGGCAGATCAAGCAACCAGCCGCTCCCGAAGACTGTTACCTTTTCCGGTTTATAAAATTCCAGCGCTTTGATAATAAAACTTCTGCAGCGTTCAAGATGTCTGTCCCATCCACCTGCCTCATTCAGATGGTGATATATAAGCCTGTTCTGATAGTCATAATAACCCATCTTATTCAGCATCCTTCTATATGTTATGCTATGTGTCATTGGGCTAAATTACTATTTCTCAATTCTTTCAAATTACCGGACATTAATAAATTCATCTTCATTGCAAGAACTTCCGGATCGGCCGTATCAAAGGATGCAGGTTGAACCGGATCAAGTACCCTGATAGTTATGTGATGGCCACTGCCAAAAATCAGGCCATGTTTTGGAAGGATCCCTCCTGTTCCATCAATCAGTATGGGAAGGATAGGAACTTCAGCCTGAATTGCAAGCTGGAAGGCCCCTCTTTTAAAAAAGCCTATCTCCTGATTGAGGGAGCGTGTCCCCTCAGGAAAAATCATGATGGAGATACCTCTTTTCAGACATCTGTAGGATTTTTCAAGCATCTCGGCCTTGCTCTCCTCATTACCCCTGTTAACAGTAATATAACCGGCCATTCTTAAGTACCAGCCAAGAAACGGGAGGTTAATATTTTCGATTTTTGATATCCATTTAAATTTATACCTGAGGCAGTTCAATAACAGAATATCGAGCATAGACTGATGGTTAGAGATGATCATATAAGTTGCCCCGGTGACAGCCTTTTCCCTGCCTTCAATATCAATTTTCCATATTGGTATCAGCCACGACAGGATCAATCCCTGATAGACGAGCAACCAGTGGATAACAACCCGCTCCCTGTCGAATGGAAGAACCAGCAACCATATAATAAAGGTCAGCGGAAACAATACTACCATAAAGCATAAACCTATGATCCAAACGATTAATGATTTAATAATATTCATGACCACTACCTAAACCCTCTGTGGAACTCTGTGAATCCTTTGTGTAACTCTGTGTAACAAGAAAGAACTTACACAGAAAGTCACTGAGAAGAGACAGATCAACTTTGGGATATAATTAATAAATACTTCTGGAAAAATAATAAATTAAAAGAAACAAAAAATCTCTTCATCAGTTATCATGATATTTTCTTCTTCAAAAACCTTCTGAATATCAGCAAACATGTGGCGGCAGCCTAAAAGTTTTTTTGCAATTGACATCATTTGATCGCTTCCTTCGATGAAGCACTTTCCGATTATTCCGTTTTTAATAAAAAGGGAACATGTATGAATCTCCCTATTTATTTGAAACCTGTTATTAAAAGTATATTCCGGACCGTAGGCGAAATTCCACTCCCAGGACTTATACTTTACTGTTGCAAGCAATTCAGCTTCTTTAATTTCTGATTGGGAAAGATTAAAATTCACCATATCAGGCGTGTTATTCATCAAGAAACTCATCATTTCTGACCTGAATTCATAAATATCCTGAAACCTTTTAACTATCTCATTCAAATTTATAACAGAGGAGGGATTCGATTCAACGGCCCTGGATGTATAACAGGATTTATCTTTCCGTAAAACATTTCCCATCATATCAAGAGAAGTGTTGAATAGCAGTGTGCCATGATGAAGTACTCTGTTCCGGTGAACATGTTCCGCATTACCCGATATCTTTAATCCGTCAACTTTAATGTCGTTTTTTCCCTCAAATTTCGCCTGTACCCCAAATGATAATAAAAATTCTATTACAGGCAGTGTGTACTTCCGAAAGTCAACCTGTTTTCCGATTTCACATTGTCTGATAAAGGTAAAATTCAGGTTGCCGTTATCGTGAAATACAGTTCCTCCCCCTGATATTCTTCTGATGACCGGGATATTATTTTCAGTTAAAAATTTGGTATTTACCTCCCTGTGTGCTGACTGGTGCTTACCAATAATTACCGATGGGCTGTTGATCCCAAGTATCAGATATTCTTCTTTTCTGTTTTTAAGGAGCAACTCTTCAATAGCAAGATTGAAGAATGGATCGGAAGATTTCAGGGTTATGCAGAACATATTTGGGGGGGCAGGAGGGTTGAAAATAAGGAGCCGGGGGTGGTTTTAGGGTGAAAAAAAAAAAGCCTTATTTTGCAGTATCTTATTGTCAGTCAGCTCATAAAGCTTATATACGCTCCATCCAATAAGTGCTCCGAGGATCGAACCGCAAATCACATCTCCCGGGTAGTGTACCCCAAGGTATATCCTGCTGTATCCTACAATTAATGCCCAAAGGATTATACTAATTGTAAACCATCTCTTTCTGATAAAAAGGAGGCTGAGGAGAGCCACATCAAATGAGTTTGTTGCGTGAGAAGATACAAAACCGTATTGGCCTCCACATTCGCCCTTCACAAGATGAACAAGTCCATCGAGTATTGGCTCATGGCATGGTCGAAGACGTTGAACAAGGTTTTTAATGTGTACAGAAACCTGATCGGAAAGAGTTGCAGCCAGAATTACAAACAGCAGAATTACGAGAAATTTTCGTTTGTACTTTAGTCCAAGGAAGACAAGGATAGCAAGGTACAGCGGGATCCATATTATCGTGCCGCTGATAGCGTGCATCACCTGATCGCAGAAAGGGGAGTTTAATGAGTTCAGAAATAGAAAAAGCTGTTGATCAAGTCGTTCAACCATATATATCAATCATGAATTGGTAAGTTCTTTCCATATCATATCTTTAAGCGTAACAATTCCCTGACCTGTCAGAGAGGAAAAAAATACTCTGGGGATATCGGGAAGGTCTTTCCTTATCTCACTAATAAGTTCATCATCGAGCATATCAGTTTTCGAGATCGCCAGCATACGTTTCTTATCAAGCAGCTCAGGGTTATACATCTTAAGTTCATTAATCAGAATTTCATATTCCTCCTTTATATTCTTGCTGTCGGCAGGGACCATGAAAAGAAGCATCGAGTTTCTTTCAATATGCCTTAAAAATCTAATCCCAAGCCCCTTGCCTTCATGAGCCCCTTCAATGATTCCCGGTATATCAGCCATAACGAACGATCTGTCGTCCCTGTAGCTGACTATTCCCAGGTTTGGGACCAGGGTAGTAAAAGGATAGTCGGCAATTTTGGGTTTAGCTGCAGAGACTACTGACAGAAGCGTTGATTTGCCTGCATTCGGGAATCCGACAAGACCAACATCCGCAAGAATTTTAAGTTCAAGAATGAATTCTTCTTCAATACCGGGTTCTCCGGGTTGTGCATATCTCGGGGTCTGGTTCGTAGGCGATTTAAAGTGAGTATTTCCCTGTCCTCCCCTGCCGCCTTTTGCCAGTATCTTTTCTTCTCCGTTGACTGTAATTTCGAAAAAGCTCTCTCCTGTTTCACTGTTTTTAGCTATTGTACCAAGAGGAACCTGAACTGTAACATCTTTCCCGTCAGCGCCCGTAGATGTTTGTCTGCTGCCCCCGACACCGTTTCCCGCGAAAATATGACGTTGATACTTCAGATGCAAAAGCGTCCACATCTGATCATTCCCTCTCAGTATTATGTGTCCTCCTCTTCCTCCGTCACCACCATCGGGTCCGCCTTTGGGTTCAAATTTCTCCCTGCGGAAATGGGCCGATCCAGCGCCTCCGCTACCCGAACGGCAGTAAATTTTTACATAATCAACGAAGTTTGATCCGGACATAAAGTGGTGATTTCTCGGTGTCTCTCTGGGGATGTTTAAAAAGTCGAAATCCGTTAACCGCTAAGGTCGCTAAGATTCTACGCTAAGATCGCAAAGAAGCAAGTAATATTGATTTGACTTTGCGTGCTTTGCGGTTACTTTGTGAACTTTGCGGTTTAAAAAGATTTATTCTGCTATCCCCAAAATTACACTTAGGTTTTATAAAAACTTTTTCATATAATTATTAAGCCTTTCGAAGATATCATCAATAGTTCCCATACCGTTAACCGGTTGGTAGATACCTCTTTCACTGCAGTAATTGATTATCGGTTCAGTTTTTTCTTTATAAACATCAATCCTGTTTTCAATAACCGCTGGATCTTTGTCATCAGCTCTTCCTGACAGTTCAGCTCTTGCAATTAATCTCTTGACAAGTTCTTCATGATCCACATCAAGGACGAGCATGCTGTCAATTTTCATGCCCCGTTCATTCAGCATTTTCTCAAGTGCAACTGTCTGAGCCACCGTTCTTGGAAAACCGTCAAAGAGAAATCCGGCAGATCCTTTACTGTTATCAATTTTATAAGCTATCATTTCAATCACCACTTCATCGGGAACCAGCTCCCCTTTAGACATAATAATGCTCATCTTTTTACCGAGCTCTGTACCGCCTGCAATCTCAGCCCGGAGCATATCGCCCGTTGAAAGATGAATAAGATTGAATTTCTCAGCCAGCCGTACCGACTGTGTTCCCTTACCTGAGCCGGGAGGACCAAAAATCAGAAAATTAACCATAGGACATTTTGAATTACGAATTACTATTTACGATTTACGAATTACTTAATAATGTATAAACAGATGGCAGATTACGTCCAAATCCATCATAATCGAGACCATATCCTACCACAAAATCATTTGGGATTTCAAACCCAACGTAGTCAAGAGGGATGTTCTTCGTGTAAGCGTCCGGCTTATGAAGCATTGCAGCAATTTTTATTTCAGAGGCTTTCCTTATAATAAGCTCATCCACTATACGTTCCAGGGTATTTCCTGTGTCAACAATATCTTCAATAACAACAATAGTCTTATTTTTAATATCTTCATTCCAACCTATAAGCTCTTTTATTGAACCTGAGGAGCTCGTCCCCTCATATGATGCAAGTTTCACAAAAGATATCCTCGCCTGAAGGTCAATTCGTCTGAAAAGATCTGCAGCAAACAGAAATGCCCCGTTAAGAATTCCAAGAAAAACCACATCTTTTCCTTTCATGTCGCTGTTAATCTGCCTGGCAAGTTCATCAATCCTGTCCAGGATTGCCTTTTCGGTGATCACTTCTCTGAATTTTTTATCAAGTATCCGGATTTCTTTCATGACATCAATTTTTGAACTGACAGCCGGTGCGAAAATATGAAAATAATAGCTTATTTTTGTCCTTATCAGCAAGTTAAATTAATTTATTTTATATGGAACCTATTGTAAGCATCATTATGGGCAGTACATCTGACCTGCCCGTAATGGAGAGAGCAGCCGAAATACTTAATGATTTCAAGATACCTTTTGAGATGAATGCCCTGTCGGCACACAGGACACCCGAAGAGGTTGAAAAATTTGCAAAGAATGCAGCTGCCCGCGGAATAAAAGTAATTATAGCTGCTGCAGGAATGGCAGCACATCTGCCGGGAGTAATAGCTGCCATGACGCCTCTGCCTGTAATAGGAGTGCCAATAAAGGCTTCTCTTGAAGGACTTGATTCAATCTTTTCCATTCTCCAGATGCCTCCCGGAATACCGGTGGCTACTGTCGGTGTTAATGCAGCTCAGAATGCAGGTATCCTTGCTGTTCAAATTATCGCCACCGGGAATAATGAAATTATGAATGATGTAATAAAGTATAAGGAATCTCTTAAAAAAAAGATCGTTCAGGCCAATGAAGAGCTAAAGAATGTAAAGTATCAATACAAAACAAACTAAAAATTTTAACCGCAAAGGTCGCGAGGTTTAGCAAAGGTCTCAAAGGATATCTGAATGTAATTTTCTTTGCGATCTTTGCGCATCCCGATAGCTATCGGGACTTTGTGTTCTTCGCGGTTATTTCTTCAAAAAAATAATAAGGATATTATTATTTTTTGTATCTTGGCACAATAATTTTTGAAACAGTTGAGCTCGCTGCTGAAAATATCTGTTTCCGTTTTTTTTATTTTTTTCTCTTTAACCTCTTCCGGAGGCGATCCGTATCGTCAGTCAGCCGGAGCAGGTGAAGCAGGAACAGGATATGTTTGCATAATGAAGAACGGATTCTGGAGTTCATTTCATAACCAGCCATTACTCGCATATAATAACTCCTTTTCATTCGGGTTTAACTACGAAAACAGGTTCAGTATCAAGGAACTGGGAACCCGTTCCGCCGCAATAACAATTCCTGTGGGAAAAGCTTCGCTCGGGGCTGTTTATTCCCACTTCGGATATACTGATTATAAAAGAGATATGACAGGACTTGCCTGCGGGTTGAAACTTTCAGATAAGATATATGCAGGGGTTCAGATCGATTATTTTCTTGAAAGAGCTTCAGGAGAGTATGAAAATAATCAGTCTGTTACATTTGAAACCGGACTGCTTGTCATACCCTCTGAAAATATCAGGTTAGGGGTTCATCTATTCAACCCTGTACCTAATTCGCTAAGAAAATCCTTTCTGCCGACTACTCTCATAATTGGGGCCGGAACTGACTTGAGCAAAACACTTTTTGCAGGGGTTGAAGCTGAAATGAGCTCCGGGAGTAAACTGATAATAAGAACGGGGTTTGAATATGAAGCAGCAAAAAAGTTTTGGCTAAGGGGTGGTTTCAGTACCAATAACAGTTCATTCAGTTTCGGGTTGGGGTACCTGGCAAAAATTGCGCAGATAGATTTTGGTTTTGTAACTCATGAAAAACTGGGAATAACATCTTCCGTTTCTTTAGTTTTTAAAATCCGTTAACCACACAGTTCAGGTTAATAGTAATTTAAAAAATATTTTATGAAGAACTCACACAGAGTGACACAGAGGAAATAAGGTAATTAATTGAACAATTGAATGAAGAACAAACGAATTAAGAACAAACGAATTAAGAACAGCGAAATAAAATGAATGATAAAAAATTTGATCTGGAAGACCGGCTAATTGACTTTGCGGTTGCAATAATAAAATTTGTTGAAAACCTGCCGGGATCAAAATCTGCCATACATCTTGGTGGACAACTTTTAAGATCTGGGACTTCACCATCTTTAAATTATGGTGAGGCAAAAAGCGGTGAATCCAAAAATGATTTCGTTCACAAAATGAAAGTATGCCTTAAGGAATTACGGGAATCACATAATTGCCTTAAAATAATGTATAAAGCCAGGATTTACAAGGCTGAACCAGAAATCCTTCACCTTATAAAAGAGTGTAATGAATTGATAAGCATCTTTGTTACAAGCATCGTTACTGCCACAAAGTAATCATTCTGCATTCTTCATTCGTTTGTTCAAATGTTCTTACTTAAAAAGATCAAGGTGAAAAAACAAAAAGATATCTGGCTGAATGATTAAATTTTTATTGATACTTTTTTTACTTTTTTTCTCATTCCGGAGTTTTAGTCAGGGAACAAAACTATCAGAAGTTGTTATCAGCATTGCTGAGGAATTGGCAGCTGACGACTCCGACCCTGAAGCAGCTTCGAGTTACGTTGAGCGGCTTTATGAACTTGCGGAGAACCCGGTTAAGCTGAATTCAGCCGGTGAAAATGAAATTTCAAGGCTCTTTTTTCTTTCTGATTTCCAGGTAAAAGTAATAATAGATTATATCCATTCCTCGGGAAGGATCGTTTCTGTTTATGAATTAGCGAACGTCCCCGGGTTTGACAGAGAAACAGTTGAAATGATGATCCCATTTATTCTCCTTGATAGCAAAGTGGCAATGACCTCTGATTCTGTGAGATGGAGAAATGCCTCGATAACCAATCTTTCAATCCGATCGGGTAATGGTGATACAACATCATCAGGTTCGCGATTGAAAATGCTCACGAAGTACAAGTTTACTGCAGGGAGTTTTTCAGGAGGGCTGACAGTTGAAAAAGATCCCGGAGAAAAGCTTTTCGCGGTTAATTCCCCTTTGCCCGACTTTCTTTCAGCCCATATTGTCTATAACGGAACCGGTCTGATCCAAAGGCTCATAGTGGGCGATTACTCCGCACGATTTGGCCAGGGTACAAACATTAATACCGGAATCCGTACCGGCCTTTCCCTTACAGCCCCGGGTTACATGTCGGCCAGGGATGAGATAAAACCATATACCTCAACAGATGAAAACAATTTTTTCAGGGGTGTGGCTGCTGAATTTTCTCATAAAAATATTGGGTTATCCCTCTTTTATTCAAAAAATTATTTAGACGCCACACTTGGCTCAACATCAGATTCTTCTTCAAGCTATATTGAAAATTTCTATTTGGCCGGGGTGCATAATACTCCTTCCACCCTTCTGAAAAAAGATGCAATTTCTGAATTAGCCTATGGAATTAATCTCTCTTATAATTTCAATAATGTCAGGATGGGTTTCACCTGGTCAGGAAACAGGTTTTCACTTCCCGTGAGAATGGCCGGGAATGACCCTGAAGATATTTTTAAATTTGACGGTAATGGAACCAATCTCTACACTATTTCTTATAGCAGCCTCATTAAACGAATTTTGCTTTATGGCGAATTTTCAACAAATGGAACAGGAAAGTATGCATTCGTACAAGGGCTGTCATTCAGGCCATCCGACCGGTTAACAATAAATTTCTTATTCAGGAATTACAATGGCGGTTTCATCAGTTTTCACGGTAAAGGACCCGGCAGTGGTACATCAACCGGTAATGAAAATGGCATCCTCGGGAACTTTTCTTTTGAGGCAGCCAGGCATCTTTTCATTAGTGGCGGTTGTGATATTCAGCATTTCCTATGGCTGAAATACCGTTGCAGCGCCCCTACATGGGGAATGAAGCAGGAAATAAGAGCCCGGTTTCTACCGACCGAGAAACTGACATTTGATGCTTCATACAATTACAGGTATTCGATGGTTGACAATATCGAAACCTCCGGAATTCCAAAGCAAAAGGAGGTTATCACCAAAAGTTTTAAATGGTCTGTCCGATATGCTCTTTACGATAATCTGACCCTGGGAACACGAATTGATTATAAAACTGCTGATCCAACTGATTCGAGAGGAGCGCTTTTATTACAGGAAATAAATTACAGATTCCGGCAACTTCCGGTTACAGTATGGTTAAGGTACTGCCTTTTCAGTACCGATACCTGGGATTCAAGACTTTATACCTATGAGAATGATTTACTGTACAGTTTCAGTATTCCTGCACTGTCAGGAGAAGGGAGCCGGAGTTACATAATGGTAAAATGGGAAATAAGCGATATTGCTGAATTGAGAGTCAAATATGGTATTACAACATCAATAGAAAATGGGGCAAGTATAAAAGATAATGAAGAATTAAAAATCCAGATCAAGATACAGTTTTAGATAGTTATGATAGTGGTGTTTTAATATCCCTGATATTAAGCTGAAGGTTTTTATTTCCCCTGAACTCGTTCATTTCCAAAGAATAACAGATATCGAAAGGATTTCCTCCCTTGATATATTCAAAATGGTTCGCCTGGCTGAAAGCAATGGCCGAGAAGCTTTTCTGACCTGTTGACTCCTGGCAAAGATCGAGTTTAAGATGCTCACCGCTTGATCCTACCATACGGCCTGATCCGGTGTCAAATACATTTCGTGAAACGAATATCGGCGACATGTTTTCAGGTCCAAAAGGCTGAAACAGGCTTATTGTTTTGAAAAAATCTTCATTTATTTCCGAAAAAGAAAGTTCAGTGTCAATAAATAACCGTGGCACAAGTTGTTCTTCGGTAATTGTATTGTTAACGTATTGTTCGAACCTTTCCATGAATGGACGTATATTCTCTTTCTTTAGCGTTAGTCCTGCTGCAAACATGTGCCCCCCGAAACTCTCCAAAAGATCGCTGCATGCCTCAACAGCCTGATAAAGATCATAACCCTGAACAGATCTTGCAGAACCGGTGGCAAAGCCATTCGATTCTGTCAGGATGACTGTTGGGCGATAATATGTCTCAATTAATCTTGAGGCAACAATTCCAATAACCCCCTTTTTCCAGGTCGGGTTATATAGCACTGTAGTTCTGGAATTTACCGTTCTCTGGTCTTCAGAGATCATTCGCATGGCCTCTGTTGTTATTATGCGATCGACACTACGGCGTTCAAGGTTGAAATTATTGATCTCCTTACTTATCCCTGTGGCAAGAAGTGTATCACTCGAAACAAGCAGATCAACAGCTTTACTTCCTGTTTCCATCCTCCCGGCAGCATTAATCCTGGGGCCTATCTTGAAAACAACGTCCTCAATGGTGAGCGCCCTGGTAACTTCCGCTTCACGGATAATCTCTTTCAGGCCGGTACGTGGTGATTCATTAAGTTGCTTCAGGCCGAAATAGGCCATAATTCTGTTTTCTCCTGTAATATGTACTATATCTGATGCAATACTTACAGCAACAAGGTCGAGGTAATGGGATATTGCACTGAACGGAATCCCATGAACCCTTGAATAGGCATGAATAAGTTTGAAACCTACGCCGCATCCCGATAGTTCTTTGTAGGGGTAACTGCAGGCCGGCTGCTTGGGATCGAGTACAGCGAGCGCTTTGGGAATTTCATCGCCCGGGTAATGGTGATCGCAGATAATAACATCGAGTCCTTTTGTACGTGCATATTTGACTTTTTCCACTGCCTTAATGCCACAGTCGAGGGTGATCACTACTTTGCAGTTATTCTGATAAGCATAATCCAAGCCCTGGAATGAAACGCCGTAACCCTCTTTATACCTGTCGGGTATGTAATATTCAACATTTGAATACTGATCTTTGAGAAACGAATACACCAGGGCAACAGCGGTGGTCCCATCTACATCATAATCACCATAAACAAGAATCTTTTCATTCTTTTTTACTGCTGTTGATATCCTTTCCACCGCAATATTCATATCCTTCATCAGGAATGGATCATAAAGGTTATCAAGGCTCGGATTAAAAAAAGCCCTGGCCTCATTAGCAGAGGAAATATTACGCTGAACCATCATATTTGCCAGAGACTCCGACACACCAAGGGCTCCCGCGAGTTGTTTAACAACTGCCACATCTCCCTTATCCTTCACAACCCATTTTTTTTCCATCCACTTACTGATTAGTCCATTCCAAATCAAAAATTTCCTGCAGGTTTCTTTTCACTTTGCATTTTACAAAATCAAAATCCTGCTTGCCACAGAGCTCTTTTTCAAGTGAAGTAACCCCTTTATCGGTAAAGCCGCAAGGGTTTATATTATTGAAATAGGCGAGGTCGGTATTAACATTGAAAGCAAAACCATGCATGGTTATGTACCTGCTTGCCTTTACTCCTATAGCGCAAATTTTCCTTGCCTTCCCACTGATTTCCGGATCGAGCCATACACCTGTTCCACCCTGAAGCCTTGAAGCAAAAAGACCAAATTCACTCACTGTTCTGATGATAGCCTCTTCAAGCCTGTAAATATACTCCTTCAGCCCTATATTTATGCTTTCCAGATCAAAAATAGGGTAGCCTACAATTTGCCCGGGACCGTGATAGGTTATATCACCTCCTCTGTCGATCCTGTAGAATGTCGCATCCTTTGCCTGAAGCTGAATATAATTAAGAAGGAGGTTATTTTCCGACCCGCTCTTGCCAAGAGTATATACATGAGGATGCTCAACAAAAATCAGAGTACCGGGCAGAAAAACTTTAACAGAGTCTGCCAACCTGGTTTCTGTCTTTTTATTGTCAACAAGTTTTTTAAAGATATATGTCTGGTAGTCCCATGTCTCTTTATAATCCTTTTGTCCAATATCCTTATATACAACGCTATAACTCAATTATATTAATAATATTATGTATTGCCAATATAATTAAAATTATCTGGCTTTTACATGATTTTCAGCATGAAAAGATGACCGCACTAGTGGACTGCTTTCAACGAAAGAAAAACCCATTTCCAGTGACAAAATCCTGTATTCTTCAAACTTTTCAGGAATTATATATTCCACAACTTCCAGAAAATCTAATCCGGGCTGAAGATATTGACCGATTGTAAGTATTTTACAACCGGCGTCATAAAGATGGCTGATTGTCTGAATAACTTCATCCTCTCTTTCACCAAGTCCTAACATAAATCCAGATTTTGCTATTCTCCCTTTTCCGGAGATATATCTTATAACATCAAGGCTTGTTTCATATCCGGCTTTTGTACGGATGACCGGTGTAAGACGTTTTACAGTTTCGATATTATGAGATATAACATCAGGAACTGCATCAATAATAATCTGGATCCTTTCAGTCTTTCCGTCAAAATCAGGAATTAATGTCTCGATAGTTGTATCAGGATTAACCTCTTTTACGCGTCTGATTGTTTCTGCCCAGAAAGATGCACCCCCGTCAGGCAGATCATCGCGATCGACAGATGTGATCACACAATGTTTTAACCTCATTGTTTTAATTGATTCCGCCAGTCTCAATGGTTCATCAGGATCAGGGGGAAATGGTTTCCCCGTTTTTGTTGCGCAGAATTTACAGGCCCTGGTACATATATCACCCAGGATCATAAATGTAGCAGTTCCCGCGTTCCAGCATTCACCAATATTAGGACAGTTCCCGCTGGTGCAGATTGTATGAAGATGATTCTCTGCAACTGTATTTTTCACCATTGAATAGTTTGCCCCACTTGCCCTCTGCATCTTCAACCATTCCGGCAAGCGCCTTCTTTTCTGCATCTGAAATTTTATGACTATTAAGATGCTAAAGGTACTAAAAATGAGCGTTAACAAAACAAAATTTTGCGCCTCAACCCTATGTGTATCTCAGTGATCATGTCAGCTATCGGGACTCTGTGGATCTCTGTGTAATAAAAAAGAACTTACACAGAG